>DBRI01000012.1:963-64788 GCA_002306295.1 Patescibacteria group bacterium UBA1372 | reverse complement strand
GTTCGGATTCGTTTTAGAACTTACGAAAGCACATTAGTTCACTGCTTATTCAAAAAGTACAATTTTGTCTCCAAATAGTCCCTTCCCCTGTCAAGGGGAGGGTTAGGGAAGGGTTTTGTTACTTTTTCATTTCCTCCCTTATTCCTATCAAAAACATCGTCCCGGCAATAGAGCTTACCCCCACTAGCCAAAACAAAAACTGATATCCAAAGCTAGCTGCCAACAATCCTCCCAATCCGGCTGTCAAGGCTGAGCCCACGTCTACCGAAGTGTAATACAAACTCCACTCCAATCCCTCTCTGTTTTTATCCACATGTCTGGTAAAAATTGCTAACCAGGTTGGATAAGACAATGCCCCTCCAATCCCATATAACACTTGTATTCCATACACATGTGCCCTTGTAGTCGCAAACATATATAAAAATGCTGATAACGAAATCAACATAGATCCCACCACCATCACCCAAAAATCATCTTTTTCCCCTCTGTGTTTGTCAACCATTCGAGCTACTGGTATCTGGACCACACTTTTAACAATAAAATAAACAGTTGAAGCTAATCCGGCAAACTTAACATCTCCTCCTGCTATTTGGTCAGAAAAGAAAACTGAAATAATTGGTAATACCAATCCCCACCCGGACATCATCAATATATCAGAATATGTCAAAAACTGCACCACGACATTTATATCAAATCTCTTTTTTATTTTTACACCAATATTCTGCACATCTTCATTCTAAATTAAAACTTTTGAAGTTACCATTTTTTAAGGCCTTGTTGACGCAGACTACACCAGACTTAAAAAATGTGTAACGAAAAATTTTAATTAATTAATAATTTCAAATAAATTTACGCATCCCGCCATGGCGGGATGAGCACTGCAAAATTCGTTTGAAACTATCTCTATTTTTTTGACTTTTTTGCCCCCTTTTGTTAATATAAGTTAATCACGCCCCTCGAGCAATCGGGGGGATTATTTTTGCATTAAATAACTAAACCTTGTTCTAAAATAACTTTTAGATAATTCCCATACTTCTCTACCCACATGTCCTTTTTCATAGACAATTATCACCTGCTTCTTTTTCTTCATCAAATATTTATATAAAGGCACATAATCTCCATCTCCGGATAAAAATATAAAAGAACCGTATTTATCTAAATTTATCAAAGTATCCATGGCAATCTCCAAATCAAAATCACATTTTCTTTTCAATATCAAAGGCTTCTGACTTACTCTTATATATTTAACCGGCTTGGTTACTAATTTAAAACCAACAGTTTCTACTTTCTTTAAAAATCTTTTAGATTTATCATTATCATCTTTGCCAAAATAAAATCTGATATGTTTACATTCTTTATAATTCGAAAAATATTTATAAATCTTTCTTATGTCGGGAATCTCTATTTTATCTCTCCAACCATATACATTAGCCCAATCAATTAAAACCAAGGTCTTACCTTTTAATTTAAGCTCTTGCATACCTTCATTCTAAATCAATTACCTTGCCTCATCAATTGTAAAGATCTCACCATCAAAGCCAAATCAATATTATTTACCTGACAGCTTCCATCTAAGTCTTCTGCCAAATAATACCCCACTTCTACCTGACTAAATTTCGATGCCTCATTTTTGACTTTAGTAAAATCAACCCCATCAATTTTATTATTACCATCAACATCACCCACTAATAAATAATCAGAAGTCAAATCTATACTTTCCCTCCAAGACACATTTTCTACTCTTTTTTCCAAATATCTTGGTATCTTAAAACTTAAATCAAAGCCTTGTCTGCCAAATCCAGCCAAATCAATTCTAAACTTACCAATTGATCCACCTTCAGACACACTCCAAAAAATATTGTTATATTGCCTATTATCTCCATTTTCTCCTTCTATACTTACTTCTAAATTTCCATCCTTACCACACTCCCCCAACTTACCTGTTTTAAAATTTACATCTAATAGCACATCTTCCAAGCTCTGACTATCATCCACCAACACAATCCCCCTTTTTAAAACTATTCCATTATTAACAAATTTAGCCACCCTTTCTTCACTTTTATGGTTTCCTTGATCAAAAAACAATACTTCAAACTTATCACCGTCTCTTATTACTTCCCCAAACAAATTTGCTACATTAAATACAGGTCTCATCTTTGTATAAACACCCAAGAAATCACCTCCAAGCTTTCTAATAAAATACATCCCCTCACCCCACCAATCCTCAATTTCAATATTCTTAATTTCACCAAAGTTTCCAGCTTTAGTTTCAGTAGTATAAATAATCTCACCTGGTAAAATCTTAAATTTATACCCAGTTCCCTCTTTCAGGCCAACAACTGTCACTCTTTTTAATCTACCATTTGTTACAATTTCAGTCGTTCTATTCAAATCATTTTCACCCCACAAGAAACTATTTTGACTATTACTTATCCAAAAGACAGAAAAAGAGTTTGGACTTTTGTTATAAACCTTTACATCACTTATTCCATCTGTACTGGCCCCAGATCTCCACAGTAAAACCCTATCAATAACTAATAGCATTGTTAACAAAGCCACCAACATCACCAATACTAGTGCCACACCTAGCCTATTTTTTTTACTACTAGCATCCACCCGGACTAAAGCTAACTGTACAACTATTAATTCTAGAATCACCTGGATTCAAAGTTACTCCATCGGTAGCAGCTTTAGGATAGGCCATCAAATTCCAAAATAGCGAAGAACAATTAGCGTCAGTACACTCACTTTGATTAACACACAAAACCGAAGATTCATTTCGATTCTGACAACCACACTGCACACCCAACAAAGGAACATTTTTACATCCACAAATATTTCCAGACATACTAACGACACAACTCCCCTTACCTGAAACCGGTGGACTGGTTGGTTGCTGAGGTCTGGTAGTTGGTACCACAGTAATTCCCGGTCTTTGAGTTACTGCTGTCCTAGTTGGCTGTCTAACCTGCTGACAACAACTCATATCTACCCTAAATCCTTCATATCCCTCTTTTGCTACATAACAATTTGATGCTCCACATCCACCAGGGCAAAAACACTTATCTCCATCTATTGCTGAAGACGTGGGTTCTGCCTCTCCTTCATCAATCCTCACCCATATACCATTTCTACACTGATAATAACCTCCATCCCTACCCGGACTATATGTCCCTTCAGGATACAATCCAGATGGATTACTATTAGTTCTATTCCCAGTACAGCAGCTCCCATTAGCGCATACTGCTTGTGGATCCTCACCCCTATCAGACCAAGAAAAGTATTTTGTAAAATAAGATGCATAAGGACTAGCCTCAATTTTTGAAATTAAAAAACTAGCCGCCTGACCTAGCCACTCTTGTCCCTCAGGACTCAAATGACTTGCCATTCTGACTACCGTCTCAACTAAACCTGTTTCTGAATTTATATAACTAACTGCTATCCCCATTAAACGTGGACCCGCCTCAGCTAACAACACATCCAAATCACCTCCTAAAACCTGTCTTCCAACAGATATCACCCTGACTGCTCCAGATTCAAGATTTATAAATTTTTGCCTAATTTCCTCTAAATTAATTTCTCCACTTACAACTGGTCTCCACACTCCCTCTACATTTACCAAAACACTCTCTACATCAGCCATACCAAAATTATTACCAACAATTTCAACCTCATCTCCAATAGTAACTACCAAAAGATTATAAATACTTCCATTGGCTCCAATTCCCATTGCTCTGGATACATTACTAGTCACCTGACTAACAGCTACCAACACATCTCCACCACTCACATCAACTACACTGGAAACAGCCTGACTCATATCTACTGTCGGTCCAACTACAATTTGATTTACATCAATTGGCGGCATAGATATCCCACCGGGAATTATACTTGGAATTACTGAAGGCACAGTAATACTTGGTACCGATATACTTGGTACACTAATCGTAGGAATAATAATAGTTGGAACATTAATTGAAGGCACAACAATTGAAGGCATAGCTATACTTGGCACAGCTATAGTCGGAATTGAAATCGTTGGAATACTAATAGTAGGTATACTAAAAGCCATTACTCCCAACACATTATTATCACTACCAATTGTCATCGTCGGTACTCCTATCTCACTACCCACTAAAGCTACCTTGGTCACGAAATTAGATCCAAACAATCTTACCTTAGCACTCCCCTCCATACTAGATGGCAATTCAAACCAATATATTCCTCTATCATCCGTTTTAGAAGCCCTAAGTTCATCTCCAACCTCAAGCGTCATAACTTTACCAACCATAGCCTCTCCCACCTCATTTTCAACTTTACCAAATATCATCTTAGACAGCTCAAATTTAAAACCACTTTCAACTCTGGTTCTAAATCTCAACTCAGATTCCTCTGTTACCAATCTATAATCCGTCTCAGCCACTAATCCATTAATTTGCGTCAATGGTGGTGTCATTTCACCTTCCAAAACAAAATTTTCACCCTCAAAAACTCTCACCAGTCCACTCTCATCACTTATCAAACTGACACCATCAGCACTAATATTAGCTAAAACTGGTTTAAATCCTTTTCCTATTTCAAATTTTTGCTTTATATAAAAACCCCCAATAACAATCAAAAACATACCAAACCCTAAAGTTAATATTTTTTTCATAAATAAGAATATATTTTTACTTTCTACTAGTCAAATATTCTTCCACTTCCCCTCTTATTTTCAAAAGCTTACCATCATCACCCATACAATCTCTTACGACAGCCATCCATTTAGCGATTTTTGTCATACCTTCTTCTTTCATTCCCCTGGTAGTTTCCCACGGCGTCCCAATTCTAATTCCAGATGGTCTAAACGGTCCGGCCTTATCGTGAGGTACAGTATTAGCATTGACTATTATGCCGGCTTTCTCCAATGCCACCGCCATTTGTTTGCCATCCCCAACAATCTTTTCATCCTCTTGGTGATTTCCAATTTCTACCACCATCAAATGATTTTCAGTTCCAAATACTTTAAATCCTTCATCTCTCAAACTTTCTGCCAACACCTTTGCATTCACCACAATTTGTTTTGCATACTCTCTAAATTCATCCAAATTGGCCTCCTCAAATGCCACTGCCATTGCTCCTATACTATTTATATGTGGTCCACCTTGCATCCCTGGAAATACTGCTCTATCTATTTTTTTTGCCAAATCAATATCTCTTTGTAACCCCTTTTCAGTCACAGCTATAAATGCTCCTCTTGGCCCTCTTAAAGTTTTATGAGTCGTACTGGTAATTACATCAGCCCACTGTACGGGCGATTCATGAATCGCCCCAACAACCAATCCAACAATATGAGAAATATCGGCTACCAACCACGCCCCCACCAAATCAGCCACTTTTCTAAACCTTTCCCAATCCAATATAAAAGGATATGCCGTTGTCCCTGCCCAAATTAATTTTGGTTTTTCAGTTTTTACCAATTTCCCTAATTTTTCATAATCAATTCTGCCGTCCTCCTCTACATCATATTGAACACTTGTGTAATATTTCCCCGAAAAAGTAATATTGGGGTGTCCATGGGTCAAATGCCCGCCACCAGATAATTTAAGTCCACAAATTTTATCCCCAGGCTCAACCAAAGCCATCAATACTGCCGCATTTGCCGGACTTCCTGAATAAGGCTGTACATTAATATGAGGTACTCCCAATAATTTTTTACCTCTTTCTATAGCTAAGTTTTCAATTTCATCCACCACACTATTTCCCTGATAATAGCGTCTTCCTGCATACCCTTCCGCATACTTATTTGCCAACACTGACCCGACTGCTTTTCTAACTGCTTCAGATGCAATATTTTCACTTGGTATCAAATGAATCTGACTCCCTTGCCTCTTTTCTTCCTTATCTATCAAATTAAACACTTTGCTCATGTCTTGATTCTACCATCTCACCCGCCACAAAACTAAATTCACTTCCATCTCCATAAACACCTCCCATTTTATTATTGTATGGACTACTAACCATTCTCAATAAACCTCTACAACTTAAAATTCCATTCCAAATAGGACAACCTTCACATTGCCCAGGTCTTATCTTACCTCCATAAATACACACATTCTTGTTAATTTGACAAAATTCATTTTTCATAACTACCTCAAATTATATCACTATCCTCTTCTAGATAATCCACCTTCCATAACTTGAACATCAACGTGGTTCTCAGGCATCAGTGGTCCTCTACCCCCCCCTTCTTCAGGCAATCTTCTCCATATACAATCTTTAGCTACATTACAAATCTCCCTTTGACAGACTTCAACAGCTCCTTCAAAACAACCTGGCTTTACTTCATTCATTTACCAAAGTTCTCCTATCCACTAAGCCATAATAAGGTAGACCATTAATATCAACACCCTTCTGTTCAAAGTCTTCAAACAAAGCAGGTACCACGCTCTGTAAATTCACCAACAATTTTCCATAAACACTTCTTATTTCCCAATGTGCAGGTTTTGCTGCTCTCTCTTCTATCATGTGTCTCCATTGTCTCCAATTTGCAGTTACTACTATATTCGTTTCTAAACCAATTGGTAAAAATTGCCTTGCATCCTCGGGCAACCAACCCGATTGCCTCAAAGCCCTATAATAAACTTCCAATTCGTTTGCCATATCAATAGGAGACAATTCTCTACCATCAGGCAAACTAACCAATTCATCAATATTTCTATGTGGTGGTAATATCACCCCTATTTCGAAATCATCCAAATCCATTCTACCTCCCTTAGTATAATCAACATATCTAGTAGATTCTTGTGAATAAGCCACTCCCACTCTGTGTCTAACTTGCTCATGACTATACCCTCTTGACCCCGTAAATTTTACTGCCATCCCTCCATGTTCAAGTACACTTTCGTGCCCTCTTTTTATAAGCATCCTTGCAAATTTACTGGCACTCTCATAAGTAATTTTTCCTTCAACTTCAGATCGATAACAAGTTCTACCAGCCGCCTCAATTAACAACAAAGTCCTCTTAAGTTCATCATCCGTATTTAATATAGTATATCGAGATCCTCTTTCAATTCTCGCCATTCACACATTATAGACACTAGTCTTTCTACTTTCTAGCCCTATCTTCATTCTTCTTATCTACCCAAAACTTACTTGCCGTTGGTCCTTTTTGATTTTGATACTTATTTCCCATCAAACTATCTCCATATAAATGCAGTGGTTCACTTTTCATCTCCAAAAAACAAATTTGGGCAATTCTCATATCACTATATATCCTTATTGGTAATCTCGATAAATTGCTGATTTCAAAAGTAATCCAACCTTTAAATCCAGGGTCAATATAACCCGCCGTGGCATGCACCACCAATCCCAATCTTCCCAAAGAGCTTCTCCCCTCCAGTTTGCCACACAGCTTTCCCGGTATTTCAAAATATTCTTTAGTCGAGCCAAGTATAAATTCACCTGGATGTACCACAAACCCCTCTCCATTTAACTTAACTACTCTGGTTGTATCAATTTTTTCAGCAACATCAATACATCCCGCTTTATAATTATCAAAAACCCTTACCTCATCTCCCAATTTTAGATCATATGTCGATGGCTGAAGATTAATTTCATCAAAGGGATCAATCACCAAGCCGTTTAAAAGCCATTCTTTTATATCTCTATCTGACAAAACCATTTACGATTCTAACAAATACCAAGTCTATCTTCTAGAGACCTGAGGTCGACTACCTTCCCTCAATCCAGCATCTAAAAGTCTTTGATGCCTTGCTAATCGTGCTCCTTCTGCTTGTAGTTGCAACTGAGCACTTCTTGTTGGATCATTTCTCGCCATAACCACATCCCAATATCCAGGCATCTGGCTTTGACTACTCTCAGGACTCCTGCTTATTCCTGTCATACCATATTTTACCTCTGTACAACCCTTAAATCAAATTTAGCCTCCTCCTCCAATAACTTTAAAATTAAACTTTCTCTCGTAGCTATTCTTAAATCTTAAATCTTAAATCTATATAGATTACTAATTACTCTTTACTAGTTACTCTTTACTAGTTACTATTATTAATGACCAAAATCCTTGAATCAATTCTTGCTATGATCCAGAAAAACGGCTTTTTAGCCATGTTTACCGGTGGTGTAGTCGAACAAATTATTGTCCCCATTCCCTCTCCTATTATCACCATGGCCGGTGGTGCTCTGTTAATCGAAAAGGGACTTCCTATCTTTGAAACCATTTTTTCAATTTTTACCAAAGTTTCTCTTCCTTATACTGTTGGTGCTACCATCGGTACCAGTCTGGTCTATTTTATTGCTTATTTCGGTGGTAAGCCCATACTAGATAATTTTGGTAAATATATTGGCCTTTCCTGGAAACTTATCGAAAGCGTTAAAAAAGATTTCCAAAAAACCATCAAAGATGAATTATTCATTTTAATTGCCTGCACTATTCCCATCGTTCCTGTTTCTTTAGTCACTGGTTTTTGCGGTGGTTTTAAAATTCCTCCTGTCAAATTTTACCCCATGCTTTTTATTGCACTATTGATCAGAGCCACTTTCTTGGGCTTTGTCGGTTTTCAAATGGGCGAAACATTTACCTCCCTTGCTCATGGACTGGATAAAATAGAATCACTTATGACTGTTATCGGTGCCTTTTTAATCCTAGGTTTTCTTTATCTAAAAAGAGAAAAATACATCAAACAACACGAGTAACTAAACCACCCACTTCAATCTCATATATTCATCCAACACCATCTCCGCCCAAAATTTTGAGTTTTCTTCTGCATTTTTTCTTGTTAAACCAACACTCACCATTTTACCCAATTTATTTTTAGCCATTTGGTAAAAATCCATTCCCATATCAATATTCCCCTTAGCTAGCTTTTCAGCACATCTATACAAATCCCCCACTCCATCAGTTCTGACACTATTCTTATTAGATAAAAACATTCTTAAAGTAATTTTTAACTAAAACTATAAACTTTTCTCTTATTGTATTATCTAAAATCTCCATACTTGGATTATCATCTCGAATATTAAGTACTCCATTTGTCTCAACCATTTTTTCATCCAAATTAATCCATCCACCCCAAATATTTTTTTCTATCCCTCCGTGTTTTTTAAGCAATGGCATGGCATCAGCATGCAACTTACAACCAATTACCAATGTGCCATTTTCGATATCACCAGTTACTTTAAAATAGGTTCCATATTTATCCAGGATCAAACCAATCTCCCTATCAGTTAAACTCTTTTTATATAATTTCATTCACCCAATTTTATCAAACTATCTTAGTTCAAAGCTAACCATGACAGTTTTACTAATCGTCCCCGCTCCTGGTTCAAGTGGTGCTCCTCCACCTCCTCCTTCAAATCTGGCATACAATCCTACATTATTTCCCATGTCTTCACTTACTCCCACCACAGCTCCAAGTCTTCTGTTACTCGCCTTAGCTATTAATTCTGCTTTCGCTCTTGCATCTTTTATTGCCTCTTCGTACAAATCATTTCCAATTGCCGAATCGGTATTGGTCGAAAAATTCGGTCCATATATATTGCTAGCCCCACTTTTTCCTAACAAATCCGCTAATTCAGATACTTTAGTTACATCCCTCAAAGTCACCTCAACAGTATTGTTAACATTCCACTGTCCGGGCTTCATTTTCCTGACCCCCTCTTCATAATAATCCTCTTGATTTTGATATATAGACAAATTTTGAGTCTTGATATCTCCTTCCTCTATTCCAAACTCTTTAAGTAAACCAATCAATTTTTCTACTTCACCATTTACTTCATCAATTGCCTTTTGTTTGTCATCATTGTACACACTTACTCCTGCCGAAAACCACGCTTTTTGATTCATTTCTTGTTTTTCTGCATAGCCGGCAACTGTCACCACTTCTGGCCTTCCCAAAAACCTGCCAACAGGAAAAAAGTAAACAATTAAACCTAATAATATAAAAGATAATACTATGTTTTTTGTTTTCATAACAAAATTATAACACTCCGTTTTTTACTCAAACTTAGCTCCACACTTACTACAAACCGTTCCTCCATTTTCCAATACCTGACCACAATAAGGACAAACTCTTTTTCCATTTATCTCAACTGGTTTAATAGTTCCTACACTTTTAGAAAACAGTGTATTAAAAGAACTAGTTACAAAATTATTTGACATCATATCTCCATAAGTCGCCCCGTGATTTCCCCCAACAATAGCAAAACCTCTTTGAGCCATTTGCCTTTCAATCATTACTCCCAAATAAACTTCGTTAACCATACTTAATCTACCTCCCAAATCTCGCCAAACACTTTTCAACTCCATCTCTATCCGTCTTTGTCTTTCTATGTCTCCTCCGTTTTCTATCTCCTGCCAAACTCTATCTCTTCCAAACAAAGTTGCTAAATATGTAGTCCACTTGTATTCACTTTTCAAATTAAATCCAATTGGATTAGTTCTCATATCTTCAACTTCACATATCTCATCTATACTTTTACCTCCATCTGCCAACAATTTATTGGCTGACACTAACAGATCAGATCCATCAGTTTTTAACGCTATTCCACGACAATTAAATCTCACACTACCATCTTCAATTCCTTCAACTATAGCTAATACCATTCTTGATTCCTCATAGTCACTTCTACCTCCAGCTGGACTCAGCCATACTATATATTTACAATCTTTTAAAGCCAATTCTCTTAGCCTCATCAAAGCCGTATATTCTAATCTTCCAATCTCAGTTGATACATCCACTGCAAAATTCGGACCCGTTTCTCCTACCTCCATTTCATAAGGACTAATTCTCTCCCATTCCTCTCCATTTTTTTTATTTTCCAGATAAACTCTAGCAGACTGAGCTAATAGTTCAGGAGATCTATCTATCCAATCAGGCCTCCATAATTCTTTTCTATTCATATTTACCTTTGCTCGAAGGTTCACTCCGAATTAACTTCGGAGAATTGGTTACCGGACTTTAACCGTTGCGGCACAGCGTAGGACTTACACCTACTTCCCCAAAAATTTACTTCAAGTTAATCTCCTTGATAATATAAACAAATAATCTGACAGTCTATTAAAATAGACTAAAATATCCTTATCTACTTTGATATACTTATTTAGCTTCCATACACTCCTCTCAGCTCTTCTTGATACACTTCTACATATTTGGCAAATGACTTCTTTTCTATTAATACCTGGCACTACAAAATTTTTCAACACAGTCAATTTCTTTTCTATACTATATATACTTGTTTCCAACCATTTGATTCTTTTTTCTAAATCAATTTTATTATTGCATGCCAAGTAGCCTGAAATTTGCCACATATCTTTTTGTAAAAATTCTATCTCTTTATCTTTTAGTACCAATTTTAACCATCCCAAATAGCAATTCAACTCATCAATATTCCCCAAGGCATCAACCGTTTCACTACTCTTGTCCACCATTTTTCCTCTTACTTCCGTTTTCCCCTTATCACCTCTTTTTGTTACTATTGGCATAAATAATTTTTAAATAAAAAACAATTGATTTTAAATAAATTTTAAGCGCGCAATCATGTAGGGTGTTATACCGCAACGCGTGAGCACTGCAAAAATTGATTACGAGTAATTTGTGTATTTACGAGCATTTGCTATATCCACAATAACTATTACTGCATTTAAAACATCCCTCTTCTGCATATAGTGGACTTCCACAATCAGGACAAGCACTAAATTTACTTTCTACACTTGCTTGTTCTGCTTTCAATAAATCCAAAATCGCTATCTTTTTATCATCTTCCTTTACTCCATTTACGTACGGCACCGCCAAATCCACCTTTTCTTCTTCAAACATCTGCAGCTGCTCACCCTTCGCTACCTCTAAAAGCGATTTTCCAACTGCATCAAACATACTCAAAACCGCACTACTTCCCATCCCCACCTTCTGACCACACGATATCCCCACCATTTCGTCAGCCACTTCATCCAAATCAGCTCCATATTTTAAAGATAAAGACGCCAATCTGCCAGTTACTTCCGCCGCTCCTGCCATATAACCTCCGCTTTTACCCAAAGTCACAAATACCTCCACCGGACCGTTACCTGCCTCAAAAAATACCGATGTATACACATTTCCCACATCACACTTTTTTCTTACTCTTACTCCTCTGGCTGCATCCGGTGTTGGTTTTTTAGGCGGTTTGGTGTAAATAACCTGCTTATCTTCTTTCTTAGCAACCGTCTGAAGTACTTCTTTTTCTCTCGAACCACTCCTATATATGGTTACACCTTTAGTACCCAGTTCATAAGCCAATTTATAAGCTTTTCTTACTTCATCAACCGTTGTCTCCTCAGAAAAATTAATCGTCTTACTAACTGCATTATCTATATGTTTTTGAAAAGCTGCCTGTATCTTGATATGCCACTCGGGGTCAATCTCCAGAGCAGTCCTAAACACACTTTTTAACTCTGTTGGTATTTCATCCATATCAGTTATTTTTCCACCATTTTCCATAATCTTTTCTACCAATTCTTGACTGTATAACCCTCTTTTGGATAGTTCTTCAACCAAGATTGGATTGACCACAAACAATTTCTTACCTTCAACTGTATTTTTTTGATAACCTAGCGAAAACACCGGTTCAATTCCCGATGATGTATCGGCAGCCATACTTATAGTCCCGGTTGGTGCAATTGTTGTCAGCGCCATATTTCTTGGTCTGTAGCTTGTACCCGCATACACACTTTCATTCCAAGCCTCAAATACTCCTCTCTCACTTCCCAATTCTACTGTCGCTTTTTTAGCCTCTTGGTCTATAAATGCCATTACTTTATCTGCCCAAACCTCCCCTTCTTCACTGTCATATTTCACTCCCAGTTTAAACAACATATCTGCAAAACCCATTACTCCTAATCCAATTCTTCTAGTTTTAGACACCATTTCTCTGATTTTTTCTACCGGAAATTCGTTTATTTCTACTACATTGTCCAAAAATTCCACCGATAATCTAACCACTCTGGCCAATTCCTGCCAGTCAATATCGTTACTAGTAACAAATTGACTTAAATTTAAACTCCCAAGATTACATGCATCGTATGGTAAAAGTGGCTGCTCTCCACATGGATTAGTTGCTTCTATCCTTCCCAATTTTGGCACCGGATTAGATCTTGTATCATTCATTCTGTCAATAAACACTAGTCCAGGATCTCCATATTGCCAAGCCAATCTGGTTACCAAACACCATACTTTATAAGCATTTAATTTCATAGTCGCTTGTCCATTTCTTGGATTAATCAGTTCATAACCCTCGTCTCTGTTATCTACACTCACCTTAGCCCATTCATATAATTTCTTTATTTCTTCTTCTGTTTGAGCTAATCTTGCATCCGTATCCCTATTGGTTTGAATTTCTCTAATTTTATCAATCACCTTGGTTGGTATTTCCCCTTTTTTCCAATATTTTTTATCAGCTTCCATTTTTTCCATAAATTCATCTGTTACCGCCAAAGATATATTGAAATTTGTCAAACTATATTCATCTACTTTAGCTACTGCAAATCTCAATACATCGGGGTGATCTATCGATAGCATTCCCATATTTGCTCCCCTCCTCACTCCGCCTTGTTTAATTTGTGAAGTCACATCGTTATAAGCCTGCATGAAAGATACCGGTCCGACTGTTGTTCCGCCAGAGCTAGCAATATAATCACCATAAGGTCTCAATCTGGAAAAACTAAATCCTGTCCCTCCTCCACTTTTATGAATCAATACCATATCTTGCATTGTCTGGGTAATTGACCTCATATCATCATCAATAGGTAACACAAAACAAGCAGACATCTGTTGATGTTTTTTACCCGCATTCACCAGACACGGTGTATTTGGTAAAAATTTCTGATTAGCCATCAGCTCATAAAACTCACTGGCTTTTTTACTATCTCCTCCCGATATTACACTGGCCACTCTCCAAAAAATATCTCCAACTGTTTCAACTGTCTTCCCATCACTATCCTTCATTCCATATCTGCTTTCAATAATATACTTAGCATTATCCGACACCTTTGGCGTTGGTAGATTGCCGGGCAGTTTTATTTTTCGCATCAATAATTCGTCCATCTTATTTTTTCTTTTGATAAACTTTAAATTTTTTAACCAATTGTTCAAATTCCTCAATTTTCTTTATATTCATATATATAGTTGCAAATCTGATATAAGCCACCGGATCTATATTTTTTAATTTTTCCAATACTATCGATCCAATCTCTTTACTGGGTATCTCCACACTATTCCAGTTTAAAAGTTTCATTTCAATCTCATCTACCACTTTATCTTTCTCCTCATCACTTAATTTCCAACAGGCTTTATCAATACACTTCTCCAGCTTTGCTCTACTATAATCTTCAACTCTTCCATCCTTTTTTATCACCCGTAAATCAATCGTCCCAATCTCTTCATAAGTCGTAAATCTTTTTTTACATTTCAAACACTGTCTTCTTCTTCTAGTGGCTTTACCACTTTTTGCATCTCTACTTTCAAGTACATTACTTTCATCAAAACCGCAGTATGGACAAAGCATATTTGGCTATTTTTAGATAAATTATTAATAATTTACAGATACACTATCCTTAGTGTAGTACATCCATACTATTCACTACCCCTAATGTCTGTCAATATGCAAAACTATATCAATTACTCAAAAGCAGGATAACAATACTCAGAAATTGTAAGCTGTTACTATGTAATATCTGGAGTTAACCAAGATTTTAATTTACTAACAACCTCCTGTTGTCCTTGATTCAAAGTATCATTACTATGCATATCCGTTCTTCTCAACTTTGAACGATTAATATGACTAGTCAATGAACCACCATTCCGTAGCCACTCAGAATCAGACCCACCCCCCAAAAATTCAATTTTTCTAGTTCCTTTAACTACAACTCCATCACCCATTTGTACATCAACTTGTTCATGTTTCACTTTATAAACATCCATTACATTACCATCAAAAGGTCCTTCAACTAAATCTCCCGCTAAAATCGATACCAACCCATCTCTTTCAGTATCCGTTCCAACTTTTATTCCACCAACATTGCTCAACACAGCCCAATCAGCTTTTTGCCATGCATTCCATCTGAGTTTATCTTGAGCCCCATGAATTTCCGAATCCGCATTAATTGCTTGACCAAGAATGTCAGTTACTGCACAATAACAAGCAAAAGCTCGTTCTTCCCCAGTCAAAGGAGTTTTAAAACCACTCGCGAAATACCTATTTCCTGATTCACTAGAATTAGCTAAAACATCAACATAGTTCTGCATTAAATCACCAAAATGTTCCAAAGTGGATACCACTTCACCCACCTCAACTCCAGCCTTAGAAGCAATCGCTTCAGCTAGTGCCTTATTAGCTTTTTTTCCAAGCTCATAAGACATAAACGGTTTAACTTCGTCAACATGTAAATCACCTTTTTGATCAAATCTACTCATATTTAAAAAAATCTTTAACTACCAAATATATCACAAAACCAAGTCAAACCTTCGATAAGACTTCCGATATTATGTATAATACCCCTATGAAACCTTTTCAGTTCTTAAAAGAAGTTGGGCAGCAGTTCAAACACATCTCCTGGCCGGACAGTAAAACCGTTACCAGACTTTCTTTTGTTGTTATCACAGTCTCAATTCTTAGTTCGCTTTTTCTGGGAGCCTTTGACGTCATTTTTGCCAAAGCCTTTGCTGAAATTTCCAAAACTAGTCAGCCACCTATCCAGACAGAAGATTTTATTGAAGATCTCCAAGTTGACCCACTTGCTACTCCTTCGGCAGAAACCGACATTTCCACCCCCTCTTCTGAAACCAATAACTAAAAACTAGTTTATTCAATTCTAAATTGATATATTAAAAATTCACTATAAATTTAAAATTTTAAATTATAAATTGCTCTTGCCTATTTCCTTATAACAAAAACCCCATTTTTGTAGTAAAATACCAAAGTTAGTCGCATCCATTTATTTTTATATAAAATGCCAGTCAAAAAAATTACCAAAAAAAAGAAAAAGAATACTAGACAATTTATTTTCGACTTGTCTCAATCTATGCCCGGCATCAAAGCCGCTTGGTACGTAGTTAACACCTATTCCGGTCACGAATACAAAGTCATCGATGCTCTAAAGCTTAGAATCAGAACCATGGGCTATCAGGATTATATCTTTAAAGCCATTGTCCCTATTCAATCAAAAATGGTCATCAGACGTGGTAAAAAGGTCAAAACTCAAGAAAAAACTTTGCCTGGTTATGTTCTAATTCAAATGGAAATGACCGATGATAGCTGGACTGTAGTCCGCACCACTACCGGTGTTACCGGATTTATCGGTGTTGATCAAAAACCATCCCCTGTTTCTCAAGCCGAAATCGACAGAATAGTTAAAACTACCACCGAAGACAAACCAAAATTTCAAGCACCTTTTTCAGTTGGAGAAGTTGTCAAAATTACCAATGGTCCTTTTGCTGACTTTATTGGTACAATTGACGCTATCGACCAAGCCAAAGGTAAACTCAAAGTCTTGGTTTCTTTCTTTGAAAGAGAAACTCCAGTCGAAGTCGACTTTTTACAAGTTAGTAAAGAACTCTAAATGGCCCGAAAAATAAAAGCAGTTGTTAAACTTACCATTCCAGCCGGTACAGCCACCCCTGCTCCACCCGTAGGTACTGCTCTTGGTCCTCACGGTATTAATATGGGAGATTTTTGTAGCCAATTTAATGCTCAAACCCAAGACAAAAAAGGTTCTCTTATTCCCTGTATTATAACTATTTTTGAAGATCGCTCTTTTTCTTTTATTACCAAGCAACCCCCTGTCACTGATATGATAAAAAAAGTTTTGGGTCTCTCAAAAGGCGCTAAAGAAACTGGTAAAGAAAAAGTTGGTAAACTTAATTCGGCTCAAATTGAACAAATTGCTACTGCTAAAATGGCCGATTTCAACACTAAAAATTTAGATGCCGCTAAAAAAATCGTTGCCGGCACCGCCCGCTCCATGGGTATCCAAACNNAAATTAAAAATTAACTAATCAAAATGGCAAAAACCAAAAACACCACTCAATCCGAAGAGACCAAAGTGGAAGTTTCTAAAACTGAAAAAGTCGAAGAAACAACCGAAGTTAAAGCAGAAGAGACTACCGAAAAAGTCATTGTCAAAAAAGACAAACCGGTTACAGCTAAAATTCGTTCTAAAAAATATCACAAAGTCAAATCAACTATCGACAAAAATAAATTATATGATCTGCCAGACGCCGTCAAACTAGTCCAATCAGCTTCTTTATCAAAATTTGACGGTAAAATTGATGCTCATTTTGTCACCACTTTAGACCCTGGCACAGTCGGTGAAATAACTTTCCCTTATCTAGAAACCGTTCAGAAGAAAATTGTGGTTGCCACACCAGAAATTATCAAACAAATTTCAGAAGGAGTAATAGATTTTGATATCTTAGTAGCTACCCCCGCTCTTATGCCTAAGCTTTTACCTTTAGCTAGAATTTTAGGACCAAAAGGTTTAATGCCAAATCCCAAGAATGGTACCCTTTCAGCCAATACCGATGAAGCTGTCAAAAAACTTCAGGCTGGTAAAACCATTATCAAGACCGAGAAGAAAGCTCCTCTAATTCATATTACTGTTGGTAAAGTTTCCCAAAAGCCACAGGAAATTGTAGCCAATTTGGAAGAGCTAATCAAACTAATTAAACCAAACAAAATTATCAAACTAGCTCTAGCCCCATCCATGGGCCCCAGTGTCAAAGTCAAAATCGACAAATAAAGTAGCTATTCTTAAATCTTACTTCTTAAACCCTAAATCTAGTTTTTTATTTTCTTCACTTCTTCCAATAAGGTTTTCCTAACCGCGTCCCAATCTAAATCTTCTATCATTTTTGGCATTGGCTCTTTATCTGCATCTATAAAATAAATCAACGATTTTTTCAAATGAATCATACTATAATCTACCCCTTTAAATTTTTTCTTAAATGAATTGATTTGTTCATTTATGCCATACTCTTTCAAACCTACGTACACATCTATAAAGTCCTTTTTACTACCTCTGGACATAATTGCCGACAATTTCATGGCTAATATATCTCTGGCACTTGCTAATTTAATTTTTTCATAAATATTCAATTTGGCAAGTAATCCATACCTATACTCCAAAAAGCTTACTTTTACCCCATCAATCACACAGTCTAGACTGTTTTTATCCTGTCCGATCACCTGAATTTTCCCAAGCTGACTTATTAAGCTTTCCATTTTGGGAAAATCTGCTGTAAACCAATCCAAATCCACCGACAATCTATGACCAAGTTGTAAAGCCAAACCAGTACCACCGGCCAAGTAAAACCTAGACTTAACATAATCAATTTTTGCCAATTTTAATAAAACCTGTTTTGTCTGTTTGGCAATTGCATTTTCAAACATTCAATCTCCTTATAATCAATATCAAAATAATTGCTCCAATAATTAGCACTCTTTTGTGAAATATTTTTACTTTTCTTTAAAACTGCTTTTATCTTATCAGCTTCATAGTAAGACAACATCCAGCTGACCTGTTTATCATCCCCCATTTCCAATATCCTAGATATTACATAAGTTGCATTTTTACTACCATCAAAATCATCATTTTCCCAAAATAAATCAACAACATATTTTGGCATTCCAGTCATAAGAAATTATATCAAATTTTACTCTCTAAACTCCTTATCTTTCCTCATCTCTTTTTCGATCAACTCTCTTAAGAATACTGCTCTGGGTAATTTTTTAGTTTTTGCCACCCAATCCAAATAAGCCAATATCTTTGGGCTAACAAAAAAATTAAATCTAACGTCCCCACTCCCCTTGCCAAAATTAACCGCTTGGTCTAATGTTTCTTGCCATACCTTGTCAGTATATTCAAGTATTCTAAGTTTTTCATTCTCGATTCCACTAAAAAAATATGGTTCAAATCCCTTTTTATACAAGGCTATCACTGGTTTATTAAGCTCCAAAGCCTTATTCACAATAAAACCCATCGACATGCTGTGAAGTGATACTTCAACAATAACCATATCCGCTTTCTTAATAGCTAACATTGTTCTCTTATAATGTTCAACCACTTCCTTGTGGCTAGCACCGTAAAATTCCTTAACATTATCCTCATCCAATCTTACTAACAAATCACTTGTCATACTATTACTTTTCTTCAGATAATCGTACATCTGCCTAAGAAAACTTCCTTCATCACCGATTGCTCTTGGTGACGCTACAAAATAAATCTTCATGAGTAAATTATACCATCACTAATTTTTACACACAAATGCACAAGATACGACAAACTTGGCCATAAATTTCTGGAATAAATTCATTTGACCATTCTCAATTTTATAAAATTTACCATCAAATAACGACATCAAAGCATTTAAAAACTTAATCCAAATTAATTTTTCATTACTTCTGACAAAATTAAAAGTAATGTATTTCGGATTTAATCCAAAATTAAGCAAAATGTCAAAATAATCCTCCGCAGAAAACCAAATTTTATGTGTTACATCACCATCATCATCAATTGCCCACCTAGGTACATCTCCTTTAATAAAAATTCTATAAAATTTCTTAAATCTTGTAACTACACTTTTTACAGGTACATGAATAAGTACATATCCACCTTTTTTAACGATTTTTCTTACACTCGGTATAAAGAATTTAGAAGATTCACTTAATGTCAAATGTTCCAAAATTGAGACAGCTGTTAGCAACTCAAAACTATCTTTACCAAAAGGCAAATTAACTACATCAGACTTGACAATCTTTATTGAGTATCCATTGTCTGTAAAATACTTCTTGGCTGTCCTAATCATGTCTTCAAACACGTCGCAACAAGTCACATTTAAACCCAACTTAATCATTTCAAGTGGTAAAAAACCATAACCAGTAGCCACATCCAACACCTTAGATTTTTTACCAACCAAACTTGTTAAAAACTTAGCATATCTTTTTTCTCTTCCCAAATTATTACCTTTTAACTTTTGAATGTAATACTCTTTCCAATATTTAGAGTTATCAAACCTATATCCATCCTTATATCTGTTTTTTAAAGCAATAATAATATCTTGACCTTTATTTTTTAGCATAGAATTGTCCGTATTCTATCATTTATTGACCAATAATTCCTCATAAAATTGTGTGCTTATTTTCACCGCTTCTTCCCACTTCCCAGCCATATTGTGATCAGCTCCGTTCATTACCACTAATTCTGCTTTTTTACCCAAACTAACCATATCACCTATTACCTTTTCCTGCCAATCAACTTCACACCAAATGTCATTATCTCCCTGTATTATCAAAACCGGTCCATTTATCCAACTATAATAATTTTCAAAGGCATATCTTCTCTCATCATAATATTTCATAAACTTTTCTATCTCCGACTTTACTGGACTATCCTCTTCAATTGTTGACAATACACTTTCGGGAAAAGGATTCGTCATTGGTGCCCACAATACGGTCGGATAATTTCCCCCCGTCACTTCCAATACCGATAACACTATCTGACCTCCATTACTATGTGCCCAAAAGGAAATATTATTTTTATCTACAAAAGGCAAATCCTCAACTATCGCCATCAAATCTAGTAAACTGACCACTTTTTCAAATCTAGCCTCTAGATTATCGGTAGACTCACCATCAGATTCTCCAAATCCTAAAAAATCCAGTGAAATTGTCATAAAGCCAGCTTTAGCCAGTTGGTCTGCCACCCTCCATGTCCCCGATCCCACATAATATCCCTCTTTTTCTGCATAACCTCGTACCATTATCACCACCGGGGATTTACTACTTTTCCACGGTTGATAATTAATCATTCCCGATATTTTTTTACCCTGTGACAAAAAACTAATCTGTCTGCTATCAAACCCATACTCATCTGTCGTATAACCCAAATTTTTCCTCCTCAAATCCACCTCCTCAATTCTATCTTCAACTGTAAAGCCAAAGTCATCCTGAGCGTAGCGAAGGACCTCCTCTGTTTTATCTCCCATCTCGTCGTTATTGTTATATCTCTCTTTCAAACTATCAAAATCATATTTTGAATAATCCACACCACCAATTTCAACGTTTTTGCCTAAACCCACTGGATTTTTCACCGGCCAAAACTTATATATTCCCCACCACCCCAATCCCACCAATAACAAAAAACCCATACTCCCAAGAACAATTTTCTTCATACTAAATTATAGTACCAATCAATCTTGGTTGACTTCTTCTTTCAAGATTATCAATTAATATTCGTAATTCTATAGCTCTAATATGTAATTCACTCACTCTTCCATTACTTGGTACATATGGACCACGACCCATAGCATAATTAAATGCCATTTCGTGGCGCTCCTGGCTTAATGCACCAATTTTTTCTTGAGTTTGTCTTAATGCCTCCCTAACTTCTTCTATTGTCATCTATCAAAAATATAACATACAAAAAATATATGTTATAATCCCTAAGCCAAAGACAGCAGGCACAAAAATAAGTCCCGCCGAGGTAAAAAACCAAATTTACACTCGTCTTTGACGAGTTTTTTGTTTTTTAAAGGTCTACCTTAAAAACTTTTTACTTTACAAACTTTATAAACTAAAGTATGAAAACATCACAAACTAAACAAATCAAAATAGATCAAGTTGAAAAACTTACCCAGGATTTAAAAAATACCAAATCCGCCGCCCTACTTCAGTATCAAGGTCTGGAAGCCAATGTCATTAATCAATTAAGAGCTGATGTCAAAAACAATGGTGGCCAAATTAATGTCATCAAAAATACTCTTATTACCAAAGCTCTCAGAAACATTGGTATTACTTTGCCCGATAAACTAATCGGACCGACAGCAGTTGTTTTATGTGATACCGATGAAGTTGCTCCCCTAAAGCAAATTGCAAAAATCAACAAAGAAAAGGAAAAAACTGAATTCAAATATGGCATATATCTTCAAAAATTATTAAGCTTTGATGAGCTCAAACAGTTTATTTCCCTACCCAGTTTTACTCAATTAATTGCCAACTTTATAGGTGGATTAAACAATCCTCTATACCGCTTAGCTTATGCTCTTAAATTTAATCAAACCAAATTAGCACTAGTCCTCAAAGCTATTGCAGACAAACAAGACCAAAGTAATACTCCACAAGCTTAAAAAAATTACAAATTATATAAAAAAAATATGGCAGATGAAACAAAAGAAGTAAAATTAGACGCTAAACTTCAAAAAATTTTAGACAGCGTCTCCGAGTTATCAGTTTTAGAGCTCTCTCAATTAGTCAAAGCTCTTGAAGAAAAATTTGATGTCCAGGCCGTTGCCGNNGCTGAGGAAAAGACCGAATTTGATGTAGTTATCACCAATGCCGGCACCAACAAAATTGCCGTCATCAAAGCAGTTAGGACCTACAAACAAGACCTGGGTCTAAAAGAAGCCAAGGATCTAATTGATGCCTGTCCTGCTGACCTTGGTGTCATGAAAAAAGAACAAGCTGAAGAAGCCAAAAAACTTCTCGAAGAAGCTGGTGCTCAAGTGGAACTCAAATAAAACGTCATTACGAGTTTACGAAGCAATCTTACCCCGATCTAGTTTAGGTCGGGGTTTTTAGTCTTCTCTACTATTCCATCAGTCGTCAGCCACATACCCAATTTCCTAAATATTTTTTCATCAGGTTCTGATGGTTTATGAGTCGTGTGTATATAACAACCTTTTAGTTTTTGTAAACTTTTTATTGCTCTGGATACTTTTAGATTTTTTTCCGAAGATACTGCCAAAGCCAATAATGTTTCACTCAAATCCAAACTATTAGACTTATCGCCAATAATTTTTTTAAATGCTCCAATCTGTTTTATAACCGACTTTGAAATTAATTTGTATTCATCAGCAATACCTGATAATTCTTTAATACAATTTAACACTACAGCCGCCTCCGCATGAAGCAACTCCGAATTCTTTCCATAAACCAATTTGCCAGTCGGTAATTCAACACAAGCCGCACAACTTATTCCTCTCTCGCCCAATCTCTTCTTTATCATTTCCTGCCTGACTCTTCTCGCTTCAACCACTGTTGACAAATATTGACTATCTACTCCCGCTTTCAACATAATTTCTTTCATTTTATCCAACACCTTTTTATCTACCAACCCTTTTTTATATTCCTCCCCATATCTATACCAATACAACACTACATCTTTTTTGGATCCCATTCTGACTACTTTATCATTAACAATGCCCTCGGCCATACAATTTACTCCCATATCAGTCGGCGACTTATAACTTCTAGAAAAATTATTTGAAAGTGTCATTTTGGCAAACATCTCTTTTATCAAAGGAAACGCGTCCATATCTCTGTTGTAATTAACAGCTTTTTTTTCATAAGCCTGTCTATGAAAATTATCTATTAAATTAAAATCTCCTAGATCAGCTGTTGCCGCTTCATAGGCCAAATTTACCGGATGATTAAGTGGTAAATCCCAAATAGGAAAAGTTTCAAATTTTGCATAACCAGAATCAATTCCCCTTTTATTATCTAAATATATTTGCCCTAAACAAGTTGACAATTTTCCGGATCCTGGCCCCGCCCCCCACACTACCACCAAATCCTTATTTGTTTCTACATACTCATCCCCTCCATAGCCCCGTTTAGATAAAATTAGTTTTAAATTAGCCGGATAACCCTTTATTTCTTTTCTTAAATACACTTTTACCCCCATTCTTTCAAGTCTTTTTTTAAACCTATCAACCTCAATCTCACCCTCATACCTATTTATCACCACTCCCAACACCGGCAATTTATTTTCAGATAGTATCTGAAGTGATTTTAATGTCGATAAATCATATCTCATATCCCAATTACCGTTTACCTTGCCCTCTACAAGCTGTTTAGCTGATACACAATATATTACTCCCACTTTTCTTCCCAAACTTTTAAGTAATTCCAACTTAACATTCGCCTCATAACCAGGCAAACATCTGCTGGCATGAAAATCATCCAAAAGCTTTCCTCCAAACTCCAAATATAATCTACCTCCGGAAAATTTCAACAACCTCTCTTCTATAGCTTTTTTTTGCGCTTTTAAATATTCCTCCGTACTAAAACCAACTTCCATTATCTATGGTAACACTAACTGTACGGGCGATTCACGAATCGCCCCATTTCATTTTATGGATGAATCATGATTCATCCCTACATTTACAACAATTCGCTTCTGTTCTTTTCCTTAAGGTAATCTACTACCTCTCCCACTCTACCACTTTGATCTTTTCTACATATCAATAATGCATCTCCCGTATCCACCACCACCAAATTTTCCACCCCAATTGTAGCTACAAATTTACCCGAGGGAACTCGATAAAAATTATCCTTTGAGTCAATTTCATGTACATTCACCTCGTCGTAGCCCTGCGAAGACGGGTCCTTTCCCAAGTATTTTGCCAAACTCTCCCATGTTCCAAAATCCATCCAATTAAACGGTAATTCCATCATTATCCCCTCTCCTCTCGGTACTGACAACACTGTCCAATCTTCTGTTGGTCCTTTGACAATTTCTGGATATATTTTCCTTTCATCTCCTCCGTTTGCAATTTCCATCAAAGGTTCTGCCCATTCAGGTTTATATCTCATATAAGATTCAAGCCACAGTCTGGGTGTCCAACAATAATGATTGGCATGAAGCCATGCCCTATTCTCATCCATTGCCTTTTTGATTTCTTCCTCTCTATCTCTTTGAAGCCAATCCGACAATTGCCACACCCCATCACTAATTTCATCCCCACTCACCATATAATCTACTCCCCTCATCAAAAAAGGTGGTTTTATAGCCCCCGTTACCCACTTATTATTTTCCAAAACTAATCTTTCAAAAAAATCCAAGATTTCTAAAAATTTATCCCCCGGTTCTCTTAAGATATCTGTTTGAACTATTACAAAAGGCTCATCCTTAAATTTTTTATATAACTTAGCAGCCACAAAACCAATCGCTGGTCCAGTATTTCTCATCTCAGGTTCTAAAAAATAATTTTCATCAGGTATTTCAGCAACTGCCTTCTTAGCTAATTTATACTGGCTTTCAGTTGTAGATACATATATTTCCCCCGGATCAAATTTCTGCCTCAACAATTCATAATTAATTTCAAATAAAGATTTATTACCTATCAATGGCAAAAAATGCTTTGGCATACTTTGTCTCGAAGCCGGCCACATTTTTGTACCCACTCCGCCACATATTAATACTGGTTTCATAATTATTTAATTAAATCAATAATTGTAAGGATTTCAAACTTGGTAAATTCACAATTTTACCTCCAATCAATTCCTTCAATTTCAAAAAATTGTCTACGATAACTTTTTCATTTCTAGCCTCCATATTCAACCTAATCAAAGGTTGAGTATTCGATTGTCTCAAATTAAACCTCCAATCCGAAAAACTAAAACTAATTCCATCAATTGTCTCCAACTGACCACCTTGATCAGAATAATATTTCGACACCCGACCTAATACAGTTTGATTATCATTTACTTCAAAGTTAATTTCTCCAGATATTGGAAAGTTTTTATAATAAAAATCCAACTCTTTTGAAAAATTTAAACCTTGTGAAATAAACTTTAACATATAAGCAATTGTCATCATTCCCGAATCAGCTCCAAAAAAATCTCGATAAAAAAAATGTGAACTCATTTCTGCACCAAACAAAGCACCCGTCTCTTTCATTTTTTCTTTAAAAAAAGAATGACCAGTTTTACTAGCAACAGCTATTCCTCCGTATTTATCTATTTGACTCTTCATCGACCAATATACTTTCGGATCATGGACAATTGTTTCATCTTTATTTTCTTCCAACAAATATCTACAAAAGACTGCTCCTGTATAAACACCACAAGGATTTCTGCCTCTGTTGTCTATAAAAAACACCCTATCCCCATCCCCGTCTATGGCAATCCCCAAATCAGCCTTTTCGTCCACCACCTTTTTTTTAATTTCCTCTACGTTTTCTTCTTTCAAAGGATCGGGCACATGGTTTGGAAAGGTTCCATCTGCTTCAAAATACATCGGTATCACATCTAAACCGAGGTTTGAAAAGACTTTTTCAAACATTATTCCTCCAATTCCATTTCTAGCATCCACCACCACCCTTATCGGTCTTATGTCTATTCCCTTCAAAACGGATAATATTTTATTTTTAAATTCATTATAAATATCAATCTGACTGTACAAACCCTTGGCAATATCTCTATCCTCATTTAAATCATCATCCATTAGTTTTTTTATTTCCATTAACCCGCTAGTTTCACTTATAGCACTTACCTGTTTTCCCACCATTTTACATCCATTCCATCCGGCCGGATTATGAGAAGCCGTTATCACTGCCCCACCATCGAAACTCAAATCAGATCCAACCGCATAATAAATCATTTCAGTTGCCACTTGGCCAATATCAGTTATCTCAACACCCATTTCTCTTGCCCCTTTTATAAAAGCCTCTTCGAATTTTTGACTCTCAACCCTGATATCCCTACCCACACAAACTTTCTTTGCTTTCAAAAAATATACAAAAGCTTTTCCTAGTCTGTAAAAAAAACCATCATCTAACCCTTCACTCACCAAACCCCTTATATCATATGCATGAAAAAACTTATCATAATTTTTGCTTGACATTACTTATTTTTCTTTAGAAATTCTTTTATATTTTTAAAAGTAGTTTCCACTATTCTTTCTACTGCCTCCCTACTATTAAACGCGTTGTGTGGAGTAAAAATCACATCATCCCTGTCTCTTAGCATATGAAAAGTTACTGCTTCCTTTAAATCATCCTTACTGGCATATTTTTCAACTATTCCTACATCGGCAACCATCCCCTCTGCTTCTGCTACATCCAAAGCAGCCCCACTCAATATTCCATTATTAAGTGCCCACAAAATTGCTTCAGCTTCTACTACATCCCCCCTGCATGTATTTATTAGATAGCTTCCCGGCTTCATCAACTCTATATTTTGCCTATTTATCAGGTGAAAAGTCTCTTTATTTGACGGTACATGCAAACTTACAAAATCCGACTCTTTCAAGCACTTCTCCAAACTACAAAATTCATATCCCAATTTTTTCTCCAGTTTAGGATCTTTGTGTCTTGCCACTCCCAACACTTTCATTCCAAAACCTCTTCCGTATCTAACCATATTCGCTCCAATTTTTCCCACCCCCACCACACCCAATGTCTTACCTCTTAAATCTACCCCAGTCAGTCCTTCCGGTGAAAAATCACCATCTTCCACTGATTGGTGAGCTACTACTATTTTTTTAGCAATAGCCAATAATAACCCAAAAGCATATTCAGCCACCGTCACTGATCCATATTCCGGCACACTCATAACTACAATATTTCTCTTTTTACATTCCTCTAAATCTATATGGTCCATTCCTGTTGATCTGGTCGCAATTAATTTTAAATTAGGCAATTTATCCAAAGTTTTTTTATTAAGTACCGACCCCACAAATACCGACAAAATATCAAAATTAACCGCTTCTTCCATACTATCGTTAACATTTTTTTCAAACACTGACACAGCGCAATTTTGTAAACCATACATTTCTTTTTCAATTAAATCTCTTTCCCAACTTGCCACCCCAAAAAAACCTACCTTAATTCTTTTATCTTCCATACTCAATTGTAGCAAATTTACTTAAATCTTAAATCATATTTCTTACATCTAGTATATTCCCTCTTGACCTACTAGTAGCCTTTATGTTTTACTGATATAAGCTTTATTACAATTTGATATAGGAGAAACAAACAAATGGACACTCAAAGTCTACCAAAAGATAAATTAGAGGAACAAAAGACAGCAAGAACAGCCAAAAAAACAGCTGTAAAAGATGTCTCCATAGATAACCTTCCTGATCTTCTTACTGTTGGCGAAGTTGCAGACCTTTTAAGAGTCAGCAAACTTACTGTTAAGCGTTGGGGTAAAAGAGGCAAACTACCGGCTATCCGTATTAATGCCAGGGGTGACAGACGCTACCGTAAAGAAGCTGTTTTGTGGTTACTTGGTATCCAACCCGAAGAAAACTAAACCAACACCCTGCCCTGACGAGTCACCTTAATTATCAAAGTAAAGCTTTGTACAAAATTTGTTTCACTAAAGCCTGATATGGTACATCTTGTTTGTTAGCCTCAACTTTAAGTCTCTCAACTAAACTTATCGGTAGCCTAATCGTTACAGGCTTTGACGTTAACTTTAAATTTGGAAATCTTACTCCCCTTAATACCTTTTTGTAATCGAAATATTGTGAAGTATCAGCTTTCTGCCAAAATTCAAATTCATTAACTCTATTCTTAAACTTTGGTATAGGTTTTTGTTTAACTTTGTTCATATAGTCTCCTTTCTTTTTTATCAGCCACTCTGGCTGAAATAATTCTAATTTTTTTATTTCTATTTGTAAAAACAATAGTCAATATTTTACCTTCAAAATTTTTCCCAATTATTAAATATCTTTTTTCTTTTGTCGAGTGTTTTTCGTCTTCCAACATCACCAATCTATCGTCTAAAAAGACTTCCTCACTTTCTCGACAGCTAATATCATGCTTAATTAAATTTTTAACAATATTTCCATCGTCCCAATCAAATTCACAAGGCTTATTAAAATCAAGCATTGTATTTATTATATAAATACAATTTTATTTGTCAAGAGTTAAACCAACACCCTGCCCTGGCGAGTTCTTTTAATCAATCCCTTCTTCATCAAAAAGGGTTCATAGACATCTTCTATCGTTCCCATATCTTCAGACAAAGCCGCAGCTAGATTTTCAATTCCCACCGGCCCACCTCCATATTGCGTTTTAACTACTTCCAAATACTTCCTGTCTACATCAGACAAACCCTGTTCATCTACCCCCATCATTTCCAAAGCCACTTTAGCCTCCTTTAGACTAATTTTCCCATCACTATTGACCTGACTCCAATCCCGTACTCTCTTAAGTAGCCTATTGGCAATTCTTGGTGTCCCTCTTGATCTCTTAGCAATCTCAACCGCTGCCCCTTTTTCAATTTCTGTCTTTAGTAAATCAGCTGTTCTACTGACAATCTCAGCCAAATCACTATCTTCATAAAAATCCATCTGCAGTACTATTCCAAATCTATCTCTCATTGGTCCGCCTATCAAACCAATTCTGGTAGTCGCCCCCACAATCGTAAATTTTTGCAAATTTAACCTAACCGTTTTTGCCGCTGGTCCTTTACCCAAGACTATATCTAGTACATAATCTTCCATGGCCGAATACAACATCTCCTCTACTATCTTATTTAACCTATGAATCTCATCTATAAACAAGAAATCTCCTTTTTTCAAAGATGTCAGTATAGCCGCCAAATCTCCAGCCTTAGCCAAAGCCGGACCTGATGTTATTTTTATCTTGCTATCCATTTCGTTCGCCAAAAGCATTGCCAATGTAGTCTTTCCCAATCCCGGTGGTCCATAAAAAAGTATATGATCAATACATTCATCTCTGTTTTTTGCCGCCTGTAAATATACGCTTAATCTCTCTTTTAGCTTACTTTGACCAATAAATTCAGATAATTTCTTAGGTCTCAAAGACAATTCTTCTTTCTCTTCTTTTTTCTCAGGCTTAGGATCTGTTATCTGACTCATCCCTCATTATACCAACCAAAGTTATACAACATCACTCTAAAAGAATCTTACATCTCCTCAACGCACAACCCCCACAATTCAACACGATAGTTGAATCTCCATTAATCCTGAAAATTTGAATATCTTAGTTAAAACATGGACAAATCTGCCCATCATTCGTCCCTGCACAAACAACTCTCACGTCCATCAAATCAGAAAATCGACCTTTCAATTCTAAACAACCATTTACCATTTTTGCATCTAACCCTCTCTTAGTAAAATTTTCAAATCCATTACCATTACCCATGTCCTTAAAATACACCACCCCTACACACTTTTCAAGCACCATTTATATATTTTTTCGGATTATTTCTTATGTAACTAACTACTTTAATATAATCAATTCTATTTTTGATGATACTTTCATAATAATTTCTCTGCCACACTCTTTTCTCAAATTTGGGCCACCCAAATTCCTTCACACCTTTAATATACAACCCTGTTGTTTTTGATTTAAATGCTCCTATTATATTTCCCAGCGTAATATTTTTATGGGCGATTCCTGTATGGGTGGCCTTTATTTGGGCAGGCATAAAACCTGCCCCTTCTGTATTGGCAATATCTGCATTGGCAATATCTGTACGGGCGGCCTTTATGGCCGCCCTATCCATCTTCCTCTTCATCCACACAATTCCATGAAAATGATCAGGCATTAATACAAAATTTCCTAGGCTAATATTAAAATCCTCTTTCGAATCTATCCAACTTCTAGAAACCATTTTTCCAAAATCATTCAATACCAACAACCCATTATCTACATCAGCCATCAAAATACTATTTCTCTTATCTATACACATGGTAACAAAATAACAAGCCCTTTTACTATAATCCCAATCTTTTAATCTAACTGATTTCCGATCAAAGATCACATTATATTCTTACACACTTTTCAAGCACCATTCCAATCTTTCTTCTATTGTTTTTAAATCTTTTGGTAATTTTTTCATCACTTCTACCACACTCTTCCTATCAAATCCAAGCTGTATCAAACTTAAATATACTTCATCTTGATTTAAAATCGTCTCTGATGCATTCAAATCCAAGTCCTTCAAACTACCTATCTTTGTCTTTAATTCAATTATGATTTTTTGGGCCGTTTTCAAACCCAAACCCTTCACTTTCTTAAAAAAATCCACATCCGCTTCCATGACCGCCCTTTTAATTTTGTCTACTTCGTTTTGATCAAATATTAGCATTGCACTCTTTGGTCCAACCCCAGACACACTTATAAGCATCTTAAACAGTTCCACTTCTTCGCTAGTTATAAATCCAAACAGGCTTTGGCTATCCTCAGTTACATGCATATAGGTTCGAATCGTAATCTCTTGATCCAAAACTAGAGTTTCCAAAACCTTTTTGGCTACCATCACACCATAAAACACCCCATTCACATCCACTTCTATATTGTTTATTCCCTTATAACTTATTATTCCTCTTAATCCATAAATCATTTCTTATTATATAATTTAATACGATGGAAAGAAAACTAAAACCTGGTGAGCGAGTTCCAGGCCAAAATCTTGATTTTGTACGATCAACAGAAGATAGTGTCACTTACATGCTTGCCTAAGACTTAGATTATCCCCAAACGCCAATTTCATCATCATTACGTAAACTTGTAAAAGATTATCAACCAAAACTGCAAGGTAATCTACTGGAAATATTAAAACGCCACCTTTCTTAACCTGAAACTTAAGAAGTCCAAATATGTTTTACACCAGGTTTCTAATTATTCATTATAACCGAATTTAATTTACAATTTGAAATTTATATTGAATTTAAAAATTATTTAATTTGAAATTAAAAATTGATTAAAAATTAGAAATTTGAAATTAAAAATTGTTGTCTTATTCGTATCTCAAAGCATTAAGCGCGCTTATTCTACTTGCCCTCTTACTAGGATACCAGCCAGTTAGTAGCCCCACAAACAATACCACCATAAATACCAAAGCGGCAAACCCTAGAGGCATCATAAACATATTTTGGCCCACCTTCGAACTGAATCTAAACACAAATTTATCTACAAATCCACCCACCATATTTCCACCCACTATTCCTAGAAGCCCACCACCTACACTTATCAAAAACGCCTCTGCCAAAAATATTCTAACCACATCCAAGTTTGACGTACCCAAACTTTTCATCACACCAATCTCTCGGGTCCGCTCCAACAAAGACACAGTCATCGTGTTAAACATACCAAATAAGGCTACCACCAAAGCTATGGCACCAAAACTAGCCAATAAAAACCTAATTATCCTAAACAGTCTGTTAATCTGTATCAATGTATCACCGACACTCTTGGTCACCAAACCCAAATCATGGATTTTAGCCCTGATATCAATCAGGCTTTGTTCGTTATAAGCTAATACTTTCAGTGACGAAAAATTGACTATCCCCAAACTCTCCAAATCTCCCAAAGATACATATACCATTGGTTTATCCCCACCAGCCACCACCCCGGTAATTTTATATATCTTTTCCTCAGACAAAAGTCTACCAGCCACATTTTCCATTACCGATCCGGTTACTAAATATTTTATCTTAAGCTCCTTTTCTAGTACATCTTTTGCTTCCTTATCCCACGCTCTCAACATAGCCTCATTTATTAACATCTCCTGGCTACTCTCATCCCACACCTTCAAGACTATTGTTTCTTCAGACTTTTCTTCCGTCTTCTCTTCGGTTATCTTACTGGCCAATCTGGCCGCCTCCGTTCCCACCGACAACTCATTACTTAGCATTGATCCAGACACCGAAGCCACCTCCTCTCCATCAATTTCCCCCAACACCATCCCCTCATCATTAATCATATCATCTACTTGTTCCTCCACTTTCGATAAAGGTCTAACATCTCCCAAAGTCAGATAAACCTCTCTTTCAAGCCTTTTATTCCCTCCATCATACACCTCCCTATAGCTAGTGTCATCTATCTTCTCCCACATCGGCAAAGTTGCTTTCATCCATTTTCCTTTAACTCCTATATTATCCACCACTACTCTACCCAATCCAGACAAATCATCATAAACACTACCCCACACATATTTACCACTATAAGTATCAATAATTGACCCCAAAACATACCCGGCTATCAAACCTTCTTTAGTTTGACTGTACACCGGTACATATACACCATCTCTTATCTTATACTTTATCTCTGTACCATCCACCTCGTCACCATCCTCCATCGTATTCATCTCGCTACTTATACCAGCTACATCACCAGTCATATCCTCACCGGCCAACACTCTTTCTATCTGACTGTCACCTTCATACCTAAGATTAGACCTTTCCGAAAAACCATCACCCAAAACCACATTAATATTACTAAGCTTAAGATAATCACTATTCGCCCCCACAACCACCACATCCATCTTTGAGTCGGCAAAATCTATCTGTCCAGCCAACCGGATAGACTCAGCCACTTTCTCCACCTCTCCAAAAGATTTAATCCGATCCACTATACTCCTACTTATCTTAACCGAAGTTGACTCTGCCAAAGCCTCGGTTACTCTCAAGGCGTCCGGCCAGATAATTCTTTTAGTAATCACATCCTGAAGACCATATGCAAACGACACTAAAAGCACTATTGCCCCCACTCCTACACCTACCCCACCCATGGTTACCATTGTCCTTGACCGATTGTAAAACAGGTTCTTAAAAGAAATCTTTATCAAATTTTTCCATGGCAGACTACCCTTAGGCGGAAAGAAAAACTTTTTCAAATCCCGATAAAACTGTCTAGTTGGTTTAAGCCATCTAAACTTTTTTAAAACCGACCTTAACCACTTCCACAGCTTTCGCCCCAACCATCTAACTGGCTTCAAAACCCATTTGACTAATTCCCACACTAAGCTACCAGCTTTTCTAGCACCTCCAGCGACTGATTGGCAATACTTATTATCATTACACCACTTTTTGGCCGATACCAACCATTTCCACCCCAACTTCAAATACCTCTTAATATACTTAAATAAAAACTTGTATATCACTTTTTCCTCTCTAATTATTTTCCTCCTGATTTTTTTCAAATTTGAAATTTGAGATTTAAAATTTCTCATCCCCTTTCCTCCTTTGTTACTTTGCCATCCTGCATATAAATCCTTCTATTTGCAAACGGCAAAAAGGCACCATCATGAGTTACCATTACTACCACCTTTCTCTCTTCTCCCCGATTAAGATTAATTAAAATCTTCATTAAATTCTTGCCATTCTTACTATCTAGATTTCCAGTCGGCTCATCACAAAATATTACTGACGGATCCGTCACCAAAGCCCGAGCCAAAGCCACCCTCTGCTGTTCTCCTCCCGACAACTCAGTTGGTTTTTTATCAGCCGTCCAATCCATTCCCACCCATTTAAGCATTTCCAATGCCCTATCCCTAATCTTTTTTTTGTCACTTTCCACCAACAAGAGTGGATACGAGACATTTTCTAAGACCGTCAACGCCTTTATCCAATTGCTCTGTTGAAACACCATACCTACCTTCTCCCTTCTCCAATAGGATCTTTTATCCTCTCTCATTCTATAAAGACTCTTTCCTCTCAAAAACACCCTGCCCTTATCTGGTCTCTCTAACCCCAACATAGTATGTAACAAAGTTGATTTACCACACCCCGACGGTCCAAAAATTATCGCAAACTCACCTGAGTATATTGATAAATCGATATTTTTTAACACCTTAACCCTTCTACTACCTATCTTAAAAGATTTCCATATCTTATCCATCTTAATCACCACATTGTGACTTCTTTTCTTTTTTGGTAGCAAACCGTCAATCCTAAAACCACCTTCTTCTGTCATCTATTCATTTAAACATTTTTATTAGTAATTTACATCCTAAGAAAACCAAATATATCTTCAAGCTGTGTCAACACTATATCTAATGCTGATTCGGATGTGGTTGGTGTCACAGCGATAATATCTTCAGAGTAAGATGGATTATCCATAGCATCTTTAGACACCACTTTAAGGTGGTATGAGGTATTAGGATCTAGGTCACGTATAACTACTATATGTCTTGTCTTTTTGGATTTGTCTTCGGTAGTTGATTGTGGATAATCAGAGCCTGTTCCCTGACCATAGATTACCTGTGAACTAGCTTCTTCATCTGTTTCCCAAGATACTATAATTTGTGCTTTTGAATCAGCTCCTGATCCACTCATCTGTGATTCAACTGCCAAATTACTAACAACCGGTGCTCTGGTATCTTTACCAGTAACATAACGAATAGGATCACCTACTATTTCATTCCCTTTTTCATCCCTGCCTTTAAGCCTTAATACATATACTGATCCATCATCCAGAGAGCCAACTCTTAGCAAGTGTTCTATTTTTAGATCATTGCTGGCTACCTCTTCTTCATCTCCTACCAACTTTATCTTTAGCCTAGCTAACTCCGCCTGAGACATCTGCTCTAATCTACCAATATCCAGACTATTATCCACTAACTCGGCCCTTTGATAAGAAATCACTGAGGTCGTTTCCTTGTTAGTTGTCCAGGCTGCTGCCACTGTTGTTCCTCCTGTACTCTGATCTGTTTTAACTACATAGGCATTAATTTTGGGAAAAGCTACAGTATCAAAACTAATATCTTGAGATTCAATATCATCCCCATCCACCGTCACCCCCTTAATCTTAAAATGGTAAGTGGTTGAATGCTCCAAATCCTCTAACTGTACTATATGCTCAGTTTCATCAGCCGCCGTTGATACTGTTACCTTTGAACCATAATCTAATGTTTTTCCATAAACCACCTCAGAAGATGAAGTCGTCCTGGTAATCCAGCTAATAATTGCAAAGTCTAACCCCACATCTTTTACTACAATTTCACTAATCTCTGCTGAATTTAAGGTGGTAAAAGTATAGTCTGAGCTATAAGCCTCTCCACGTTCATAACCTACTAAAGATGAATCATCCAAATTCTGAACTCTATAGTGATAAGCCTCTCCCGAAGCCAAGCCTGTCAGTTTAACCGTGTGCACTGTGCTAGAAGTAGTTTCCGAAGCCGCCGATCCATAATTAGATGTTTTTCCATACTCCACCGTTCCAAAAGCTGGTCTGGAAGTCGTCCAAGTTAAAATGGCCGTAGTTGAGCCAGCTGATACCAAAGGCGCTCCTCCTGCCATTGGCGGCTCATTGTATCTGCCCTCAGGAGCTAGACTGACGATAACAGAAGCCAAAGAATTCGACCCTGCACTATCAACCGAATAGACTTTGTAGTAGTAAGTAGTCGATTGTGTCAAACCTGTATCCGTATAAGCCGTTGAACTTACCTCACCTAGCTTAGTATAACTACTATTATCAGTTGATCTATAAACATCGTATCTACTTAAATCAGTGCTAGTTGTTGGCTCCACCCAAGTTAGAGTTAATCTCCAAATTGAGTTGCTTCTATCAGAGGCATCAGTTACCACTAGATTTGTTGGTGCTCCAGGTGCCGTTGTTGAAGCATAGAAGTCAACTGAGTTGTAGGCTTCAAAGTTTCGATTGCCTGCTCCAGTTTCAGTATTGATGTTATTGTCCTCTGCTACTAGATAGAAGGTGTTTTTGCCTTGCTGAGTAGCTAGAGCTAGATTACTTAAAGCTCTATTAACAGTTTCGGAAGATGTCGTTTCCGTCATGGTAGTAGCTGAAGGGGTGCAATTTACACAATAGTAGTACTTAGCAATCTCTCCAGAGTAACTTTCTGGTTTATCCCAAGTCACACTAAAGACATTGCTTGATGCTGGACTAGTTGAAGTAGTCGAAGGAGTAATAACTATGTTTCTAGGTGCAGTTGGAGCTGAAGCATTGTAGTAGAAAGGAGAAACGCCAAGATTTGTAGTGGTTGCTGATCGGTTTCCCGCCTTATCAACTGATCTAACATAGAAAAAATTCTGTCCCTCAGTGTAAGCAGCAACGTTTGTTGCACCAGTACTAGTAGTGTATTGCCAGTTGGAAAAGGGATCTTCGCTATCTGTTGATCCTGTCTTGTATTCGTATCCAGCTATCCCTGCTGGCCCTGAGTCGGTTGCTTGAGGCCAGAAGAAATCAAATTGATTAGTGGCACTATAGCCTACCGTAGTAGAACTAACTGTAGTAGGAGCTACTGGATTACTTGAATCAAATTGGTAGGTAAATAGTTGAGAGGGTGTTGCAATGTTTCCTGAATTATCCTTAGTCTGTATTAGTAGATAGTAAGTGCCGTTAGTTAAAGTACAACTTGATAGATCCCCCTCTCCTACTTGTATAGCTCCCCCAGACTCACCGTCGCTATCATCTACCCAAGCATAACAATCAGAAGCTAGGTTAGAAGTAGGTGTGGCTCCTACATCCTGAGTTAATAGGATGTGGTATCCATCAACTCCAGAGCCTGATTGGCCAGTGGCTGCAGGATCTGAACCAGCTGGAATACTAAAGTAAGGGGTTGGATAGTTATACCAGTTACTAGTACCAGATGTTAATTCTGTTGTGCCCACCCCCGCAGAGTATCCTGTCGCTTGAGTCGACGGATTTAGTGGAGCTGTTGCATCGCCTACATAACTTACTACCATCGAGTTTAGTTCTGGTGTTTGGGATTCATCAGTTGAACTACTTAGTTCAGCCTTAAGCTGTAGATACCTTAAAGGTTGAGACCCGATACTTCCACCCACTCCCACATTTACCCAATCCCCCCAAGTTGAATTGTCAGCCGAAGTTCTAGTTAAGTAACTAACCGTTTCTCCAATCCCTGTGTTGACTGTTGCTCCAATTGAAAGTGGTACTGCTCCCCACTCTCCATTATTCCCCAGATCCATTACTGAAGATGTATAAGTTCCACTTGCTCTATACCTATCTACTTCTTCATCTGCTTTAGAGTGGGTAGTTAAACCAGTGTAGTAAAGAGAAGCTACCTCAGTTTCAGTTAGAGCTTTGTCAAAGATACGGAAATCTGAAATCGTACCATTAATTAACTCTGTACCATTGGTTCCTCCAAGAGAAAAATTTCCACTAATATTAGGTGGACTACCAGCCCCTTCACTATCAAGAACTCCATTAAGGTATAATTTCATCTCCGAGTTCCCCCATGTTAAAGCTACATGATTCCATTGATTTAGAACTAAAGTACTACCCAGATCATTATACCCACCATTACCACTTTGAACTTGTAGAATCCCATTATTAGTCCTAAACAAAAAATAGCTATCACTATTGGATCTATAAAAAGTCTGGTTGCCGCTTAACTTATCATATTTCGTCCACAAAATAATTGTCCCAGCACTACTATTTATATTATTTGTGCTTGAAAATCCCATATCTACTGCTGTCCGATAACTTCTGCTCTCATTTGCTGTTCCAGTCCAAGAGTAGCCTACACCCAAGTTTCCATCAGCATAAGTAGTTGCAAAAGATTTTTGCTCTAGCTGTACCCCATCTACATAAACAGTCTTGCCTGCTTTTACCTCTACTCCAGCACCAACTGTAGTACCAATGCCAGTTACACTTCCTGTTAACCTCCACCAACCTCCACCTTGGTCTGTATAGGTGGTACCAACTGCACTGTTGTTATAGAAAAGTTGAGCCACAATATCACTTACTACTCCTCCCACATTTCCAGTTGTCCCATCATAGACATAAGCTGACAGGGTATTAGTATTAGTTGCTCCCACATCAATTGTATATTGATCAGACATAGATCCACTATTAACTAGCTTTAGAGATTTAGAACCAAAGTGGTAGTAAGGAGAAGAGGTGTTTTCTGTAGGGGTTAGGGCAACGAAGTTAGAAAAAGTAGCATCTATTTGCCTGCCTCCTTGAGCATCTTGCCCCCAGGAAACTCTATCTATTGCATTAGAAAAATTATCAAAAGAAGCCGATAGAGTACACACTGTAGTTCCATCTATTGATAAAGTAGCTGTATCTGCATTAGCGTCGTAGAAATATTGCATATCATAAGTCTGACCACCCACAAAAGGTGAAGCCAAGTCACAACCACCCGTTAAATGATTAACCCAATTTGATCTATGATTAAATCTAATTAAGGTTGAGTTTAGTATTTCTAAATAAACTCTATTTGTCGGATTATCTCTATTTTCAGAATGAACATAAAACTCTGCAATATATGGAATGGTTTCACCGATGCTTCTCATGGCTGCTTGATTATGTCTAGGTGTAAATTTAAATTTAATTTTTCCTCTATCCACACTCAACCCGCTTACAGTCTGTACAGCCGTATCCGCCCCATCCACTCTCAAACCTGTACTTTCTGTACTATTAGCCTCTGATGCTGGAGCAACAGTCAAAGAAACATCAGAAAGCTGTATGTAATAAGAATCGTCGATATTTAAACCATTAGAATTTTGTGTGTAAAAAGTATGGTTACTACTGTTAGCAAGTCTCGTTCTAGAAATATAATGTTTTGTAGACCAGGAGGTATTATTCAAACTATAGTCAAAATATGATCCTGCTGGCTGATGTTGATTTTCTTGATTCCAACTTAAGTCTCTTAAGTAGCTCCCACTATCCACTTTATAACGATATCCAGTTCCAACATATTTCCCTAAAGCCAAAGCAAGACCACCCGATCTTATACCGTTATTAAAACCAGCATCTACATAAACAGAACAAGCACCAGACACTTTGTTATCTGTATCTTTAATAACAGACCCTGAAGTAAAAGGACCAGCACCAGCAGTAGACCACCCGCTTGGTATCCATGGTCCTGTAGCAGTTGAGCCCACCTCCAAAGATGGATTATCAACTAAGTTGGGTAGTACTTCTACTTGATGAAAATAAGCAGTGCCAGAAGTTTGAGTATTTAGAAGTCTTACTTCAATAGAAGTAGTATCAGAGCTTACCCATGAGTAATTAGGATCAGATGCATACCTTGCTACTGTTGGTAGTTCAAAGGTAAAGATAAGGGTATCTGGATCAGTTCTAGTTGAAGTGTTAGTACCAGTTAGAGATGTTAGTTCGTGATTGTTGGTTAGATCCCAGATCTGTATCTTTGGGACAGATGTAGAATCAGAATGAGCTAAAGCCCTGACTACATAATCAGCTCCAGCAGTTAAATTAGCTAGTGTATAACCTATTCCTTGTACTGCTCCATCTGAAACTGTTTTGTAACCTCCAGAAAATATTTTGTCAGTAGTAGCTAAAGCAGACACAGAGTAACTACCAGAGTTTGTTAGATATGTACCATCATATGGATTAGATCCTCCACCTCCATTGTCTGTTCCCCAATAGATGGTAGAGGGTACTGTACTAAAGGTTGTACCTACACTAATTGTTGTAGTACCTACATCAGTGCCGGATACATTTAGTCGAAGCGAACCTCCCGATTCATAAGAGATAATCATGGGATAACTAGTACCAGAGTTAAGAGTTGGATTAGTCCAGCCTACTCCTACTTGTGTTCCCCCTATCATAGCAACTAGTTGTAGAGTGGTACTGTCAGACTTATGTAATTTAATGTAATTGTTAGCATCCTCATAAGCATGCATGATTACAGGGTTTGCTACTCCAAAAGAACTACCAATATCAAAGGAGTGTCTTGGTGTAAACGTGAATTTTATTGTGCCCCTATTTACTAGTATCTCGTTACTGTTTACTACTTCTGTATGCACATCTGCTCCATCTACTCGTACCCCTGTTGTTTCTGTAGAGTTAGTTAAAGTTGAAGGGGTAACGGTCAGAGAAACGGGGGTAAGAGCAAAATGATAAAAATCATCTGTATAATGTGTACTAGTATTACTACCCATAGAAATTACTCTCTTAAAAACATTTCCTCCATATCGAGCAATAACTGGATAATGACTCCAGTACGCACCCCCCGTCTTGCTTACAAGTACATCGGATGAATTATCTTGTCTTTCTAAAATATGAGGACCTAAAGTTGCCGCACCGTAGTAAAACGCACCAAAAGAGTAAAAGGAGCCAATACGATAGTAACTATCCATACTGTTTGTAATATATTCTCCCTTAGTGGGAGGTATTATCTTAAATGAAGCATTGCCGCTATATACAACTGATTGCTCCTTAGTAGAGTCTCCCGTATCAATGCCTGAATTGGCCCAACCACTCGGTATCCATGGTCCAGTAGCACTCGACCCTACCTCCAGACTCGGATTATCAATTAAATTCTCAAGTAGTTCTACCTGATGAAAATGTACTTCTCCAGTGTTACTAGCATTTACTAGTTTTACAGTAATAGAAGTAGTGTCACTTGCTACCCAGCTATAATTTGGATCACTTGCGTATCTGGCTACTGTTGGAAGTTCGAAAGTAAATAGCATTACATCAGGATCTGTACGAGTTGAAGCTGTAGTACCTACAAAGCTGGTAATATCATGACCATTGGTATTGTCATATATAAATATCTTTGGTTGTCCTACTCCATCACCCGAATTTGCTAAAGCCCTAACTACATAATTTTGTCCAGCAGTTAAATTGTTTAGTGTATACCCAATTCCCTGATTGTAATCATTACTAGTCCATTTATATCCTCCACCATAGATTTTTTCAGATGATGCTAGAGGTAACACAAATGGATATTCAAGACCATTTCCCGAATTGTATAAAGCGGTTCTTTCTCCATCGGTTAATACTCTTTTCCACAGACCTACCGAATCAATTAAAACATCAGAATCGTCAAAACCCGATGCCTTCCCTCCAATTCTAAACTTTTCCGAAGTTTCAGCAATATCATCACTATACGCTATTGATGAACCGACACCATCGTAATACATATTTAACAATCCAGCTGTCGTATCTCTTGATACAATCACATGATGCCAAGAACCTAAACTAATCACACTATTCGAAACAACCAACGTTGTGCCCACGCCATTTGAAACTAAAAAGCCTAATTTTCCACTACCATTTTCTCTCCTCAAAGCATATTCAACAGCACTAGCCCAACTACCGCTAAATTTCCCCAATAACGCAGTCCAACCTTCATTGCCATCTATATTAAACCAAGTAGAAATAGAAAAATCTTGCTCACCATCCACACTCAAATCATCATTATCATCAATTGTTAAAGATTCGTTTTGTTCGTCTACAAAACTTGACCCAATACCAATAACCCCAGCAAACGATCCAACTGTATTATTATCTAATAAATGGTTAGTTCCAACACTATCATATCTTGTTCCACTTGCCTCATTCATCTTCCAAAAAGCTTTTAAATCCTGCATTAAACTATTTGGAGCACTTGTTGTAGATAATGCTTGCCAACCATCAGTCTTTGCATCTCCTCCCATCATAAATCCACCAGTATTAGTAGTATCAGTATAAAGTACATTACTTGCATGTGGATGGCTCCAAGCTTGACCAGTACCTCCAACTCCAAGTGACCCGCCTGCTGCATTAGTTGGCAGTGCAAACACTACATCCCAACTTCCTGTTACCAAAGTTGGATCTCTCCCTGATCCACTATTATATATTTGTTCTATCTCATCTCCATTACCAACATCAATTCCATAAGTGCCGTCAAACAAAGGCCGACGATAAATTGTGAACCCCTCAATTATTGCATTAGCTCTAGCAGTACCACTTCCATAGCCAACCCTAACACCGTTTATACTAATGTCTACATCATCATTATTAAAGGTATGTTCATTATCTACACTGAATCTCAATTCATTACTGCTTGCATTGATTCCATTATCGTGATCCCAACTAAAAACTACATTATGCGTTTCGCCAGCACTCCAGGCAGAAATATTAGGACCAAGTACAGTACCGCCATGCTTAGTCTTATAAGCTAAGTAACCATCACTTGATTTATATAAAGCATGCCTTGGTACTGTATCATCACTAAATTCAAATAGATAATGCTCTTGACCATCATTTCCATTCCATTCCGGTGTTACCCAAAACACTACACTTCCTTGCTCTCCATCTAAATTAGAATAAAAATAACTACTTATCCTACTACCTAAACTAGAAAATATCCCGTCTCCAGAAGCGTGGGTCTCTCCAGCACCTCCCACCATCACCCCTTGTGCAAAAGGTCCTGCACTGTTTCTCTTTGATACATTTGGTGTAAATGTTGTAGTACCTGTTCCATATGCTTGACTCCAATGGTTTTGCCTCCAACCATCAGTCTTTGCATCTCCTCCCATCATAAATCCACCAGTATTAGTAGTATCAGTATAAAGTACATTACTTGCATGTGGATGACTCCAAGCCTGACCTGTTCCTCCAACTCCAAGAGAACCAGTTGATGCATTTGTAGGTAATGCAAACACTACATCCCAGCTACCAGTTACCAAAGTCGGATCTTTACCAGTACCGGAATTATAAATCTGGGCTATCTCATCTCCATTGCCTACATCTATACCATACTCCCCATCCCACAACGGCCGACGGTAGATAGTCAGACCTTCGATAATGGCATTGGCTGGATATGCTCCAGTGGCATCATTCCCAACTATTCTTCTAGCGTTACCATACACAAGCCCTTTAATGATTGTTCTTGCATAACTATGGGTGTCACCGACACTTATACTCAAATATTTATCATCCTTAATATAGTTTCTTCTATCCCATCTGGCCGTAACCAGATAAGTGTCTCCTGCTTGCCAATCGGAAACGTCTACAGAAACCAAATCTTGCCAACCCATATCCCAATACAGTTTATTGTCTGTGTGTTTATACAAAACATCAACATTGGTTCCCTCTCTTGGATTGGTCAAAATGTGTTTTTTACCATCATCCCCGTCCCACTCTGGTGTTACCCACAAAACAATACTTCCTTGATATGGATCAAAAGTAGAATAGAACTGACTTTTAATCTGCGTTCCCTCTGCTCCCATGATCATATCCCCTGTCCCACCAGCATCAAGATTGCCTTGAGGTAACACTCCAGCAGCAAACGGTCCGGCACTATTTCGTTTAGCTACATTTGGAGTAAAGGTAACCGAATCTTGATCGTAGTTAAAGTAGTCAGATTTCCAACCTGTGTTGTAGGATGTACTATTTTCAAAAGAAGGATTGGTAATTAGATTTGTCGTGCCTTCTTCTACAAACACTCCATTATGTCCTGGGTTGTTTTGAGCTGCTACTATTCCTTCTGTGTACTTAGCTCCATTTATCGTCCCATCATTACCATTACCACTACTATCTATGGCTTTACCACTATTCCTTGGATCATCACCATTTTCGTCAAAATGTAGTAATAGTTTAGTATTAGAGTCCGGAGCAAAGGGTATAGTTTGAGGAGTAAAGTTTGAAGTATATCTTGCTACGTCTGAAACACGTACTTCGTCAATTAAATATGAACCATTTCTGATTTCAAACGATTGCTGAGATGCACCAAGAGTTTTACCAACGGTACTCCCTGAATCTCTCAATGTCCCATCAACATATAATCTGGCCAATGTTGAGTCAACAGATACGGCAATATGATGCCAAGTATTTATACTCAAAGATGGTCCATACAAATACAGTGAATCCCAGTTACTAAATCTAATTTGACTCTGAATAGAACCATTGGAAAGTAACATGCCAACCCAATACGAAGAATTACCGATAAGCCCTAAACTCTGACCTGATTTGTTAAGCTTTATCCAAGCTTCTTGTGTTATATTCGGTCTCTGCCAACTAAAACTACTTGAAGCAAAAGTTACTCCATCGTTTACTCCATCTAAAATTAGTGCCGAGCCTGTTTGTCCAGAGTAACGTATAGCTCCAGTTTCAGTTGATGGTGTTTCTCCATCAACACAAGTAGTTGAGCCATTAAAAGGACAGACAAGGGTAGCCGTAGCATCATCTCCATCCCTTTCAAAGTTATAGCCAGAGTTACCAGTATAGCTAGCTTGGGTATTGCCATAGTAAATAGAATAGTTAGTATTAGTTGCTCCTATACCAAGTTCTGTTTGTAGTGGAAAAGTAATGGTTGCCACAGAGGTGGTTCCAGTATCAAGAAAGTAAGATCTAGCTAGTTCTGTGTGTGTTGCTCCTACTGAATAAACTACTCTTAGATCATCTAGGTCAGTTTGTAGTTTAGTAGTACCAAGCCCTAGACTTGTTAAATCAATTGTAGCTTGTATGGGTGTACCACTAGAGAGACTTGCTGTTGTTCCTATGTTTCTAATGGTTATTGCTCTTTTGTATTGGTAGTCTTCATTCCACCAATCTTCTTTTATGTTTAGTCTTACTTCAGTGTTTGATACCGTTACATTACTAGTATCGTCACTGTAGCCCTCGGTATTAAAAGAAGTATCAGTTGGAAGAGTGTGTGTAGTCTCTACTAGTGCATAGGCAAGATTCCAAGGGGTTAAATACAAAAAAATCAAAGCAACTACCGTTACTTTTTTAATTACTTTTTTATAAAATCTTTTTTTAGGCAGCCTCATAGGTAGAGGTACAAAAACCCCTCCCCTAATTTTAGTTTAGACAAATTCAAAAACAAATATGACAAAACAGGTCAAATGATAGAAAACCTAACTCAAAAATTGATTAAAATCAAAATTTAAGCATACCTGATTCTCGTCATTGCCACAGCCACTGCATCCGATGCATGATCAGGTCTAATTGGCTCATCTCTGTCTAACAATCTTTTCACCATATCTTCTACCTGATCTTTAGAGGCTCTTCCATAGCCCGTCAAAGCCGTTTTTATTTGCAAAGGGGTATATTCGTATACTCTAACTCCATTTTTCTTTGCACAAACCTTAATCACTCCCATTACCTCCGCCACCTTTATGGCCGACTTGGCATTTTTAGCAAAATAAAGACTTTCCATTACTACTTCACCTACCTTATATCTATCTATCAGTTCTTCTAGCTTCCTAAAAATGTAATCCAATCTGTCTTCGGACTTTTCTCCTGCCTTAGTCTCAATACAACCGTATTCCACTAACTTTTCATCCCTCATCACTGCCCAACCCAAATTTGCTAACCCCGGATCAATTCCTAAAATCATACTCAATTATAGTACGGGTAAGGTTCGATTGCATCGACCCTTAAAGATTATTATAAGTCTACACCCACTTTCTCCACTTTTCCACAATTACTGTTAATACAAAAACACTACAGGACTTAACTAACTTATTATAGGGTTATTAATTCGTATATTTTAGTACGGAACGCATATATGCGTTCCCTTCGAGTTATAATAAGATATGAATAAGCACTATCAAGATTTAATTCATCACTTCCCCGACCTTACTATCAAAAAAAACTACTCCCTTGCCCCTCTAACCACTCTCAAAATCGGCGGACCGGCAGATATCTTTGTCCAAACCACATCCCAACCTGAATTTATCAAACTTTTGAAATTTTTAAGCGAAGTAAACTTTTTTCCGGAGCGCAGCGATCGCGAACAAAGTGAGCCCGAAGGTAGCGAGCACCGTAAAAAAAGGTTTACAAGTGCAAAGCCCATTATCATTCTTGGCAACGGTTCAAACGTTCTTATTTCCGATTCAGGTATTCGCGGTATCGTTATCAAAAACACCTCTAACTCTATAAAAATTCTTTCCAAACAAAAAATATCTACTAATTTTTCTAAAACTGACACCCAACGCCAAGAAAACGAACCAGACAAATATCTGGACTTCACCAAAATCGACTACGATGAATCAGACTCACCTCAGATCAAAGTTCAAATCAGTTCCGGCACTCCCCTTCCATATGCCATCAATTATCTTCTGAACAAAGGTATTACCGGACTTCAATGGTTTGCCTATATCCCAGGAACAATTGGTGGAGCCATTGTTCATAACGCTCATGGTGGCAGTTACCATATTTCCGATTATCTTATTAATGTCAAAGTTTTTAATATCAATACAGGTAAAACTACTATTTACCCTAAATCCCTGTTACCTTGGCAATACGAAACTTCCTATTTTCTAAATCATCCTGAAATGGTCATTTTGTCAGCCAACTTCAGCTTATTTTTAGGAGATGTCAACCGTGCTACCCAATCCCGTAACGCCTGGATAGTCCAAAAATCCAAAGTCCAACCAGTCAATTCTGCCGGCTCCGTCTTTGCCAACCCTCAGCTTTCAATCTGTCAAAGAATCTGGGGTGAACAAAAATCCACTGGCTGGATAATAGACCACGAACTCAACCTCAAAGGGTACAAAATCGGCGGTGCCCAAATCTCCCCCCTCCACGCCAATTTTATAGTCAACACCGGTAAGGCCACCTCCAAAGACTATCTATCTTTAATAAAACATATCCAAGATCAAGTCAAATCCAAATTTGGCTTCGAACTCAAACCAGAAATTAAATTACTGGGAAATTTCTAAACCCCTCTTTTTAAGAGATTTCCCTTGCCCTGTCAAGGGAAAGGGACAGGGAAAGGGTTTAGGATTTCAAAGTATCCCATACAAACTCAATTAGCTTCAGATCTCTCTTCCATCTTTTTGGATCTTTTACTAAAGCAAAAAGCCATTCTAATCCCATTTTTCTCACCCACATCGGAGCCATTGCTAACTTCCCCGAATAATAATCAAAGCTCCTACCCACCCCCATTACCAATCTGACTCCAGCCTTCTCCAATTCAAGTCTGTGCTCATATATCCATTCCTCCTGCTTCTTCATCCCATAGGCCACAAACAATATCTCCGGTCTATATTTGTGTATCGTAAGTAAAACTTGTGTATCATTATATGTTGGTCTACCAGGACTACTCTTAAATCTTAAATCATAAATCTTAAATCTATCTTTTATATTTTCTCCTGCCTTTTCAGCTGTATCTCCAAACCCACCTAAAAAATATACTTTCCAACCTCTTTCACCAGCTACCTTACTTAAATCCACCATCAGTTCACTTCCCGAAGCTACCAAATGTCTGTACCTACCCCTCAACACATTTATTCCCTCCACCAATCCTTTCCCTAACCTCCCATATATGGACATGCCTCGGTTTTTTTCTACCTCGTTTGCCCAAATTATTCCAATCCCATCAGCCGTGTTTATTGTAGTTTCTGATAGTATTTTGGCAAACTTTTGGTCTCTTTTAGCTTCAACCACAAACTCTGGGTTAACCGTCGCCACCCAAACCAAACTATCATCTTTATCCACTAGTTCCACCAATCTTTTTAGCAGTCGAGATTTAGAACCGCTAAAAATAGTCAAACAAACCTTTTCCCCTATCTTTAGGCACATACTCTCACATTTTTTATCAAAATTTTCGTTCATGTCTGCCCTATTTTACCAAAAATTTCATATTAAAGCTGATATTTTTATTCTTTAACTAACTTTACTGTCCCTTTTTTTACATAATACACATATATTACGTACATATAGGACATTTATACCCATCTCTTATAATTATATTACAAGATATAATCCCCAAATATATCATTTCGGCCAAAATACCAACTCACACCCTATAATCTATAAATTTTAAAATAGGCCAAATATTCGCTATAGAACATATTTTTTACCCAGCTTATAAAGCTATAAAATAGGTAATATCTACATAGTAAACATAAAAATAAGGTTAAATTTTAACTTAAACCAATTTAGACCAAAAAAAGACATTCTTGATTACTCTATTTCTTCTCTAAATAAACTCTATATAGGATACCTAATCAAATTGAAAATTCGTAATTGATAAATTGATAATTACTTTAAGGCTCTTCTATACACTTCCAAATTTTCAATTGCCACCCCTGCCCCCTTAATCACGCACAATTCGCTCTCTGGTGCCACACTCACCACTACTCCAATCTCTCTTTTCAATCTTTCGTCAAGTCCATCCAGCTTTGCTCCCCCACCCGTCAGTACCAAACCTTTGTCTGCCACATCAGCTACCAGCTCCGGTCCGGTTACTGCCAAAGTCTCCCTGACCACCGACACCATCATCATAATTGACTCTTCCATAGCTTCATATATATCTCCGGATGTTATCGTTGCAGTTTTTGGTAATCCAGAAATTGAATCTCTGCCTGACACTTCCATCTCTTTTTCTCTCTTCAAACGTATTGCCGCTCCAATCTTTTCTTTTAAAGCTTCTGCAGTATTCTGTCCAATAATCAACCCATGCTTTTTTCTGACATAATTTTCAATATCATTGTCCAGCGTGTCCCCACCTATCCTCTTACTTCCATAAACTACCACCCCACCCAGACAAATTACTACCGCTTCAGTCGCTCCGGCACCAACTCCCACTATCATATTGGCAAAGCTTTCAGCTACAGGTATTTTTGCTCCAATTGCCGCTGCTAGTGGTGCATCTATTAAATAGGCTTTCCTGGCTCCGGCCGTTACTGTTGCTTCAACTACAGCCCTTTTCTCTACCTGAGTCACCCCTGCAGGTACAGCCACAATTACATCTGGTCTAAAAAACCAAGCTCTACCCATCACTTTTCTCAAAAAATATCTTATCATCGCTTCAGTCACCTCATAGTCAGCAATTACTCCATCCTGTAAAGGTTTAATTACTTCAATATACTCAGGTGTTTTACCAAGCATATCCTTAGCTTCATCTCCAATTGCCAAAATTCTTCTATCCTCTACTGACACAGCCACCACGCTCGGCTCTTTTAAAACTACTCCACTTCCCTCCAACCAGACTAGACAATTAGAAGTCCCCAAATCGATTGCTACTTTTTTTGTCATTGCCACACATAATTCTACCCTAATTTGATACAGCATAAAATGTCTCAATTATTTACCATATCCAAATCTACTTTAAATATATCAAAACTACCTATAACCACTAAAGTACTAGAGAACTATAGTACTAGAGAACTAAAAAAGTTATAATATAGTTGTGCCTAAAGCTAATCATCAAAAAAACTTTTTTTTCATCGCCACTATCTCATTACTTATTGTTACTGCCACAATTCTAGTCTCTCTATTAGCTCGTGGTTACAAACTCAATATCAATAACGGTATAGTCCTCAGCCCATCAGGTCTTCTATCTCTAACATCAAATCCCAAACCAGCATCAGTCTTTATCAATGACCGCTTGGTCACAGCTACTGACGACACTCTCAATCTTCCTCCAGGAATTTACGATATAAAAATAAGCAAAGACGGTTATCTGCCCTGGCAAAAAACACTTACTGTCAAAAAGGAGGTAGTCAGTCCTACCGATGCTCATCTATTTAGATCAGCTCCTATTCTAGAACCTTTAAGCTTATCTGGTGCCATCAATCCTTCAGTTAGCCCTGATAAATCCAAAATCGCTTTTGCTGTTGCTTCGGCTTCAGCTACCACTAACAATGGTCTATATTTAGCCGAACTAAACAATTCTCTTCCTCTTGGTACCAGAAACACTCCCAAACTAATTAAACCAAACACTTTTTTTATAGACTGGACACAAGCTCAATCCTTTACCTTCTCTCCCGATTCAAGTCAAATTCTAGTTACTTTTGTTAATGCCAACTATCTAATCGACCTTACCAATCTTAATAAACCTTTATATGACATCACTGCTCAGCTCCCCCTTATTATGGAAGAGTGGCAACAAAAAGAAGAGGAAATTATTCAAACCCGGCTATCTAGTCTGCCTCCTCAAATAATTCCCTTTATCTCCACTCAATCTGCAAACCATATCCAAATTAGCCCCGACAAAGATAAGATCTTATATTTTGCTTCAACAGACGGAAATTTAGAGACAAACATTATCACCCCGCCACCATCTCAATCAACCCAACCTCAGCAAAGACAAATTAAATCAGGTTTTTATTATATCTACGATATCAAACAAGACACCAATTTTGAAATCGGGGATTTAAGCTCTATCGAAACTCCATTTTGGTTACCCAACAGCCAAAATATAATTTTTGCCCAACAGGAAAAAATAAATGTCGTCGAATACGACAACACCAACAAACATACTTTATTTGTCAACAAACTTAAATCAAATATCATCGCCGCCTGGGCAGATGGTGCCAAACTAGTTACTCTAACCACCGCCTACTCGGGAGCTCAAGACAATCTCTATACTATAGTCATCAAATAAAAAATTTACTTACAAACCAAATTTTCAATTCTCTCTATTTCACTAACCAAACTAGATACGGTACTTTCACTTAAATCAGTTGATTTCAAAACTTCAACCATTACTCCAATTTGATTATCAGCCTCTTCTCGTGGCAAACAATTCAAACTTTGCATTTCTATTTCTTCATAAGGACTCTCCAAAACCGGTCGACTTGTCACTGTCAACTCACTTTCAGGTAAACTNNTAAAATCTCAATGGTACCAAACCAAAAATTGCAATTACAAAACATACTATCAATGTTCTAGAATTTCTATCAATATCTTTCATACACTCAGTATGAAGTTTTTTTTACTACTAGTCAAGCGCGAATTATAAACCTGTTAGCATCACAATCACTATATAAATTCCAATTAACGCCAAACCTTCCTGTCTGGATAATTCATCTTTTGACTTTGAGAATAAATAAAATAAAATCATGCCCAACACAAACGAACCACCCAAAACCGCAAAATAAATACCCTGTTCAGTTAAAAAACCACCAACCGCAACAGAAAATAAACCAAAAAGCATGCTATTGGCCACAGCCGATCCCAAATATCCTCCAAAAGCCACTTCCCTTCTCTTACTTATCAGAGACTTTATTACCAACATCAACTCAGGAGCAGTTGTCCCTATCGACAATAAAAAAAAACTTAAAACATAAAAGGATTTACCACTGCTCTTTACTAAAAAGCTTATACTATCTAAAAGTACATTTCCTGAAAACAATATCAGACTAACCCCAAATACAAACTTAACCATCTCGGGAAACCAAGGTTTTAATCTAAGTTTAATTCTATTAAAACTATTGACTACTTTTTCCTCTTTTGCGCCTTTTCCAAAATATATCCCCAAAGCTATGTAACCCATCACACACACCAAACCTTCCCAAATATTTAGCTTATTATCCACCATCAACAAAAACGGTATTGATATCAAGCCAAAACAAGCTAAAATCTTTCGGTTTTGCAGTTTACCTATCAAAGTTACTCCATTTCCTAATATTGCCATTACTGGTATCACCATCAAAAAAATTGCCATTGTTGAACCCAATAAATTACCCGTATACACTTCTGGTAACTGGTCAACAACCGAATTGATACCAACTGAAATCTCCGGCGCTGACATTGCCATACCCAGCACAAAGAAAGACACCCAAAAATCAGCTAATTTTACCTTTGCTGCTAGATAGGTCACTCCCTCCAATACCAAATCAGATGAAGACCACAATACCAAAAAAGCTGCCACTATCAAAATTAAATACCAAATCATTATTTCATTTTAACCTATACTCACCACCACATACCATATGGCTAGACCCACATAAACTAACCAAACCAACCCCAACCATACAGCTGAAATCATTTTAGGTTTAACAAACTTAGGCTGACTAGCTGGTAGCTTTATATAATTTAAATAAGCTAAAGCCGGTATATAAAAAGCAAAAGCAAATACCGATATTACTCCTATCAAATTCATCAACGATCCAGGACTTGCCAAGGGCATAGTTACCAAACTTACCCCAATCAAAAATAAAAGCCAAAAATTATACCAGTCATTTTCCGTCTTTAATTTCTTCCTACTTCCCCAAAAACTAAAACTAAAATCAGCAAATTGTCTTGATACTCCATCTGCCAAAGCCAGCCAAGTGTCAACTAAAAAAGCCGCTGCCACCAACAAAAATACAATTCTACCAACCGTTCCAAAGCTAGACTCAAAAAATGTTGATTGGGCTACCGTAATCGACCATCCTTCCGGATAGTTTCTGGAAGGCCACAACAATACAAACGCCAAAAAAGATGTCAACATTATTGTCAATACATTTATAGCCACTGCCAAACCAGAATCAATATTCAAATAAGACACCCAATTTTTCCATTTTCCTCTATTTCCTTTACTATCTCTTATAACAAATTCACCATCTGTTTTCGTTTGTTTCAGACCTGACAACATTCCACTCATTTTGCTTGAATATTTGGCCACCCCTACTCCTTTATCTCTCATCCAATATGAATACATTAGATTTAAAAAACCTCCCATACCGGCAAACACCAATCCAGTAATCAGTTTTGAATTATCAAAATCCACCCAGTTAACCCCCTGTCCTAAATTTCTTGGATCAAACAAAGCTCCCATAAACTCCAACCAAGCTCCCTTACTTCCTACAATTCCAGCCGATGCCACCAATCCACATATAGTAATCACTGTCACTACCTTCATTACCACCTCAATCAATTTATAAACTACCTTGGAAAACAAAATAGCTAACGAAAAAAATCCTACTAATATATATCCCCAAAATAATGATCCCCATTGATTACCCCAGGCTGGCCAAGCAATCACTTCATATAAAGAAGAACCACCTGCAGTAGCATACCCCCCAAGCCACAAAAAATTAACAAAACATAAAATAAACAAAGGTAGAGCATACCATTTTCCCAAAGACACAAAACCCCGCCATATTCCCTTTCCGGTAATAGCTGTATATCTAGACACTTCTCTATTAACAAAAAACTGAATCAGTGCCGCCGGTAAAAGTAAAAATAAAAAAGCCTTTCCATACCTTGCCACCAAATAAGGCCACCAAATTAGTTCCCCACTTCCCTGAGCAGTTGCCGCCCACACAAAGGCTGGACCAAGTAAATACAACCAATGTCTTGGTCTTGGCAAATCAACTACTTTTCTTTTACTATTGTTGATTTTATTCATACTTCAAATATACCTAAAATTTATTAGCTTGCCTACTTTAATTACCTACCCTATATTAAATAAACCTTTAAAATAACTAAAATTAATTAATTTTAGTTTAAAATGTAATTAATACCCCATCTTTAAACCTAAATAAACCCCTAATTATTGATTATCAAACCCTATAAGTATTTGATAATTTTATTGTTTTCACAAACCTAGTTTTCATTTTTAATTATTCATTCTATTCTTTTATATATCAAAATTATATATCAATTATTTTCGTCCCATAAACTAATAATAAATCTATAAATGCTAAAATACTTAGTACTTTAAATATTAAAAATACATTTAGTTAAACTAGTCGTGTTTATCCATCAACAAAGCGGGCTTGCCCGGCTGAAACTGCAGTTTGATACTTGAACGAATAGTTTCAAACTAAAGTCAGACGGGTTTACCCGCCGTAGCTTTAGCGTAGGCGGGGATTGGTCCGATGTTTCTATCGGACTCCGACTTTACGTCGGAGCGCAATTTGGGCCAAAGGCCCATCAGCCTCTGGCAGAGTCTAGCGCTTTACTATATCGGGGATTGGCGCAATTGGTAGCGCGTCCCGCTCGGGGCGGGAAGGCTACGAGTTCGAATCTCGTATCCCCGACAACGTTATATTTGCACCGCAAATATACGTTGTCAGAGACGTTTAAATTAAAAATTTATTACGTCTCGACATTAAACCTGTCCTCATAGTTCAATGGATAGAACGGTCGCCTCCTAAGCGGCAAATCCAGGTTCGATTCCTGGTGGGGATACTTTATATACACTGTGAAAACATCTTCTCCGCAATATTTATACTTTATTTTATATTTTCTCCGCATACTCCTCCTCTCTTCTCCGCATATATTTTATATGTTGCTTAGTCCCAATAACATTACCGTAATATTGAATATTAGATCTTATATTAATATATGTTTAATATATCTAAATATACCTTTTATCTCTGAACCAAACCCAAATATAACTCAATTTTCCTCAATCATTAAATAAAATATTTTTTATATCGAGACAAATTCAAAAAGTAATAAACCTATTAATTTAATTTTCACGATCTTTAAATACATTATCTTAATATCCCTATATTTTTAGTTAATTAATAACTAACATATAGCTTTACAAAGCTAAAATAGATTACCTTGCTATTTAGAATATCTTTAAATAGCCAAAAATAAACTTTTTCAATAAAGATACATTTAAAAATACTACAAAATAGTCTTATCATTTCCATACATAATCTGCTAAATTAGCTTTGTCATTATTTTACAAATACTAACTACTGAACTCAAATTTTTATTTTTATTATCTTTTTAGTTTAAATCAATCATAAATACCAACAATAAGAGTATAGAAATACCCTATATTATATAAATCATTTTTATTATTTAAATTTTGCAATTACTTAATACTTATTTAAACCTAATCAATTTCCTCAGTTATTATTCTACCCTACTAAATATATACTTTAATCACATTAAGAATCGTTTAAGCTCTTCTAGTTAACTCTAGTCATCAAAATTTAGATCTATTTATCACTTCATTCATGGCTCTTATACAAAATACATCAGCTAAACTATATCACCCAACTTTCTTAATATCTCAAAATATACAAATAAACTTATCCTACCTCCTTTTCCAAGCTAAACTTATTTACCAGTATATATTTACATAATCGCCTAGTGATTCTGTTATCTAGAATCGTAATGAATAGTACAAAATATATCATATATTTACCCATACCAAAAGTACTTTTAAAAATACAAATTCTATTTATCCATGCAGAAATAGACAAATAATTGACCTATTATCACTAAAAAGTAAATCTTGCTAACTATATCAACTAGCTATATAACTACTATATTAAGCATCCTACCCTCAACATAAATATATCTTTCTATATTTTTTCCCTCAGTCCACTTTTTAAAGCCACTTTCCTCTCTAGCTAGCTGTATTACTCTCTCCTCATTACTCATATCATCTCTATTCATTTTTATCTCATATCTTCTTTTTCCATTTATTGACACAGGTAAAGTCACTTGACTGTCTACAAGAAAACTTTTATCAACTTCAGGCCAAGACGACTGATGAACAGACTTTTCTTTTTTATCAAACATATCCCACAACTCCTCTGTTGTGTAAGGAGCAAAAGGAGCCAACAATTTAATTAAGGTCTTAATTTCTTCAATTGATAACCCAACATTTATATTCCTCAAATTATTTAGCCCTTCCATCATCTTTGCCAGTGCCGTATTATATTTAAAATTTTCAATATCTCTTTCCACTCCATCTATCATTTTATTAATTATCACTTTTACATCTCTACTGCTATCAGACAAATTAGTATTCTGTTTATTATCTAAAATTTGTTTTTGTATAAATTGAAAATATTTATCTAAAAACCTTCTTACTCCCATCAATGTCTTTTCATTCCAAACCATCGTGGCATCGTATGGTCCCATAAACATCAAATAACATCTGACCACGTCTACCCCATATCTGTCAGCCACTACCTCAGGCACTATTACATTACCCCTAGACTTACTCATTCTTGCTCCATCCGGCCCCAATATTACTCCATGAGATATCCTTTTATAATAGGGCTCCGAAATTTCCTTTGTTAATACACCCAAATCATACAAAAACTTATAAATAAATCTTGAGTAAAGCAAATGAAGAGTATTGTGTTCATCTCCTCCTATGTATACATCCACCGGCATCCAATATTTTAACTCCTTATTACTACTACTAAATATATCAGTAAATACATTCTTAGAATCAAAAGACGATTCCCCCCTTGTCAAGGGGGGGCTAGGGGGGGTTTTTTCTTTAAGCTTTTCAGCAATACAATAAGCTAAAAAATACCAATCCGACCCTGCCCAATTTGGCATTGTATCAGTTTCCCTTTTAGCTTCTCCACCACAAATCGGACATTTTGTTTTGACCCAGTTTGTCATATTTGACAGAGGACTTTCTCCGGTATCAGTCGGTTCATAAGCCTCTACTTCAGGTAAGACAACAGGCAATTGTTCTTCCGGTACCGGATACCAACCAGGATTATTCAATAATACCTTTATATCAATACCCTTTTCTTTTGCATATTTTTCTAATTTTTTGTTTGAAACATTTGAAATTTGGTCATTTCGAATTGTTTGGTTATTGGGATTTGTAATTTGTGATTTGATTTTTTGGCAACAATGTTGACAAAAAATCATTGGTATTGGTTCTCCCCAATAGTGCTGTCTACTAAAAATCCAATCTCTAAGATGGTAACTATACGCTTTATCTCCTATCCCTTCTTTTTCTATATATTCAATAGCTTTAACTAAAGCCTCCTTGGGTTTCAACCCATTCCATAAAGGACTATTTATACTTATTCCATTATCAACTTCTGTATAGGCCTCCTTTAACCCCATTTGAGTATTCGTATTTGGTAATTGGTTATTGTTTGGAGTACTTGGATTTTGGTCATTGGAAATTACTTCAATTATCGGCAATCCAAACTTCTTTGCAAAATCAAAATCACGTTGGTCATGAGCCGGCACAGCCATTATTGCCCCTGTTCCATAGCTTGCCAACACAAAATCAGATATCCAAATTGGTATTTCTTTTTCAGTAACTGGATTTATGGCATACAATCCCGAAAACACCCCTGTCTTCTCTTTTGATAACTCCGTCCTTTCCATGTCTGTCTTCTTCCTCGCCCCCTCTACATACTCTTTAATGTTTTGAATTTGATTATTTGATATTTTAGATTTATTTAGAGCTTCGGATTTAGAATTTAGGATTTCTGATACTAAATCATGCTCCGGTGCTACTACCATAAAAGTTGCTCCATACAAAGTATCCGGTCTGGTCGTAAACACCTCTAATGCTTTATTCTTAAATCTTAAATCTTTAATCTTAAATCTAATCCTTGCTCCTTCAGACTTGCCAATCCAATTAATTTGTGCCATCTTTACTTTTTCAACAAAATCAGTTCCCTCAAGTCCTTCAATTAACTTATCAGCATAGTCCGTTATTTTTACTACCCATTGACTAATATTTCTTTTAACTACATTTGGATCTCCACATCTTTCACATTTTCCATCTACCACCTCTTCATTTGCTAATCCGATCTTGCAACTTGGACACCAATTTATCGGCATCTCTCTTTTAAAAGCCAATCCTTTTTCAAACAACTTTATAAAAATCCATTGTGTCCATTTGTAATAAGAAGGGTCTGTTGTGTTAACTTCTCTAGCCCAATCAAAGCTAAAAGCTAATCTTTTCATCTGTTTCTTAAACATAGACGTATTTTCAGCCGTTACTTCTTGTGGTTTTCTCTTCATCTTAATAGCGTAATTTTCAGTTGGCAATCCAAAGGCATCCCAACCCATAGGGAATAAAACATTATCCCCCTTCATTCTTCTAAACCTAGCATACACGTCTCCACCGGTAAAACTAAAAGTATGACCAATATGTAGACCTGACCCGGACGGATAAGGAAACTCATTTAAAATATATTTTTTGGGTCCTTTATCTCTCGCTCCATACATCTCAGCCCAATTCTCTTCCCAATATTTTTGCCACTTCTTTTCTATTTTTTTAAAATCACTCATATCTTTTTATTGCCTATTTTATCACGCCTAAATCTATTTAAAATCCGTCAAAACAATATCACTCTCAACATCTGTTCTTCTTATCTCCACATTTGACAAAGTCAACCTATCTAACACATCCTTACTTGGATGTCCAAATTTATTATCTCCCACACTGATTATGGCTTCCTTGGGTTTTATAAACTCAAGCCACTCTTTGCTGGTAGAGTTTTTAGATCCGTGGTGTCCTACTAATAATACATCTATGTTTCTTAACTTCTCTGCCAAATCACTATCCCGTTTGACCCTACTCCACAGTAACTCTTCTTCTACTTCAATTGGCACATCCCCCATTAATAAGCTTTTCAGTTCCCCCATAGTCAACACAGCTACCACAGACCCATAGTTAGGCTCACTTTTCTCATCAGTCCACACCACCCAAAACTCCATCCAACTAGTTTTTAGTGTATCTTTCAAAGCCAATACTTTTGAATAACTATTTTGTTCATTAATCTGATTACTATATAAACTATCTATCTTATAATAATCATTCACTTCATCTAAACCGCCACTATGATCACTATCCCAATGACTAATCACTACCACTTCAATTCTTTTATCCCAAAAAGGCACATTTCTAGATAAACAGCTTAAAAACTTGCCGTTTTTGGGACCGGTGTCATATACAAACTGAAACTCCCCCATCGTTGCCAGCACCCCCGTTCCCTGACCCACATCGCAAAACACCATTCTCGGTTTACTAAATTTGTAAACATAAACTCCAAACAATATCGCCAAAACCAATCCCGATACAATCAAAAACCTCCAAAACAATTTAACATTCATTTATCTTGTACGGGCGATTCACAAATCGCCCTTTCCCCTTTTTTGGGCGAATCATGATTCGCCCCTACATTTTTTACTAAAAACCAAAATAAAATTAAATACCAACCAATCATTATTATCCAATTTACTCCAATCTCAAATACTCCTATATTCAATCCGTCCACAAACCTAGTTACTACTAAAAAATATTCCAAAAACGATATTGCCAACATCAACAAACTTTTAGCTACCCATGGCCATACTATATATATAGGCATTATTAATATCCCCAAACAAAATATTGCTTCTACCCCAAACAACAACAGTGGATTAATAAAAATAGACAACCAATTTATTTCCCCAAATACCTTTGCAGTAATTGGCCAAATCCACAAACTTATCCAAATATTCAATCCAAACACAGCCAGTACGGACAGGTCTAGACCTGTCCTTCCTTTCTTCTTTTTAAAAAATTTATTTTTTATTTCGCTAAAGCTAGCCACTGCCACAAATGCCACCAGACTCAACCAAAAGGATACCTCTTTAAAAATATCCAAATCTACTATTAATAATACAAACAACATCATAATTATTGCTGTCACCAAATTAAATCGTCTACCCAAAAATTGAGCCCAATAAAAAATTATAAAAATAATAAAAGCTCTGGCCATTGGTGCTTCAAAACCAATTAACTTTATATACACCCCTACCAACATCATACCCAACACTATTGCTCTTTTCCTACCTACTATCCCTGCCATGCCATCGATTACAATTTTTGCCAATATACTTAAATTTATTCCCGACGCCACCACCACATGCAATACTCCAGCCTGTCTAAATATTTCATACCAATTTTTGGTTAATGCACTCTTATCACCCATCACAATTCCCAAAAACAAACCACCAACATCAGCTGGTAATGCCTGTTTTATAAAAACTATCAAACTATCCTTATCTAAAAACTTGTATAACAAAAATACCACCAATACCATTACCCCAAATCCCAAATTCTTCTGCCAATTGTGTTTCATAAATTTGGATTATTTTTATCGCTATTCCAATTTTTCGGATTATCCTTAATATATTTTCTAATTCTTTCCAACATCTCCTTATTTCTTACAATTTCATCATGATATGATTTTTGCCATATTCTCACCTCCAATTCTCTTGAAACCGCTGCTTTAAAATTTTGTATCACCTTCGGAATCAACATATCCGACCTTTTAACAGGCAGTACGGAACGCATATATGCGTTCCTCTCCCAATTTCGATTCACCTCTTTGCCATTTTTGGAATGCATATATGCGTTCCCTACTGAAAATTTAACCCATATCAACAAATGAACATGATTAGGCATAATCACATAATCATCCACATTCAAATCAATAAAATGATTTTTAATTTCGCCAATCTTGTTACCAACCACCGCCCCACATTTATTTACAATAATTTTATTATTTTTAACCACACCAAAAATATCACCCTTATCCTCACTACACACCGTAATAAAATACCAACCTGGCTTATCATAATTCCAATCATTTCTTCTGTTTAACTTGCGATTTTTCAAATTTCGATTAAATCTTTAATATTCTCAAACATCTTATCTCCAATCCCCGATACCAGCTTTATCTCTTCTACACTTACAAATCCACCTTTTTCCTGCCTATAATCTATTATTCTTTGGGCAATTGCCGGACCCACCCCAGGCAGTTTATCCAATTCAGCCACCGTAGCCCTATTTATATTTACCAATTCGTTTATATTATCAGAAATGCCCAGAATCTCCGTTTGTAAGGGCGATTCATGAATCGCCCCTACCTCCCCAACCTTGGGGATATATATCTTTTCTCCATCCTTTATTGGTCTGGCTCTGTTTATATTTTGTTCCACCCACTGTCTATCAGCTTCCACTGACAAACCTCCACACTCTTTCAAAACGTCTATCACCCTATCTCCCTCTTTCAATTCATACACTCCTGGATTTACTACTGCCCCAGACATATCAATATATACTTTAGAATCTATTTGTACGGGCGATTCATGAATCGCCCCTTCCCGTATCAGCTTTATATCTTCTCTTTTCCACATCCCATCCCGGACCGCCAATGCCAACCCTCCGATAATCATAGCCAAACCCAATCCCAAAACAGCATCCACCCATGTCAGCTTTTTCTTAGTCACAAAAAAGTTTACAATGAATTAATGAACAAACAAATTAGCCAAATTTTAAAACTAAGTCTTGGCCCTTTACTATCGTCTGCCTTTATCTTCTTTCCGGGTTTTTTATCCTATACTGCCCAAGTTGTCGCTCTGATTTCAATTGTCACCATTTTTATTTCCCTAAACCAAAAAAGGTTATCTCTTACTGCTATGTCTTTTTTAATTAGCACAATTATCTTTTCCACCGGAGGTCTTTCTTCACCGGTCTTCTTTCTTACCTACTTTTTCATCTTCACTCTGGCTTCTCTAAATCCTCCCTATGTTACTCTAGCCTACTCCCTAATTTTTACCCTATTCCTTATAAATTCACTTAACTCTTTCCAATCAGCCTTAACTCTAATATCAATTCCCTTTATTACTCCCCTGGCCCACTATATTGGTAAGCTCTACCAAGACAATCTTCACAAACAAATCCAAATCGAACTTGACGACGATCAAATTCACCACCACGAAACTAAATTTTTCCTTTGGTTTTCCCTAATCTTAAAACACAGACTCAACTCAATTATCGATAGTACTTCTCAGCTTCTAAGTAATCCGAGCCTAAGCTATTCTCAAAAAAAACCTTTAAAATCAATCAAATCTCAAGCCAAAACCCTTCTCAAGTCCGCCTCTACTCTAGCCACTGACATTGATACCAAAACTGATGAATCAAATCAAGATTTATGATTTATGATTTAAGATTTATGAATAAAAACAATTCAATAACACAATTCACGGATTTAATTGTCTGGCAAGAAGGTCACAAATTAGTAATCCAAATTTATGCAATTACCAATTCTTTTTCAAAACAAGAAATATATTCTCTAATTGATCAAATCAGAAGAGCCGTTGTTTCTATAACCAGTAACATAGCTGAAGGTTTCGGTAGGCAAACCATCAAAGAAAAAATCCAGTTTTACTATTTAGCTCAAGGATCACTAACAGAAGTTAAAAATCAATTGATAATAAGTAAAGACATTGGATATCTAAATATGATTGATTTTAACCAAGCATATGAACAGGCCAATACAGTACACAAGCTACTCCAAGGTTTAATTAAAAAATCTAAATCATTTCTAAATTCATGATTCATAAATCTTATTTCTTATTTCTTACATCCTGTTTTATTCTTACATCTTACTTCTTAAATCTTAAATCTATTGTAGCCCAAAGATTTGATTCCGATTCCTACATTATCGAAATGGGAAATCTCAACATGACTGGCGGCAGAAAAACTTCTGATTCCTTTAACCTAACCGACACAGTTGGTCAAAACGCTCCTGGCCAATACGATGGTTCCACTTTTATCCTAAAATCTGGTTTTCAATATATCCACGACACTCTAACCGAATTTTCTTTCTCAATTGACGATCTATCAATTGATCTTGGTACCCTTATTCCTGAATCACCAGTCACCGACACTAACATTATTACTATCACTTCTCCCGTAGGCCAAGGTTACCAAATCTACGCTCACCAAAACCATTCCCTCGAAAATTTATCAGGCTACACCATTCCCGATACAACTTGCGACTCTTCCACTTGTTCAGAATCAGTTGAAGGCCTTTGGACCCAAACCACCACCTACGGTTTTGGTTTAAACGCGGTTGGTCTAAACGATACCAACCCCACTGGTATTGGCACTTCACAATATTTCCCTACAACCGACCATTTCCGTCAATTTGCCAATTATGAGCTTAGTGAAACTGCCCAAGTGATTATGTCTGAAACCGTCTCAGTCAAAGACAGATCAGCCCAAATCACCTACAAAGCCAACATTTCCCCTCTCCAATCCAGTGGTAACTATCAAAATACCATTACTTTTACCGCCGTACCCAACTATTAATTTTTATATTATTTCTATCTCTATGCCAATTTTTTGGATTTTCTATTATATATTCCCTTATTCTCTCCAATTCCATTCTATTTCTCACAACTCGATCATAATAATTTCTATGCCATACTCTCATTCCAAACTTTCTTGAAACATCTGCTTTTAAAAAACCAATTATCTTTGATAATAACGATCTTTTGCCAATCTGTACGGGCGATTCACGAATCGCCCTTTCCCCCATTTTGGGCGAATCATGATTCTCCCCTACAATTTGGATAATCAAATGAATATGGTTTGGCATTACCACATATTTATCTAAAACAATTTCAAATTTATTTTCCAAATCTTTCAAACAATTATCTATTAACTTTCCTAAATCTGACAATTCGATATTTTCCTTATGAAAACTTCCAAATACTTCTTTCCCTTTATATGAACATATGGTTACAAAATAAAACCTTTCCTGACTATAATCAAAATCCCTCAACCTAATTGATCTACGATTATGTTCTTTCAATAAATCATTATAGAATTACTAAACATGTTTAATCTATCTATTTCTCCACCTCAAACCGAAATAGCCATAAAACCAGGTACTTCCTTCACCCAAGCCTATCAGGTTAGAAACCTTAGTAATCAAGCTGTTTACCTTAACACTTCTGTCTCAGAATGGATTCCCCAGGATAGTCTTTCTTCAATCCAATATCTGGATCAAACCAACCCTCATATCTCCTTCAGTCTCCTCAACTCCGATCTTAATCTCAGTCAGGATTTCTTACTTCCGCCAAATTCTGATCGTCAAATTATTCTCAAAGCTGTTATTAGTAAGGATGCTCCTGAGAAGGATGCCTACTTCACCTTTTTTATTAACCAAATTGATCAAACTTCAACTGACAACCCCGGTGCCTCCGGCCGCATTGGCGCCCACGTTCTAATTTCTGCTTCAACCAATCTAAATCAAGAGCCCAAATTCAATCTCAAATCTCTTTTAATTACACCCAAAATCAAGGATATCTTTTTTACCAACCTCTCCTTTCATCTCGAACTGGAAAA
>DBRI01000012.1:0-853 GCA_002306295.1 Patescibacteria group bacterium UBA1372 | reverse complement strand
AATACTCTTTCTAATTTACTATGCACTTAATAAGACCAAGCTCAAACCCAAATCCGAACCTAAATCGACCTCTTGACAATCCTATAATATTCATCTATAATCCCCATCAATTATTAATATTACACATTACATACACATAAAATGAATCCTATTGAACAACTGAGAAATAATGTAAATTTAAAAAAAGCTAGAAGAAATTTAACTCTTTTGGTAGGAATAATTACAACCGGAACTTTAGGAGCATGTAAGAGCAATGATACATACCCACAATCGGGTATTTACGAAGGTCCAACAATTGAGGGTATGGTCAACTGGGACACTTGGGATAAGCGAGAATGCAGTCTTTCCGACGGACAACCAGTTACTATCACTGGAAACGAATCCACTATTCCAAATAGTACAGTAACAGAAACAATAATCGACGGCCAGACATGTTGGTTACAGGCCACACTTAGAAAAATAACAAGAAGAACAAATTAAATCTAGCTAAATTCCTACCCAACCCCGGCCAACGCCGGGGTTTTTGTTTTTTAATGATTCAATCTAAAACACATTAAAATAAATTTTAAGCGCACAGCGAACGCGTACTTCGATCGCAGATCGAGGTAGCCCGAAGGTAGCGAGCACTGCAAAATTTGATTTTAATGTGTTACTTTCGTAGTGCTGCTTGTGCTCCAGCTAACCTTGCAATTGGCACCCTAAAAGGACTACAAGACACATAATCCAATCCAATTTTGGCACAAAACTCAACCGACTTCGGCTCCCCTCCATGCTCTCCACATATCCCCAGTTCCAAATCAGGTTTTACCTTTCTGCCTTTTTGTATAGCTATCTCCATCAACATCCCTACTCC
>DBRI01000006.1 GCA_002306295.1 Patescibacteria group bacterium UBA1372 | reverse complement strand
AATTAATTAATTAATTAATGATACTTATGGTAGAGCATCCCGATAAAATCGGGACGGTCGCAGGTTCGAGTCCTGTGCAACCCACAGAATATTTTAGAAAAGATTTGATAAATAATCTTTTATTTTTTGAAATAAGGTTGATTCTGGTCGATATACGGCTATTGATTCAATAATTGGCTTGATTTCAAAGTATCGGTCTATTTCTTGCCAACCGATAAGAGTTTTTGGTAGTTTTGGTTCGGTAGAAATTGTGAAAGTGAATTCGATTTGTTGACTGTGGCCTGGTTCGGTATAAACATTAGAATTGGTACATATTTGACTTAAGACAACGTTTTGAGTGCTTTGGGGATCAAGACAAAAAGTGGTTTCAACTTTTCCCCAAATAGCCTGGCCTGTATTTTTAAGATATAGTTTGGCAGTATATTGATGGTCTGGGAAAATGATTATTGGTAAGTTGATATTTTTAATCTCAAAATCATTTAATTGGGTTGGGATATTTTTTTCTTTTGGAATATCAATAAATTGATTGTAGGCGGGAAATAATTTTTCTTGGTTGTTTAGCCAAGAGAAATGATCAAAAGGCTGGTGAGGATAATTAAAAATAAATGGAGTTACAGCCATAACCTGTTCATCTTGTTGCCAAATATTGTAGGCTTTTACTAAAAAGTCAGCAGCGGTGTTGGTGGTATAAAAACTATTGTTTAAGGTTACCCCCTCCCGGTGAGGCCAGCCGGTTTCGGTGATAAAAACAGGTAGATTTTTGGAAATTCCCAAACTTTTTAAATAATCTAACTCCCATCGGTAGCCTTTGATACTGTGGCGACCCGTGTCGGTTGGTTTACCTACAAAACCATGGTTGGGATATGAATGGGAAGATAAACCGTCTATATAGTTAAAAAAATCCGGTTTGTATTTTAATATTTCCTGGTAGTACAAATCTGCTCCAAAATAATTTGGAGGTTTGTGGGGAGCGGCAAGATCAAGCCCGGCAGTTAAGATTGTAAAATTTGGATTGAGTTTTTTAAAATGCTGGGAGGCAAAAGTTGAAATATTAGCATAATCTTGGGGATTTGGGTCCTGACCCCATTCATCTCCCCTATTGACTTCATTAAACAATATAATGTGTTTTTGATCGGTAGGCCAGTTTAGAGAGTTTAAAAATACGGAAAAATCTATTATGTTTTGTTCAGTTGGTTTGAGCCAACTATTACCTTCTAGTTTGGTTGCTAATCTTACTAAGGGTATGAGATGAAGCCGTCGACATTGATTAAAAAAATCTTGCCATTGATTATAGTTTAATTGGTCCAGTCTAATCGTGATAGTGACCCAACCCCAATCCCCTTGGGATGAGTTAATTATGGGAGCAGCTTTTTGAATATCTTCGGTTTGAGTCAGGTGGAGACCGTAGATATTTTTGGCGAAAGTGGCTTTTGCTAAAATAGAGGACGTTAGCAATAAAAATATTAGTAAAATGAGGATGATTTTTTTCATCTAGTAAAATAATAACAGATGACAAAAGAAGAAATTATAAAAATCCAGATATCCCGGGTTGAAAAAGAAATTCGGGATACTCCATATGATAAGGCATCTGAACATCACCATGGTAGGCTTAAGGCAAAATTATCGAAATTAAAGGATGATTTGTATGGTGTGTCAACTGGCGGAGGTGGGGGTGGATTGAGTTATGCCATTAGACACTCTGGAGATGCGACAGCAGTATTGGTGGGGTTGCCATCGGTAGGAAAATCGACATTATTAAATAAACTGACAAATGCAGAATCTAAGGTGGGTAATTATGATTTCACTACACTAGGGGTCGTGCCAGGGATGATGAACTATAAAGGAGTAAGAGTGCAGATATTGGATTTACCAGGAATTGTGGAAGGAGCTTCAAAAAATAAAGGTTTTGGTAAAAAAGTGTTATCGGTAATAAGAGCGTCAAATATGGTAATTTTGATAAGTGATGTAGATAGGTTGAATTGGTTTTCTAAAATGGAAATGGAATTGTATGCATCGGGGATTAGATACAACGGCCTAAGACCTAAAATTGACGTTAGAAAGAGCGATAGAGGATCAATTAGAGTGGTCAATCCATATGGAGGGTTGTCTACTGAGACAGTGGTGGACGTTTGCAAAGAGATGGGTATAAGTAATGCAGTGGTAAATTTTGGTGAAAAAATAACTGACGTTGATAAATTGATTGATGTACTGACAAAATCTAGAGTATATTTACCCCTGATTAGAGTTGTTAGTAAAGTTGATGGGCTTAGTCAAGATAAAAAAAACGAGGTTTTGAAATTTGCAAGTCAAAATGATTGTGTAATGCTAAGTGCTATAGATGGCTTTGGAATAGATAAATTTAAGGAAATGATATGGGAGAAATTGGGGTTAGTAAGAGTATATTTAAAGAGGGATAGGAGTAGACCGGCTGATAAAGTGGAACCTTTGATAATTGGGTCAAATAAAACATTGGCTTCAGTAGTGGAAAAGATTTCAAATGAAATGGGTGAGGATGTAAAATCGGCTTATATATGGGGTAATAAAGCCAGATTTGCTGGACAAAAAGTATCTTTTAATTATCCTGTTTTTGATGAAATGGAGGTGTGGTTTGGAAGGTGAGATTTCTAATTAATTGGCTGCGATATTTTTTAGTTTTTTTGTTGACCGTTTGGAGTAATTTTGATGAAGCTGTACCTGGGCGAGGTGAATATCTAAAGGTGTGAATTTTGGTAAATCCAATAGATTGACAAAGATTATAGGTTTGTTGAAAATCGGTTTCAGTTTCAGTCGGGAAGCCAACAATAATGTCGGTACCAAGCTTTAAGTTTTCAATTTTTAATTTACAATTTTCAATTGTTTTGGTAATTTTTTGGGTTGTGTAAGGTCGGTTCATAAGTTTAAGAATTTTATCTGAACCAGACTGAAGGGGGATGTGAAGAAAATTTGTAATTCGAGATTTATATTCCTTAAATAATTTCAAAAAATCATCATTAATACAGTTTAAGGGAATAGAACCAAAACTAATTAAAGGAGCAGATGTTTTTTGAAGAAGAGATTGGGTTAAATTGGTTAAACCCGGTGTATATTTTTCTAAGTTGACTCCTGTAATAATAATTTCAGTAAAACCCAAATCAATGGCTTTTTTTGTTTGTAAAATTGCATCTTTGATGGGTAAAGACCAAAGTTGTTGTCTTTTGTAGGGAACGATACAATAGGAACAAAATTGGTTACAGCCTATTTGGATATTGAGAAGATATCGGTGATATTTGGAAAGGCGGTCTTTGATTTTGGGGCTATATGTAAGTGTATTTTGTGACAGAAGATTTTTTTTGGCAATGTTGTTGAGAAAATAGAAATTTTTATTTTTTGGCAAAGCTGAAATTGAAGCACAGCCGGTGATGACAATAATAGCTTTGGGATAAATAATGCTTAGAGATTTGATTTTTCTTAATGATTCATTTTCGCCTTTTTGAGTGATACTACAGGTATTTACAACAATTAAGCTGGGAATATTATTATCAGTCTCGGAAATTGGTTTTAATCCGGCATTGATAAGTATTTGAGATATCAGATTTGATTCGGCAGCGTTGACGCGACAGCCAAAGAAAAGACTGAAAAAAAATTTGTGTTTTAAATTAGCGATAAGTGTGAGAAATTGTTTTGAAGTCATAAAACGTTATGGGACTGGAGTTTTTCCATAAGAATACTATAAAAGCGGAGATTGTGAATGGTTGCTAGTCGGCCGGCAGTGAAATCGCCAATTTTAAACAAATGACAAAGATAAGCCCTGGAGAAATTTTTGCATAAAGGACAATCGCAAGCAAAACTTACCGGTCTTTTGTCTTTGTAATAGATATTTTTATCGGGAGTGTAGTATGAGTAAAATTTGTCTTTGGATAGATCTATCTTTTCGATAGAATTTGAGTTGAAGGTGTAAAGCCTTTTATGACGAGCATCACGGCTAGGTAAAACACAATCAAAAATATGCCAACCAGATTTGACTAGATTGACGATTTCGTCTGGTTTACCAATTCCAAGACCATAAAGTAAATAGTTTGGGGGTGTATTTTTTTTAATTATTTGGGCGGACTTATAGTCAAAGGAGCCGTCAGAATTAATTGGCCAACCACCATAGCCAAGACCATCAAAACCAATTTCAACCAATCTTTGTGTGCATTCTTGACGAAGTTTTGGATAAGATCCACCCTGAACAACCCCTATTAAGTAGGGTCGCTTTTTGGGTTCTGAATTTCTGAAATAATTTTCAAATTGTGTCTTACAACATTTGGCCCAAGTAATGGTTCTTTCTACTGTATCTCTGGCTTGTAAAAGAGTAGCATTTGAGGGTGTGAAATCGTCTAAAACCACAATTAAATCTGTTTTTAAACTAATTTGTAGGTCAATAGAGTCTGTTGGGGTAAAAATTTGTCTACCTTTTTTGGTACTTCTAACTACTACTCCCCTATCTGTTATTGGGTTTGGGATGTTACTGGATTTGACAATAGACATAATTTGAAAACCACCAGAGTCAGATATACAGGCGCCGTTCCAATTCATATATTTTCTGATACCGCCAAAGGATTTGATGGTTGATTTACCAGGTTGGTCGATTAGATGATAGGTATTTACTAAAACTCCTGGGGTTTTGGTATTTTCTATATCGAGACTATCTAGACTTTTAACAACAGCACGGGTAGCGTCGGGAAAAAACAATGGAAGCGGAAGTTTTTTACCGGTTAAAGTTTGGAAATATTTTGGAGTGGTTTTGTGTTTGGGAAGCATAAAAGGAGCGGGGTACGGGAGTCGAACCCGTCTTTTCACCTTGGAAGGGTGATGTTGAACCGCTCAACTAACCCCGCGCTTGTTTGATTTTATCAAATTTTTTTTAGCTTAGCTTTGGTAAAATATATGTATGCCGCAGTGTTGAAATTGGTAGACAAGCACGTTTCAGAAGCGTGTGGAGCAATCCATGGAGGTTCGACTCCTCTCTGCGGCACAAATAGAGATTAAAAAATTTAAAATAATTGTTATAATCAGTATACTTTTAGTCCGCCGACGTTTTACTATGGCGGGACAAGCCGAAGTAGCCAAGATGGTCACGGCACTGGTCTGAAAAACCTGGGATGTTGGTTCGAGTCCAACCTTCGGCACATTGCGAGAGTAGTTCAGTTGGCTAGAATGTCTCCTTGCCAAGGAGAAGGTCGCGGGTTCGAGTCCCGTCTCTCGCTCAAAATAGTTTTTTCTTTATTTCCCCTATTAAATTGAGTAAAATATAATACCTTGGGTCTGTAGCTCAGTTGGTTAGAGCGCACGGTTTACATCCGTAAGGTCACAGGTTCGAGTCCTGTCAGGCCCACAGCTGATACAATATATAGTACTTTGACAAGCCGATGTGGTGAAATTGGTATACACGTACGCTTGAGGTGCGTATGCCGCGAGGCGTGGAGGTTCAAGTCCTCTCATCGGCACATATATATCTGCTCTAAAAATACGGGGATTGGCGCAACTGGCTAGCGCGCACGGTTTGGGACCGTGAGGCTACGAGTTCGAATCTCGTATCCCCGACTACGCTAAAGCTTCGTCGGGTAAACCCGACTTATCCAAACTTTAGCTAAGTCAAACAAGTTTGACTATAATAAATTATGCCGTGGTGGCGGAACTGGTATACGCGCAAGACTTAAAATCTTGTGATAGCAATATCATGAGGGTCCGATTCCCTCCCGCGGCACAAATGTGTTTTTTTTAAAAGAAAAAGGTAAATAAACCATATTGACCATCCTAAAACGCTTCCAATATCAGCAATTTTTTCAAGTTTACTTTTTTGGTAAACAAGTTTGGTTATGGTATTACCCTCGGGGATGTTAAATTGAAGTAAACCGTTTTGGTCTGGTCTTGTTTGTGGAAAGATTGTTTGGTTGTCTTTTTCAACAATTGCAACCCAATTTGGATAATAAAAAATATTAGCTGTAAGTGTTTCTTCTGACAAACTTTTTGTTATTATTTTGAATCTTTCTAGATTTTGAGTTTGCATGTGTTGATATTGGCTTTGGTATGAGTAAATGACTTTGGTTGGTACAAAGTAAGGTTTAATTTTTACCCATTTTGGTAGGGATTCCCACGATATATCAGTAGAGCCATAGAAAAGACCACCATCATCTAAATATTTTTCATCTGGATAACGAACTTTTGCTTCAAGCGGGCGTAAGTAATTTCTGTTGGTGTAGAAACAGAGAAAAATAATTAATATTCCTAATATTATTTTATAAGTAAATTTTTGGGTTGAAATTAACCAAGCAGACAGAAAAGATATCAATAGGGATGTTGCCATTAGTAGTCTCCAAGGAAATTGGATTTGCTGAAGTATTTTTATGTTTATCCAGATAAATTCTGATTTTTCTAGCATTAAAAAAATTATTGAGGCGAGTAGAGTAAAAATTAATGTAGGTAGTTTGTGATGCTTTAATTTTTTATTTAGAATTAAAAATATAAAATTTATACAAACACAAAAGATAACAAACCATTGTGCTAAACCAATTTGAAATGATTCATTGTCTTGGTTTCCAGTTATGGATGTTCCGTATCCCCATGGAGAATATAAAAGTTGTTTAAGTGTAGGAAAATGATCTTGATAAGGAGCAGCTATGTTTGTTTTGAGACGGACATTATTAAGATTAATAATGAGAGGGAAAACGAAAAATGAAGTCATTAGTATTAGCAAAACAAAGGAAATAAGGCTTTTTTTAAGAATTACTATTTTTTGCTTACTATCAGACCAAAGGGTGATTCCGTAAAAAAAACCAATGATTAGAAAAATTAAAGCTGATACATTATGGGAAAGTATGATTAAAGAGATTGACAAAGAGAATAGTAGGATACCATCTTTTTGTCTAATGATCCTATAAATTGATAGCATTAGTAAGGGTGCTATACCCATTGCAGTGATAATTCCAATTGATCCAGTAACATACAATGCTAAAAATCTGTATGGAACATATGAATAAACTAGAGAACCGATAAAAGAGGCGGTTTTTGAGAAGTGTTTTTTTAACCACAAATAACAAAAAATGCTAGAAAAAATCATCCAAAAACCAAACAAAATTCTAAGACTGGAATTAAAATCAAAACCGATGAGATGAAGCAGAGATCCAAGATAGTTTGTTAATGGATAAAAAAAGGTGAAGATGGGATATCCATATCCGTAAGCAAGATCAAAGCTATATCTTACAGGAAATTGACCTCTTAAGATTTCGTTGTAAAAGTGGACAAGTCTAACTAAGTGGAAATGGCCATCGTGAGAACTAAAATAACCAGAATAAAAAAGTGATTTGATGGCTGGAATATTTAATAACGCTAGAAGAAAAAGCATTTATAATATACAATATAGCCTGAAATTGCCTCGTCGTCTAATGGCAGGACATCAGCCTTTGGAGCTGGTTATCGTGGTTCGAATCCATGCGAGGCAACAAAATTTGATATGATGAATTATGACTAGTTTGACAAAAATAATTGCTACAGTGGGACCTGCTTGTGAAAAAAGTGAAGTGCTTAAAAAACTGATTGAAGCTGGGGTGAGTATATTTAGATTAAATTTGAAACATAATGATATAAGTTGGCATCGAAAAATAATTCAAAACATCGATATTTTGAGGAAAAAGTATGGATATGAAGTAGGTATGATGTTGGATTTGCAGGGGCCGGAGTTGAGATTATTAACAAAAAATATGGCAGACATAGAAGTTTTTAGAGGAGAAGAAGTTTATCTTGGAGATGTATTTTTGACAGATCAGAAAAGTATAATATTGTCGAAAAAGGGTATAACAAATAAAATTAAAATAGGCGAAAAGATATACATTGATAGTGGACTATATGAATTTAAAGTAGTTTTTTCTAAAAAAGGTTTGGTAGTGTTAAAATCTATTCAAGATTGTGTAATAAAGAATGGGAAAAGTATGGCTATACCTGGCTTCGAAAACAATCTTCCAGCATTAACCAGAAGTGATTTTTCAAACTTATCAGAATTCTGCGGGTTGCCAGTCAATTTTGTCTGTTTGTCTTTTTGTAGATCGAAGGAAGATATAAAAAAGTTAAGGCAGGTATTGAAACTGAGAAATATGAAAGTATCAGTTGTTTCGAAAATAGAGAGTAGAACAGGCTTGAATAATTTGGATGAGATAATCGATGCATCTGACGGAGTAATGGTGGCCAGAGGAGATCTTGGAGTTGAAGTACCAATCAAAGAAATTGCTTTTTGGCAGAAAGAAATAATTAGAAGTTGTCGATTAAAAAATAAACCAGTGATAGTGGCGACTCAGATGATGGAATCGATGGTAGAAATGGCAAAACCGACTAGAGCTGAGGTATCGGATGTAGCTAATGCAGTCTTTGATGGTGCGGACAGTTTGATGCTCTCAGGAGAAACTGCCGTGGGTAAATATCCTATTGGAGTAGTCACTTATATGCAGTCAATTTGTCAATTTACCGAGTACAAGAGACCAATTGATAGATTAAGGAGAAAACAGCTTAAAGTAGGTGATTTGATGGTTAATTCAGTTAGAAATTTAGTGGTAAATTCTAAAAATGTATCGATCGATAAGATTTTGGTATTTAGTAAGTCGGGAAATACTGCTAGATTTATTTCATCATATAGATTAGGAATTCCGATGATAAGTTTGACTGATTCTAAAAAGACAGTTAAAGATATGCTTTTGAGTTATGCCATAATCCCCTATTTTAAAAAGTTTAGTAGTGGTAAGTTTGATGCAAGTGGAGAAATTATTGACGAATTAATAAAAATTGGATTATTGAAAAAAGGAGAAAGAGTAATAGTGGTCCATGGTCAAAGTTGGTTGGTTAGTTCGACGACGAATGAGGTTGGGGTGTTTGAGGTGTAGGGCTTGTTTGGATTGGTAAATCCAAGGGAGAGGCTTCGAGTTTTTCCAGGATTTTAAAATCTATACTTTGATATGCAAGAATTCCGGCATATGTTAAAACTAATAGTAAGATGCTTACTAAAGATAGAAGGACGGGATCTGGTTTTTGATTCATAGTTTATTTTATCCTGTCAACGCTGTATGTGATAGGGTAAGACAAGAATATGGCCGGTGATTCTTCAAGCAGAATTTTTTGAAATTCAAGGTAAATTTCCTTTCTTTTTTGAATATCAAAAGTTTGACGACCCTCTTCGAGTAATTTATCAATTTTTGGATCGTTAATTTGAGTTATGTTGGTTGTTTGAGTCGAGTGCCAAAACTCGTACTGATCAGGATCTTGAGGAATGGCAGCGAAAGCCAAAACTGCTTCAAAATTATCTGTTTTAATCTGGTTTTGAATGGAAATATTGACTTTTATATCAAGAATGTCTTGCCAGGATTCTTTGATTTGGTCGGCTAAAGTGAGGAGCTTTCTATTGTTGACGGCTAAATTGATTTCAGTGATATTTTGGTCTTTATACAATTCTTTAGCTCTTTGGGGACTGAAATTATATGGTTTGACGGTGTCGTTGTAAGCCCAAGAAATTGGTGATACTGGACTTATACATCGTTCTTCTTTATTTGGAGTTTTAGGTGTAGCATAAGCCAAAGCTTGACGAAGGTCCTTTTGGTCTATTTTTTTGGTGTTAAGAAAAATGGCAATATAATTATTGTTAATATTTGAAATTGGAGTAATTTTAGTGTTTGGCCAGTTGGATAAATCATTTGCTGATGCAATATCGGAGATACTATCAATTTCACCAAGTTTGTAAGCGTAAATTAATTTTTCTTCCTGATCATAGAAGTGATATGTTTTTTTATTATTGTTATTTTGGGTGTCGACCAGAGTGATATCTTGAATAAAATCTTTTTGATAAGTTAAATTTGTTATTTGATATTGACCAAGTCCAAGAATGCCTTTTTTCATGATAGGTTTCGAAAGAACTGCTAATATGGGGCTATAGGGGTTTGTTAAACTGATTTTAATTTGATCTTTACCTATTGGTTCGATTTGAGCACCACTGATTTGATAATTAATATCAACTGGTTTTAGTTTTTGACCATCATGCCATTTCAAATCGGTATTTAATGTAAAGATAAAATCTCTGTTGTCATTTTCAATTTTCCATTCTTTAACCAGAGCAGAAACCTCAGTTCTATTGTTGTCAGTAAAAACGGTTAAACCAGTGCTAACTTGATTTAGGATCTGGTTGGGTAAACTGTCTAGAGTATATAATCCAACTATACCTATTTTATGATTGTCAACTCTTTGTTTTTGTAAATATTTTTGAATATAAGGATAAAATTTTACAGATAGTGATCCTAAGATAATGCCTACAATGACAAAGTAGATATTTTTTTTAAAAAATCTGAAGAGTATTTCCAATTGGAAATATATGTTTTTTATCACTTTAAATAATACTTCTTAAAGTCGAAGTGAAGGTGAAGATGATTAAGAGAATAATTGTAATAGTTAGTGTTATTTTTTCCCAACCTCTGGTTGTTTTTGGAGGAGTGTTTAAGTTAGTTTGTTCTTGTTTTTCCTGAAGTTGAAGAAAAATTAAAATAGATAAACTAACAGCTAAAATGATTTGAATGATATTGACAGCTTGGTTCATATTTTTACCTTTTTGACTTTAACTAAAATTTTATTTAGTACATTATAAACGATATTGATGGTAAGTGAGGTAATTAGATATGCCCAAAAGTTATTTAAATTTATAGATGGAATTGGTAAACCTAACCAATTTTGGGGTAAAGTATTAATAGCCGAGATTTGAAAACTGGTTATAAAATATTCGACTACATAAAGTCCAAGTGTATTGATAAAAAGTCGAACTAGTCCCAAAGTAATTAGAGTAATTGGCAATAGTAGAATTTTTAGAATTGGTTTGATTAAATTTTCAAAAATAGTTAAAACAAGTGAAGCTTGTAATAATATGGACAAACTTTGAGAGAAATTAATGTTTCCCCAAAAAAGACTGACCAGATATAGGCTCAACGAAAACAGAGTAATTGATCTTAAAGTTTTTTTAATCATTTGCGCTTAAATATTATTATACCCGCAAAAAGTGATAGTGCCAAAAAAATGACTAAGCCTTGTGTGTATAGTTGGCTGTATGGATTTGATAAATTTTCTTGGACTTGGCCTTGATCGTAGCTAATATCGAGTTTTATTTGCTTATTTTTAGGAATAACTGAGAGTGGGGATTTGATAGAGTCAATATTTAATTCTACGTAAGAATAGGGTGGAATAATATTGATAGTTTTATCTATTTTGAAATTGGAGTTGGTAATTAATAGGTTGGTAATAGACTGTTGATTTGGATTGTAAATAATTAATTTTGATTTTTTAAGAGTTAAAACAAGGGGAGAAAATTGGGTGTCTAGCAGATTTTTGGTTAGAGTGATGTCAACAGTTTTTTGATTGAGGTTTTGATTGTAAGAGCCTGGTGGTGGAGGATTAAGACTACTAAGACCATGGAAAACTAAAATTACACGGTTTAAATCAACAGAATTGAAGTAATCATCACCTTTGGTGGTGCTTTGCCAAGTGGGGTCAATCTGTTGCCAATTGTTTTTTTCCTGATTCCAAAATTGTGGCCAAGCATGGAGAATATCTGAAGTTAAATTTTGGGGTTGAAATAAGCTGTTTTGAGTATAAATAAAGCCTTGAATTTCACGACTAGGAACTGATGCGGCACGTGCAATTGAAATAAAGAGATCGGTAAAATCAGTACAAAGGGAATTTTGTGGTTCGAGTAGGCTGTCTGTGGGTTCTTTGCGAATAGCATTTTGAATAAGTTTAGGATTGTAGGCAAGTGTATTAACCACAAAATCGTAAATTTTTCTAGGAGATTGGAGAGTTTTGGCGTGAGTAATAATTATGGGATTAGAAACAGGCCAAAACTGATCTGTTTGAGTGTGAAAAGGAAGTGGCTGGATTTGAGGAAAATTTGGGTTGGGAGGGTGAACTTGGACCTGACCTTGGGCAATTATACTAATCTTTTGATTCGGTAAGAGCTGGTATTGAGCTAGAAAATTACCGTCAGGATCGACATTAATGTTTTGTGGAGTTGGATTTATATTTGTGTATACTATTGTTTGGGTGTCTGTCTCGGGTGGAAGAGGAATCTGGAAATTTTTAGTTTCGTTGTGGTTGTTTTCAAGGAAAAAAGTTAAGTTAAAATTAAAAATTTGAGTTTCTCCAAAAGCAAGTGTAATGGATTGATCTGACGAGTGAGGTGGGACAACGATTGTTTGATTGAGTGTGTTTGTCTGAGGTGATAAAGAGAGAGAAGAATAGGCTAATTTACCCCAGTTAGTTGGTACAGTTATGGTTATCTGAATTTGATCATTGGGGTCTGTGGTGTGCTTAGGTAGGCTCATTTTCCAGATATTGCCTTGATTTTGAGAGAGACTCTCAACGTCATATTTTATTTGAAAATCAGTTGATTTCTGAGTGTTGATTGAAGGTTGGTTGAATTGAAGATAGATAGTGGTTGAATCATCCGTAACAGATGTATTTTTTAGGATATTGCCAAAATTATCGGTTGCAATTAGATTAGATATTTGTTGACCATAGACAATAAGCTGGTATTCTTTTGGGTATATAACAGAATAGTTGTTGATTAACTTAATGTCTTGAATAACTTGGGCGTTACCTAAAGAATCAAATTGATAGTTAATAATTTTTTGAATAGTAAACTCTGAAGCAGCACAAGCAAAATTTGGTTTGAAAAGAAAAAGAAGAGTAACTAAGAGATACAAAATCATATTACTATTTAATCATAAATTTGCTTCTTTTATTTCGGGTTATATTCGTGTAGTATTAAATATGGCAAAAATTTTATATAAAAGACAGAGAGAAATATTAAATTTTATTGTTAAACAAATTGATAAAATTGGTAGTGCTCCGACTTTGGTAGAGATTGCTGATCAATTTGGATTGTCATCATTGGCAACTGTACATGAACATTTGAGTGTCCTGGAAAAAAAAGGATTTATCAGAAGGTATAAGGGAGCTGTTAGAGGAATTGAAGTGTTGGGAATTAGTGATGAAGAAAAACCAGTCGAAACATTACTGGAGTTACCAATTTTAGGTTTTATTGCTTGTGGAGAACCTATTGAGCCTTATACTGATCCAAATGCAACTTTGGGAGTCAATCCCCTATTGGTTGATGGTGGGGGAGATTGTTATGTACTTCAAGCTAGGGGTAACTCAATGGTTGAAGATGGTATTTTTGATGGAGATTATTTAGTAGTAAAAAAACAAATTTATGCCAATAATGGCGATATAGTTGTGGCTGTTTTTAAAAACGGATTTGCTACTTTAAAAAGATTTTACAACGAAGGAAATCGAATCAGACTTCAACCTGCCAATTCAGCCATGATGCCTATGTATGTGACAGATGTTGAGATAAGAGGTAAGGTAGTGTCGGTTATTAGAAAATTTGACTAATGCTTTATATTGTTTCAACACCAATTGGAAACTTAAAAGATATTTCTTTGAGAGCTATAGAAGTATTGGAAGAGGCGGATGTAATTTTGGCTGAGGATAGTAGAGTTACCAGAAAATTGTTGGATTTTTTGAAAATAAAGAATAAAAAAATAATTCCGTACTATGAAGAAATTGAAGATAGAAAAAATTTTGAAATTATCAAAATGTTGGTTGAAGGCAAAAATATAGCTTTGGTAAGTGATGCCGGGACTCCCCTATTGTCTGATCCGGGCTATAAATTAATAACAATGTGTAGAAAGGAAAAAATTGAATATACAACTTTGCCTGGTCCGTCGGCTGTAACAAACGCATTGGTATTGTCTGGACTACCCTGTAGTAGTTTTTGTTATATTGGATTTTTACCTAAAAGACCTGGAAAAAGATTAGAAAAACTAAAACAATATACCGATTTTAAGGGAACAAAGGTAGTGTTTGAGTCAGCCAGGAGAATAGTTAGATTGCTAGAAGAAATTGAAGAAGTATATGGAGAGAATACAAGCGTTAGTGTGTGTGTAGAAATGACCAAAAAGTTTGAAAGTGTGGAAAGCGGTAAGGTGTGTGATGTAAAAAAAATATTTGAAAATAAAACAACTAAAGGTGAGATGACTGTAGTTTTTATTTAAGGGCACGGCTTTCAGCCCAGGCAATGATTTGGCGAGTGTGGTCAATGACATCAGGAGATACAGAAATACTATTAACACCCCATTTAACTAATTTTTCGACTAGGTCTGGATGATTGCTTGGAGCTTGGCCACAAATAGAACACAAAATTTTTCTTTTTTTACAGGTGGTAACAATTTTTTTAAGAGACCAGAGGACAGCTTCATCCATTTCATTAAAGTATTTTGCTACTTCACCATTATCTCTATCCAGACCTAGGGTAAGCATAGTTAGATCGTTACTGCCTATACTGACACCGTCTATACCAACATCAATAAAATTATCAAGCATAAGTACATTACTAGGTATTTCGACCATCATAAAGAGTTTAAAACTGGGTGAACGGATTAGTCCGGCGTCGGTAATTATTTTTTTAACATCAATTAATTCTTGTGTGGTTCTGACGAAAGGAATCATCAGCCAAAGGTTTCGAAGTCCCATTTGATTTCTGACTCTTTTAAGAGCTTCGAGCTCCATCTTAAAAACTTCATTATCAACTACATAACGGATAGCTCCACGAAAACCCAAAAGAGGATTGGCTTCTTCCGGTTCGTAGAGATTTCCCCATTTTAAAAAGCGATATTCATTGGTTTTAAAATCAGTAGCCCGATAAATAACAGGTCTGGGGGCAAAGTTTTTACAAAAAGTACCAATACTTGAGGCTAATTTGTTGATATATTCTTTTTGTTTACCAGTAGTAATAATTCTTTTGGGATGAATACCAATCTCGGCCATCATAAATTCGGCTCTTAAAAGTCCGATACCATCAACATTTCTTTTAGAAATATCTTTAGATAGACTTGGTTCGCCTAAATTAACGTATAATTTAGTGGCAGTTTTAGTATTGACTTGGTGAAGGCTAATTTCATTTTGGGTGTTTGATTGAGTAGAAATAGAGCCATCCCAGACTTTACCGGTAGCGCCGTCAAGTGTGACAGTTTGACCATTTTTAAGGATTTTGGTGGCGTTTTTGGTACCAACGACACATGGAGTACCAAGTTCTCGGCTGACAATAGCGGCATGTGATGTTTGACCACCTTTATCGGTAATAATACCAGCTACTTTTTTCATGGCGGGGACGAAGTCAGGCGAAGTCATAGTGGTAACCAAAATTTGACCGATTTGAGCCTTGCCTATATTTTTAGGACTTTTAATGATGACTACTGGTCCGGTAGCGATACCGGGGCTAGCTGCTTCACCATCCAAAATTGTTGGCAGGTTGGTTTCGACATTAAGTTTTTGACTATTTTGAAGAGTAGTTATTGGTCGGGTTTGAACAATATATATTTTGCCTTTTTCTATGGCAAATTCAATATCTTGTCCGTGAGCATAATGATCATGAAGTTTTTGACCGATTTTAGCTATTTTTACAGCCATTTTATCGGTGATTTTATATTTATTTACTTTTGATTTTGGCACTAATCCCCTTTTGGTTTCTTGGGAGGCTCTAACTAATTGATATTTTTGATTTGAAAGATGTTTTGATGTTATTTTCCAGTTTGTTTTATCAATTAAGTGTTGGTCGGGTGTGACTGATCCTTGGACAATGTACTCTCCAAGCCCCCAGGCGGTCTCAACCACAATTTCTGATTTATTGTTGGTTACAGGATTAATGGTAAACATAATACCTGAAATATCGGCGTTGACCATTTTTTGGACGGGTACGGCAATTCCTACTTTAAAATGATCAAATTTTTTATTATTCCTATAAAACATAGCTCTAGGCGTAAATAATGACGCCCAACAAGCTTTGACTTTGTTAAGTAAATTAGCTTCACCAATAACATTTAGAAAAGTTTCTTGCTGACCGGCAAATGATGCGTCGGGTAGATCTTCGGCAGTAGCTGATGATCTAACTGCTACTGGAACATTACTTAAACCAGTAAAACCTGAAAGTTTTTTGTAAGCTCTCATTATATCGATAGCAATCGATTCATTTATGGGAGCAGAAAGAATTATTTTTTTAATTAATTTACTACTTTTTATAAGATTGTCAGAATTGTCGTAGTTGGTATTTTTGATTATTTTTTCAATTTCGGGTCGAAGATTATTACTATTGATAAAATTGAAATAGGTTTGTGATGTGACTACGAAACCATTGGGAACAGGGATTTTGATACTGTACATTTCACCTAAATTAGCGCCTTTTCCTCCAACGTCAGCTATGTCTTCTTTTTTAATTTGATTAAACCAAAGCAATGTGGGGGTATTATTCATTTTTTCTTTGTGAATTTCTAATGTCGTCAGTTTCGTTGTTGCGATTATAGTCATCTTCGAGTCGGTATGTAGTACCAACTTCTGCAGTAGATGCTTCAAAAATTAAGGAATCAGTGATGGCTTTGAGTCGATGAACTGTGTTAGGAGAAATGGTGTAGCCTGTAAATGGAGCCATAGAATTGGTTTGGAGTTGGTCTTTGGTTGGACCAACTATTAGTTCAGCTTGGCCGCCAACTAAAGTCAGGGTTTCTTGTTTTAGATCGTGATACTGGAGCGATAATTTATGTCCGGCTTTTATAAATAGGATTTTGGCTGTATAGGCAAGATTTTCTTCGGTTAAAATTAGTTCATGTCCCCAAGGTTTATTAACTTTTAGAGCAGGCATATATTTAGAATAACATTTTTATCAGTTAATAAGATTGATGATAATTCTTTGCAGGGCAATAGATTTGTCGATTGACAGTTCACCCGTTTTTGATTGATAATCAAGCTCAATTAGATTTAAATAGGCTTTTTTAAGTAAGTTTTTGTCTAAAGGTGTAGATGTAGTCAATTGCTTTCTTAAATTTTGTTTTATTAGGTGAAGAACTAGTTCGAACGGTTCTTTGTCTTTGATAAGTTCATAAGACAATAGAAAGGTTTTTAAATTACCGGGTTTTATTGAGTAAACACAAGAGAAAAGCTGGTTGCTTAAATTAAATTCAAATAATTGAGCTTTGGGAAAAGCCTTGATTTGAGAGGCAGTAAGTTTTTTAGAGTGCCATATAAAAATTTGGTTTTGTGACTTATTTAAAATATCTTCAATTTTTTTTCTTTTGGAGCTTGTTGGTATTGAAAAAAAATCTTCTAAAACTAAGACATTGTTTTGATCAAGTAAAGAAATTGTGTTTAAAAAATTGTTTATAGTTTCGATATCAATAGTTTTCTTGTTTAATCTAAGAGTGTGTCTATTTGGCTGTTTTTCGATGTGAAGGTTTAATTGTTTACGGCTTTGATAATTATTTGGTCCATGAAAGATAGAAATCATGGTTCTATTTTAACCTGTTTTTAATAAATGGGTTTTTTGGTAAAATAGGCGTGATAGGCGGCCCCATCGTCTAGCGGTTAGGACTTCAGGCTTTCATCCTGGCAACCGGGGTTCGATTCCCCGTGGGGTCAC
>DBRI01000018.1 GCA_002306295.1 Patescibacteria group bacterium UBA1372 | reverse complement strand
CAGAGACAGTCAAACCAATCAGGTTGTTATTAAAAACATATACTTAGCCTACTACGAACCAACCACACTTACCAATTTTATGCAACCCATCTACGTTTTTGAAGGTAGTAATAATTTTATTGGTTATGTCTCTGCTATTACTTCAAACTATATATCTGGCCAGTAGTTTGTCCACGAAACATTTTCTATTATCCAGTCGACTATTTTTTGAGTATCCTCAAATCTGGACTGACTATTTAGTACAACCCCAATCAATTGCTTACCATCAACTTCAATTAAAGATACAAAACAACCCCCGGCTTCAGGTGTCCAACCAGTCTTTAAACCCTTTATCTGACTTACTTTTTCCAATAACTCATTAGTCGTTTCTAACTTATATACAATTCCCTTACTTCCACTTATTTCAGTCTGTTTTAGCCTGGTAGTTTCAGCTACAGTTTGGTTTTTTATTGCCAGTCTGGCAATCTGAGCCAAATCATAAGCAGATGAATAGTGATTAGCCTGATGCAATCCATCATAATTAGCAAAATTTGTATTTTTTAAGCCAATGTCGTTTACTAGTTTGTTCATTTCTTCCACAAACCCAGTAATCCCTCTGGTATGCTTGTGTGCTAGGTTAAAGGCAGCGTCGTTAGCAGAATGAATTAAGGTTGCTTTTACTAAATCACCAACCGTTAGCTCATCTCCATCTACCAACTCCATCGTTTTTCCATTTTTATATTCACTTACTTTAACTTTTTCCTCCAAAGGATAAATATTTAAAGCAGTCAGAGCAGTTACCAATTTTGTAGTTGAGGCTGGATATATCCGTATGTTTTCATTTTTTGCCGTCAATACAGTATTTGTAGCTACATCAATTACAATATAAGCCTGAGCACCTACATACAAAGGGTTATTATTAATAACTACTGGTATTTGAGGATGCTCAAAAATAATTTCTTTATTAACCCCAATAGTTTTTTTCTGAAAATAAAATATTGCTAAAGCAAATAAAAGAGTTAATATAGACCCTCCCAAAAGTATATTTGTTTTATTTTTGCTTCTTTTCATCAATTCTGGCAAGTCTTATATCTATTCTCTCCATATCTCTAGGGTATAAGCAAGCTTCGCGGACATTTTCTAGCCCTAAAATATTTTGAGTAATTCTTTCTAGTCCTATACAAAAACCACCTTCAGGTGGAGTTCCAAATTTAAACGCTTGCAAATAGGGGATTTCAAAGTCTGTGGGGTTTGCTCCCATTTTTTTAATATTAGTAACCAATTGATCATAATTATTAATCCTTTGTCCACCAGTTATCCATTCAACTCCCTTGCCTATAAGATCAAAACTCAAAGTTTCATCAGGGATTTTAGGATCTGGAAATGTGTACCATGGTCTTTTTTTAGTCGGAAAATGACTGATAAAAACTAGATCACTTCCGTGTTTTTCCTTTGCCCACTTACAAATTTCTCTTTCTCCTTCAGGATCCATATCAGGTTCCCCTCTAATATCCCTTTTGGTTCTGTCAAAAATTATTTGCTGGGCTTCTGTTAACTTTACTACTGGAGTAGTCTTAGTAGTTTTTGGTACATCGATTTCATAATCCTTCAAAATCTGACCACATTCTTTTTTAACAGTTGAAAATATATGTTTGACCAAGCCATCTGCCATCAACAGCACATCCATCCAATTGTCAATAAAACCCATTTCCACATCTAGTCCGGTATATTCAGTCAGGTGTCTGGTAGTCACACTTGGCTCGGCTCTATAAGCATGGGCCAAAGTAAACACTCTCTCAAATATCGATACCATTATTTGTTTATAAAATTGGGGGCTTTGAGCCATATATGCTTTCCTATCAAAATAATCTACTTCAAACACTTGAGACCCACCCTCCGTAGCTGTGGCTACTATTGTTGGCACTTGTATTTCCGTAAAATCATTTTTATACATGTACTCTCTAAAAGCTTTGACTATTACAGCCTGTAGTTTAAAAATATTACCTACTCGTAAATTCCGTAGAGACGCATTTCTATAATCAAGCATTACGGGAAGTGATACATCCAGTTTCGGTTTGTTTATTTCAAAAGGTAGATCTCTTGAAGTCTCAATTACTCTGACTTCTTTTGCTTCAATTTCTATTTTACCTGTCTCAATTTTATTATTGATATATCTCTCGCCTCTATTTTTAACTTTACCCTCAATTTCAACTACATATTCAGGCTTAACTCCCGATAAACCTCCGGTTTCATCAACTACTTGAATCAGACCACTTCTGTCTCTGATATCTGCAAACACAATCTTTCCGTGTTCACGGATATTATAAACCCAACCTTTTATTAAAACTTCTTTACCCACCAGTTTCTTGCAATCAGTGTTCAGACTTCTTTTCATAAACTCAATTTTATCAAAACATAATCTCTTTTACCATCAATTCCACCTGTCTTTTACCCATATATTCGTTTAGATTTAAGCTGGCTACCACACTAACCATATCACCAATTTTTAAGTTGGTTGTTTCTTTATTTTTTCCCCAACCAATCCCTTCGACCACCATTCTTTCAACAGCGCTTGTTTTTGGATCATCAACCCAAATTTTTAAATGACTTTGATCTTTTCCAATTGTTCTCTTATCAATAATTCTCAATTTTTCAAATAAAAATAGAGGACTTTTATTGCCCTCTCCAAAAGGCTTTAGGCTTTTTATGAACTCAAAATTTTTAATTTTTACTGCCCCCAATTTCATTTTAGCGTCACAGCTCAAAGTTACCGCCTTAGCCTTTATGGTCAAATTAGTTTTTTTAATTCTTTTAAGCCATTTAGAAAAATTTTTAGCTTTTATACTAAATCCGGCTGCGCTTTTGTGCCCGCCCAAAGATTCAAACAAATCTTCATTCTTTCTTAAAAATTTTGTAATATCAAATCCTTCAATTGATCTTGCCGATCCTTTGTATATTTCTTTGTTTATATTTGTCACCACTATACTGGGCTTACCAAATCTTTCACACAGCTTTCCTGCCAACAGTCCAATTATTCCCGGATGTATATTATCAATTTCTACTATTATCTTTTCACTCTCATAATTCTTACTCAAAAACTTATCCATAATTTTTCTTTCCTCTGTCTGTCTATTCTTATTTTCGGTTTCTAGCTCAATTGCTAATTTTTCTAATATGGTCTCATCACTAAAGCTAAGTAGTCTTAGAGCTCTGGTAGCATCTCCCATTCTACCCGAGGCATTAATACGTGGTCCAATCACAAATCCCACTGTCCATTCATCTGCTTTTTTGTTATCTGTTCCACTTATTTCCAATATTTTTTTTACTCCAATATTTTTTCCCTGATTAATAAACTTAATTCCTTCTATGGCTATATTTCTATTAAAAACATTAGCTAAGTTTGCCATATCACCAATTAATCCCAAAGTTGCTAATTCACAATTAGTTTTTGGTTCGAAAAATCGAGCTACTAAGTATGACAAAACCGAAGCCGAGGTATCCGGACTGTGAATTACGGCATCAGCCTCATTTTTTAAATCATTTTTTAAATGATGATCAATAATAATAATTTTATTAATTTTTTTCTTCAGTTTTTTTATTTCTTTTTGGGCTACTATGCCGTTATCAACTAAAATCAGTAACTCTGGCCAAAAGTCATTTTTCTGACAGTAATTCTCTACTGTTTTTGTGTTCAGACCATAACCATCTTTTTCTCTGTCCGGTATAATCGGCTTTACATTTTTATTTTTTGGAAAAATTGCTTTCCAAACAAGCGCCGTCGATGTTATTCCATCCACATCATAATCACCGTATATTATTATTTTTTCTTGCTTTTTAATTGACTCTTTTATTAAATCAATTGCTTTGTCAAAATCTTTCTGTTTGATACCAAAATCAGTCGGCCGAATATCTTTCACATCAATTTTTTCTAAAAAATTTTTATCCAAACCCCTATTTTTAAGCAAAATCTCCAAAAACCTCTCTTGGCTTGTTTGTTGGTCTACGATTTCATCACTTAAAACTTTGACATTGTTCATAACCAATCATACCTTAAGTTCACCGCTTTCGTAGAATAATGTAAAATAAACCATGTTTTCAATAAGTTTAATCCCTCAAAAAGTCAGACAAATACTTTCAAAGTTTGTTCAAAACAACGCTCAAATTTATATTGTTGGTGGTGCTGTTCGCGATTTGTATCTTAATAGATCAGTCAAAGATTGGGATTTTACTACCAATCTTACTCCAGGGGAGATGAAAAAAATCTATCCCAAAAATAGTTTCTACCAAAACGACTTTGGTACTTTTAGTATTATTGGCCCTAAACAAGAGATTTTTGAAGTTACCACCTTTCGATCAGAGTCGGTTTATACTGATTTTAGACACCCCTCCAAAGTAGAATGGGGCCAGTCTATCCAGCAAGATTTAAAAAGACGTGATTTTAC
>DBRI01000022.1:61886-65075 GCA_002306295.1 Patescibacteria group bacterium UBA1372 | reverse complement strand
GATATGTTTTTAATAGTTTGGATAAAGGATTTTGTGATACATAAATTCCCAAGAGTTCTTTTTCCCAGGATAATTTTTGTTTATCATCTAGAGTATCTTGTTTGGAAAAATTGTCTAAAGGAATATTGGGAACTGTACTGACAGAATCAAATAAGCCAAATTGTCCTGATGTGTGGTTTTTTTTGATTTTGTCACAGTTTTTTTTGATTTCTTCAAGGGATTCTAAAATTGAATTACGGGATCCAAAACTGTCGGTAGCTCCTACTTTGATTAAACTTTCTAAAACTTTTTTATTTATTTTCTGACTATCTGTTCTAAAACAAAAGTCATTGAAAGAAACAAAAGGCCCTTTTTTTCTTTTTATTAAAATATCTTTGATAGCTGCTTCACCTACATTCTTAATTGCATTAAGACCGAACCTTATGGACATGTTGTTTAGAGAATTTGGATTTTGTTCAATTTTAAAGCCTTTAGCAGATAAATTGACGTCGGGAGGATTTATAATAATACCCATGTTGCGACATTCTTCTACTCCAGCGGCAATTTTTTCAATATCTTGGGATTCTGCGCTTAAAAGAGCACACATATATTCAACAGGATAATTAGCTTTCATGTAAGCAGTTCTGTAAGCAAGCATGCCATATGAGCAAGCATGGGCTTTATTAAAACCATAGCCAACAAATGGTTCAATCAAATCAAATATTTCTTCAGCCTTTTTCTTGGTAAGTCCGTTGTTAACACATCCTTTTATAAATTTATCTTTTTGTTCCTTCATTTCTTCGGGAATTTTTTTACCAATGGCCTTTCTAAATTTATCAGCTTCAACCCAATCGTATCCAGCTAATTTGATAGCAGTGTATAGACAATCGTCTTGATAGACAATTAAACCGTATGATTGCTGTAGATATTCTGCCATTCTGGGGTCGGCATAAGTGATTGTCGAAGGATCTTCTTTTCTTTTGATATATTCTGGAATTATAGCCATGGGGCCAGGACGGTAGAGAGCTACCATGGCCATTAGATCTTCAACTCTTTCCGGTTTTAACTGTTTAAGCCATTTTGTCATACCAGAACCACTTAATTGAAAAACACCCATAGTGTGTCCATGAGTCAACATTTGATAAGTTTTTTTGTCATCTAAGGGAATACTTCTCATATCCACTTTTATTTTTTTAGTTTTTCGGACATTGACGACAGAATTACTTAGAATTGACAGATTTCTAATTCCTAGGATGTCGAATTTTATTAAGCCAACATCTTCAATAGCATGCATTTCATATTGAGTAATTGTTTTGTCGCCACCGGTTTCTAGCTGAATAGGACAGAAATCATTTAAAGTAGTTGGGCTAATAACCAGGGCACAAGCATGGACGCTAATGTGTCTGGCACAACCTTCAATTTGTTTAGCGATATCGATAATTTTTTTGGCTTCAACGTCAGTGTCGTATAAATTTTTCAAATCTGGAGTGGTGTCCAGAGCTTTATTGATAGTCATGGGAAAACCCTGAGACCCCATGGGAATGAGTTTACTGATACGATCTCCTATGGCGTATTCATAACCCAGGACTCTGGCTGTATCTCTAACAGCACCTCGAGCTAACATTCGGCCAAAAGTACAAACTTGAGCTACAGAATCTTGGCCATACTGATCGACAATATGGTAAAGCATTTTTTGTCTTTTATCGTCTGAAACATCTAGGTCGATATCAGGAGGACTGGGTCTTTGGGCATTTAAAAATCTTTCAAAGGGTAGTTGATAGACTAATGGATCGACTGAAGTAATGCCTAGACAAAATGAAACGAGAGAACCAGCAGCAGAACCTCGAGTGTTGGTGATTGTGTCATTATTTTCAGTCCATCTAATAAAATCTTCCATAATTAGAAAATAGGCTGAATAGCCCTTACTGCAAATAATGTCTAGTTCGTAGCTAAGCCGATCTTTAATAACTTTGGGTAAAGGATTGCTGTAGATAAGTTCAGCTTTGGTGTAAGTTTTTTTAATTAACCAAGATTTGGCGTCTTCACCCTTTGGTAATTTAAATTCAGGGAAATACCACTTACCTATTTCTATATCAAGATCACATTTATCAGCAATTTTGACAGTATTTTGAATTGCATCTGGGTATTCTTTTAACTGATCCGCCATAGTTTTGGGTGTTTTTAGGTAGAAATCAGGATTGTCAGCCATACTCAGTCGGTTTTTGTCATTTACGGTGGTTTGAGTGTTTATCATGACTAGTACATCTTGAGCAAAAGCATCTTCCTTGTTAAGGTAGTGGACATCGTTTGTGGCTACGAGTGGAATACCTAATTCTCGGCTAATTTTGACAATTTCGAGATTAGTCTTAATTTGATCGGCAATGTTAGGGTGGGGTTGTATCTCCAGATAAAAATCATCTTTGAATATTTTTTGATATTTTAAAGCAGATTTTTTGGCAGAGTCGATTTTCTTATCAATAATTTTTTGACCAATTTCTCCTTGAAGACAACCGGAGAGACAAATTAAGCCTTGGTGATATTTTTTAAGGATTTTGTCATCAATTCTGGGTTTGTAATAAAAACCCTCCAAAAAAGAAAGACTAACTAGTTTCATTAAATTTTTGTAGCCCTGTTTGTTTTTGGCTAAAAGTGTTAGATGGTAATTTTTTTTATTAGCCGGAGTTTTTATAAATCTACTTTTGGGTGAAACATAGACTTCACAACCAATAATCGGTTTAATGTTTTCCTTAAGACAAGCTTTATAGAATTCTATAGCTCCATACATAACTCCATGATCTGTAATGGCAATTGATGTCATACCCATGTTTTTGGCAGAACTGACTAGCTGTTTAATTTTGGTCAAGCCATCCAGAAGTGAATATTCGGTGTGGACATGTAAATGGACAAAGCTTGGCATAAGTTAATTTTCAATTTTCAGTTATTAATTTTCAATAGTATAAAGTGTATCTAAACTAAGAAGTGCGGAGGATATACTGTAATTACAATAAATTTTTGAGAGCTTGGATTCTTTTTTCAACGGGTGGGTGGGTAGAAAAAAGATGACTAAAGTTTTGACCTTTAAAAGGATTGATGATATAAAGACTAGCTGTGGCAGTTGAAGCTGAATTTAAGAGATTAGGGTCATTTGAAATTTTTTGTAAAGCAGAGATAAGTCCCTGTGGTTGACGGGTAAGTTTGACAGCCCCTGAG
>DBRI01000022.1:61509-61783 GCA_002306295.1 Patescibacteria group bacterium UBA1372 | reverse complement strand
TCTAGTATCAAAATTTTTGATATGTGAAAGTTCGTGAGCAATTACTCCTTCAAGTTCAGTTCGATCGAGTTTTTCTAAAAGGCCAGTTGTGGCACAGATGGAAGCATTTTTGGGATCAGTGCCAGTAGCAAAAGCATTGGGTGCATTGGAATTGATGACATAAATTTTTGGCATAGGGGTGTTGTTTGCCAGACTCAAATTTTCAGTAACGGTATAAAAATTAAAATAATTAAGTCTGTCGGCTGGTTTAGCTCCGTTTAGGGATAAAACAATT
>DBRI01000022.1:59480-61367 GCA_002306295.1 Patescibacteria group bacterium UBA1372 | reverse complement strand
TTGGGAGTTTTAGTGTCAGATTGGCTGACTTCAAGACTAGTGGTCATATCTTCTACTTTTAGACCTTGTTCGGGTTTGAAGTTAAACATGCCGGCTAGCCAAATGCCGGGAATAGTACTAATTTTGGTATTATAGTCGGCAGTAAGATCGATTAAAGTCCTTTTAGAATACATAATTTTATCAGCCGTGTCTCTTAACTCCTCCATTAATTTATTAACAAGTTGTTGAGATTGAATTTGAGGATTGCTTTCGACTACAACTCTAAGTGAACTTAGGGCTTTATTAATTAAATCTTGTGATTTATCCAGGTTCTGAAGTTTGTTAGATTCAATTAATTTTCTGGCTTCTGTTAAATTTTCAAAGATTGATTTTTCCTGTTTAAGAAATCCTTTGACTGAAGAAACAAGATTGGGAATTAGATCGGTTTGTCTTTTAAGTTGGTTACCTATCTCTTGAATTGAAGCACCGATTCTAACTTTAGTGGTTTTAACACCGTTGTAAAAGCTAATTAAATAAAGACCGATTAGGATTATGGGGATGAGTATGTAGATCATAATAAATTATAACATCAAATATTTTTAAATAGCTGCAGATTGTGCTTGAGAGTTTTTAGTTTATTTGGTATATTCAGGGACGGGCCCTTAGTGTAGCGGTTTAACATGTCCGCCTGTCACGCGGAAGACCGTGGGTTCGAATCCCATAGGGCCCGCAAAATTATTCTAAAATTCCATCAAGATTGACATCGTAGATAATTTCTTCTGAAATCAGGCGGTAATTTAGGATTTCTTCTGATTTAAACCAAATTGGAACTTCTTTATTAGCTTCATCAACACTTCCTGATGAGTGAATAATATTTCTGACGGCTCTTTGATCTACATCTGATGCTGTATAGGAGTCTATAGTGTAATCCCCTCTTATAGTTCCTGGGGCTGAGGTTAGAGGTTCTGTTCCACCGGTAATTTTTCTGACAACACTGACGGCCCCCATGCCTTGCCAGATCATGGCGATAACGGGGCCACTAGTCATAAAACTAACTAATTGTCTTCTGACTTTTTCTGCAAATTCTATAGGGTCTTTACCAGGAAGGGGTAAGCCTTTATTTTCATATGATTCAAAAGTTTTAGTACCTGTTTTGATAGCCCAATCAGGATCAGTCGAGTAATGAGCTAAAGCTAGTTTTTTATCAGCAATAACCATTTTTAGAGCTACTAGTTTAAGGCCACAGGATTCGTATCTTTTTATAACTTCTCCAATCAATCCTCTTTGAACACCATCAGGTTTAATCAATACTAAGGTTTTTTCTTGTTTGTTGTCAAAGTTTTTCATATGGTGGTATTTTGCAATTTTTGTGTCAAATTTACAAGCAGGTGCTATAATATAGTTACCTGTCAATATGAAAATATGAAAGATATATATAAAATATTGGCTGATTCTAATAGGCGAAAAATAATCAAGATTTTATTGGATGGTCAGTTGACTGTTAATGAGATACTTTCCCATTTTTCAATTAAGCAAGCAACCTTGTCTTCTCATTTGGCAGTGTTACTTGAGGCTGGTTTGGTTAATGTGTCTAAAAAATCGAAATTTAGATTGTATTCTATTAATAAAACTGGATTGGATGAATTTGTAAAAAAATTTAATAATGAATTTCAAAAAAGTATAAAAGCTGGTATGGATATGGAATTTATTGACATTAGAAATATGTCAAGAAGATAAAACTATTGACTAGTAATTAATTGTCCTGTAGATTATTCTAGGTTTAAAAATTTGTATGTAATTTAAAAATATGAGTAATAATCAAAAAGGAAATTTAATGAATAAAGAAGATATTATAAGTATGTTTCTGGGTTTAGCTATAGTTGGGGTAGTGATGTTAGTGTTGATTAA
>DBRI01000022.1:54476-59382 GCA_002306295.1 Patescibacteria group bacterium UBA1372 | reverse complement strand
TATGGAAAATTGCTCAAAAAAGATATAACAACGGTTATAAATGGGTGGAAATTGCCAAACAAAATAATTTAGATGAAAATGGTGCTAATAACCTTGAGGTTGGTCAAAAACTGAATTTACCAGATTTACAAAGTCCTGATTTACCAACAGAACATGTAGTTGTCTCAGGGGAAAGTTTATCTAAGTTGGCTTTAAATTATTACGGAGATATGTTTGCCTGGGAAAAGATTTGGAATGCAAACAAAACTTTAATTACAGATCCGAATTTAATTGATATTGGCATGAAGTTGGTTATACCAGAATAGACTGATGTTTGTGATAAACTTTGAGAAAGCGGCTATAGTTTAGCGGTAAAACATATCCTTCCCAAGGATAGGTCAAGGGTTCAATTCCCTTTAGCCGCTCATAGCCAGGATAGCTCAGACGGTAGAGCGAGGCTTTCGTAAAGCCTAGGTCAGGAGTTCAATTCTCCTTCCTGGCTCTGTTTTGATATAATTTAGTGATGAAATTTAAAATGGCTGTTGATAACAAGAAGGCTTTGGATAAGAAAAAAGACAACCGAAAAACATTTTTATTGGGTTTTGTGGTGGTTGTTTTGTTGGTCTTGGTGGTAATGTTTGGTTTTTCTTTTTTGGTAAGATTTACTGAATTTTTAGGTGAAAGAAAAGAGGCAAACGGTGGTATAACTAATGATAGTGAATTACCCCCTTTACCTCCAAGAATATTTGTGCCATTTGAAGCCACTAATAGCGCGGCCATAAATGTGTCTGGCACAGCTGAATCTGGGACTTTGATTGAATTAGAGAAAGATGATGTCTTACTTGATACTATAAATGTTGATGAAGATGGTGAATTTATTTTTGAAAATATTTTACTTAACTTAGGCAATAATTTGTTTTCGGCGGTGGCAGTAGCGGCTGATGGAAAAAGAAGTGAGATTTCTAAGGAAGTAGTGGTAGTGTTTGATAATGAACCTCCCAGGTTAGAAATGACAAATCCGGTTGAAGAATCTTTGACTGTAGATTATGAAGATTTTGATGTGGTAGGTAAGGTTGACAATGACGTTAGCGTAACTGTCAATGGACGGATTGGTTTAATTGACAGTGAAGGTAATTTTAAGGTTAAAATACAATTACAACCTGGTAAAAATAATGTTGAAATCAAGGTCAGAGATTTGGCCGGTAATGAAACAAGTAAAACAATTGAGATTACTTACGATTTTTAGTATTGAAGAGTATTGAGTAGCTGAAGATTACCCAAGAGTATAGTAGTGAATTGGCAAATAAGCTGTGAACTAAGATTGAGATTATGGCAGTTCTTTCTATTATGGTGAGATTTGAAAAATATTTTGTAAAGGCAACTAGAAATAAAGTTAGGCCAATTATTCCGCTGGTCGATGTAATTGTTAAAAGACTTGAATCAAAACCTGACAAAGAGTGATCAGGGTAAAAATTAGTAGGTTTTTTAATAGAAACAAGATTGTTGTAGCCGTGACCAATTAATGGTTTTTGTTTAATTACTTCAAAGGCTTGTTTATAATTTTCAATTTTGGCCATAATTGTAGAAGTTCTCTTTAGATTAGTCCCCTCCCCTATGCTATTTGGCAAAATTAAGATGGTAATTGCTACTAGAAGTAAGGTTTTTAGATACAATTTTATATTTTTATTTTTTTTAAGACTGAAATACAGGCTAGAAATTAATAAAGCTAATAGGGTTGAGCGGCTATAGGTAAGCGAAATTGCCAGATAAATTAGCAATAATATAAATATGTTTGGATTTGTAAAAAAATAAAAGATAAGTAGAAGTAAAAAGATTAAGCCTACAAAGGTCGGATCAATAAATGTACTGGTAAGTCTGTTTAAATGAGGGTCCCAACCAAAATATTTGTAGTTTGTAAGGTCTGGCCAGAAAAAATATTGAATGAATCCAAATAAAATATCGGTAAAAAGAACAATTAGAAAATAATTTTTTTGTCTTTTGGTTATATTGATGGGGATAAATAGAAGCAGGCAGAGATTAGCTAATTTAAAAAGATAAAAAAAGTTTTGATATAAAAAACCATAATTTTTTAGGTTGAAAAGATAACTTACAAAATTCCAAATTATAAATAAAATTATGTATTTATTTGATATTTTTGGTTTTGAAGTTAGATTTGAGAGAATGAAAAGGAAGAGTAAAAGGTCAAAAACGGGAATGGAGACAGAAAATAAGTTGAGGCGAAATGTTGGCCCAAAGAAAAAAGCGGTTGAGGTTAGGTAGAAGAGGATTGTTTGTATAAGTGCCATAGTTTAGCTCTAACTAAAAAGGAATGAAAACTCATAAATAAACTTAAAATTATTCCGGGCAGACCGTCTAAAAAGCCAAGTTTAAAAATATAGTTTTGAAAAAATTTGGCTGTGGGGTAGCTAATAATTTGAAAAATGTTGGTTGAGATTTTATTTTGAAAAAGTTGGTTGGCTCGGATATCCGTATAAAAATTAATTTTTTCTAAAATTTGAGTAATATTTTGATTACTATAGTGAAAAAAAACGATATTTGTATCTTTTGACCGATTAGTTGACCAGATTTCATGAACTTTACCAATAAATTTACCTTTATTTTTGTCAAAAAGTCTAATTATTTTTTGTTTGCTTTGGCCATAGTTTAATTGGAAACCACAAAATAATTCCTGGCGGATAAAGGAATAAGCATGGGTGTGCTTAGTAGGGAAAAATTTTGTTAGAAATTCAATCATTAAGGGGCTAGGTATTTCATCTGCATCTAACCATAAAATCCAGTTATTGGTTGATTTAGAAACAGAAAATTGGCGTTGAGAAGAAAAGTCACCATCTAATTTTCTTTGATAGATCTTTAATTTTTGGTGATTACCTATTTTGCTTTTGAAGATATCTTTTGTTTTGTCAGTGGAAAAGTCATCTACAACAATAATTTCGTTTATAGTTTTAATATTTTTTAACCAGTCAAAGTTTTTGTTAATGTTTTCTTGTTCGTTTTTGGTGAGGATGGTGAGACTAATATGCTGGTTCATTTTTGAGGAAGTGATAGAGGGAAAGAAGTTTTTGTGATGTGTATTCCCATGATAATCTTTTATTTTTATAAAATAAAATTGTTTTTTTATTAGCAATATATTTTATTACTTTTTGGGTATTGTTTATTTGAGATAACAATCCATTTATACCATGATCGACGATTTCTGCTGTACCTCCAATATTTAAACCGATTATATAATTGTTACTATTTGAGATTTCTAGATTTGATATACCGAATGGTTCTTTTATCTGATTACAAAGAAATATTGTCTTTTTCTTTAGTAATTTTATCTTACTAGCTGAACTTATATTTATCTTAAGTTTAATATTTTTGATATTTTTAATTAATTTGGTAATATAGACAAAATCATTATTTTTTCTTCCAGCAATTGTTAATTCACTTTTTGGAAATAATTTAATTATATTTATTGATAAATGATGACCTTTTGTTTTAGAGAAATCACTTAAAGAATAGTAGTGGTTATTAATTTTAATTGAAGTTTTTTTTATATTTATTCTTTCCAGTCCAGGATGAATGACATAACTCTTCTGTTTATATATCTTTTGAAAGACGTTTTTGGAATAGAAAGAATTAGTCACAATATTTTGTGCTTTTTTACAGTTATATTTGTCGATTATTTTGATATATAATCTAATTATTCTTGATAATACTCTTTTAATCTTCATGTGGTCATATGTTGTCTTTTCATAAAATTCCCTTTTTGGTTCATGTGAGATGAAAATAATTTTTGATTGTTTAGTGTTTTTTAAATACTTTAGAATGTGGGGTGATTGAGTTAAAAAGTCATTGCTAACAATGATAAGATCGTATTTTTGATTGTTTATTTTTTTTGCTATTTTTTTTGATTTTTGATTAAGTTCGAATAAGGTCAATAATAGGTAATGAAACAAATTTTTTGTTTTTTTAATTTTGTAAAAATAGTAATTTTTAAAATCATGGAATGACTTGTTTTTTTGGAAAGAGTATATGTCAACTGAATGACTTTTCTTTAAATATTCGGCTATCTTTGCCAGGTATATTAGAGCTCCACCCTTTTTTAAATTATGGAAGATACATATTCTCATGTTCTGTTTTGTTTATCAGTATAGTATATTTGTTTAGTGTTCATAATAAAAACAGTGTTGTTTTTAGTTTGGATTGTATTTTGTGTTATTTTGGAGCCTAAAGAAGTTAATGCAGGTAAATTGATAGATGGTTTTTCTTTTTTAAATTATGATCTTTGGAATGTTGACAAGAATGATGGCAATGTAAGTTTTTCTGATGATGGGATATTGTTGACAAGCCAGGGATTTCTCTTTCCGTTTATATATGATAAGTTCGATACTCGATTAATCCCTGATACTGGTAATTTTAATTTGAAAATTAGATTTAGGTACAAGGATGTAAGATCTATGGGGGATGGAATTGGATTTGGGTATTTTAAGAATTCAAGTCTGGATACATTGATAGAGTATGGGATTTGGGCAGATACTCATTTGGGTTTTATATATATGGAGAATAATTTTTCTCTTCAAGGAACCTGTGATAACATAAGTGCTTTTAATGATGGTATTAATAGGAAAAATAAATCTTTAGTAGGTTTGAATCCTTATGATTGGCATGTTTTCGAAGTGGAAAGATTTGGAACGTATTTATATTTTTATCTTGATAGATCAACAAGGCCTGCTTATCTTTTTAGATTACCTGATATTGGATGTATGGGAAGAAACATTTTTTTAGGTAATAAATATTCAGGTGGTTCTACAACATGGAGTAGTCTTGAAATGGATTATGTTCAAATTGAAAAAAGTGATGTTTTGAACCTAGATAATACCAAGGTAGTTATTTTGCCTGGGTTGGGGGCGAGTTGGAATGT
>DBRI01000022.1:12708-54388 GCA_002306295.1 Patescibacteria group bacterium UBA1372 | reverse complement strand
TGGGCGGAATGGTAGCTAGATGGTGGTATCAAAATAATTTTGATGACACTAGGATTAAAAAGGTAATTAGCCTTGGTAGTCCACATTATGGAGCAGTAGATGCTTACGAAGCCTGGAACGGAGGGAATATTGAAGGTAGTGGTTTGAGTTCAATGGTTTTTAATATTTTAATGCTTTTAAACCGAGATTTGACGGAATCTCCTGCAATCGTTGTACAAAGGATTGCGCCAGTAGTAAAGGATCTGCAGCCGGTGATAGATTTTGCTTATGTCGATGGTCAGTTAAAAAGTTTTTCTACTTTTGTTGAAGCAAATACTGTTTTGGCCTTGAAAAATTTTGAATTTGAGAATGTTAATATGGATGATTTGTACACCATAGCTGGGACAGGTTTTGATACTAAAGAGTTTTTGAGGCTTGGAGATAGAAGTTTTTTTGATAAAAGGTTAAATATTTGGCCAGATGGTAGGCCTATTGATAGGGTTTATTCAAACTTGGGTGATAAGACAGTACTGTTGGGAAGTGCCAGATTGGGTCCGGATTATTTCGAATTAACTTCAAGTCATGGTGATCTTACAACTAGTGCCATAAGTCAAGTTATGTCAATTTTAAATCTGGAAGATAAGGATATAACTACTGTAGAGTACGATAATTTTGAAAATAGTATGGTTTTCTATATTGCCTCGCCTGCTCATTTGGAGGTAGTTTGTGGTACTCAAACGTTTAATTCTGATGAATATGGTTTTGTAGTGGTTAAAAATGATAGTAGTTTTTCAAGTTGTAGCGTGAGAGTGGTTGCCGATGGAGGTGGTGGAGATTATAAGTTGGTGGTGGGTAGTAGTGGTAGTAATGCTTGGAGTGTTTTTAGTGGTCAAGTTTTGGCTGGAGAAAGTGATTTGTATGGGATTGATAAAAATGGTTTGTTAACTAAAAATGATGATATTTATGTGATTTTTGAAAATTATTGTCAAAAGTTATTAGGTACTTATGCTGAAAATGAAGATCTTTTGGATTGTGTTGAGGCAAGTCAAATTAAGGATGCAGATAATTTAATAACAAGTGTGTTTGAGTTTAGAAAAAATAATCGAGATTTTAATTTAAGTTGGCAGATGTTGGATAAATTAATTCCTTTTTTACGAACAGATTCGGTTATAGAATCAGAAGCTAGTTTTTTAATTGAAAACGGGAGTAATATGTTTACTTTAGTAGAAAATGTAGCTGTAATTAAAGAAGAGAAGGGAGTTCAAACAGATAACTTCGGAGTCAGTAGTTTTGCATTGGGGCAAGAGGTATTTAAAAATGTCCAAGAAGATTTTTCATCTGGAGACTTTGAGGATGTTAAGGCTAGATTTGATTTAACTAAAAAAATACTTCAACAAGTTTGGTGACTGTACCTGGACTTGAACCAGGGGCCTCATCGATGTGAACGATGCGCTCTAACCAACTGAGCTATACAGTCTATTTTGGTATAGTTTATCAAAATTAGAGTCTTGTGATAAACAAATCGAAGTTATACACTAGAAGATATGAGAAAACTTGGTTCTATTATCGTTGAATTTGTTCAGTCAATAGTTTTGGCTGCTTCTGTGTTTGTGTTGCTCTATATGTTTGTGGCTCAACCAAACGAGGTTAAAGGAAGTTCAATGTTGCCTAATTTTGTCGATGGAGAGTATTTATTGACAGACAAAATAAGCTACCGATTTGGAGAGCCAAAGAGGGGTGATGTGGTTGTTTTTAAAGCTCCTCCTACTGAACCTTGTGCTGAGGATGAGTGTGAATATATCAAAAGAATAATTGGTGTACCTGGGGATAAAGTGATGGTTAAAAATAACAAAGTTTATCTAAACGGTCAGCTTTTGGAACAAAGTTTTTTACCGGCTGATTTTATAACTTCTCCTGGAGACTATGCCAGAGAGGGAGTAGAAAATACAATTCCTGAAAATCACTATTTGTGTTTTGGAGATAATAGATCCCATTCCCGAGACGGTAGAGAATTTGGTCCGGTTGATAAAAGTTTAATTGTTGGTAAGGCCTTTTTTAAGTACTGGCCGGCGTCATCTATTGGAATAGTACCTGAAGTTAGATTCTAGTTTTCTTCGATCAGTTCTTTTTTACAGATATTTTTATAAAGTTTTTTTAGATGTTGAAATCTGAGGTCGCTTTCACCTCTGAATTGAATGACAACTTTAGTGACGATATTAGTTTGAGTAATTTTGACGTTAGTGGTTTTACTTCTAAAAGTTTTTTGGATGTCGTAAGAAATTTTATCCAGATTTGACTTTAAAAACTGGGGAATATTTTCTTTGGTTATAGGTACAATCCCCTCTTCAATTTTTTTCTTCATTCTTCTGGCTATTTCTTCAGCCCTTCTAACCGAAGCTTGCTCCTGAAGGACTATCTTGTAGGCTTCAATGGTTAATCTAGTGTCTTTGATGCTAGAAAGGGCTCTGGCGTGGCCTTCGGTAATCAAATTGGTTAGTAATCCATCTTTGAGGGCATCGGGAAGTTCCAGAAGTTTAAGGCTATTAATAATATAAGGGACACTTTTACCTATCTTTAATGCAATTTCTTTAGTGTCTAAGTGGAATTCGTCTTTTAGTCTTTGAAAACTTTTAGCTCTTTCGATAGGATTTAAATCTTTTCTTTGAACATTTTCAACAATAGCCATTTCCAGCATTTGCTGGGGTGAAGTTTTTCTAACTATAGCGGGGACTGTTTTAAGTTTTAGGATTCTGGCTGCCCGCCAACGGCGTTCACCGGCAATAATTTGAAAACCAGCTGGAGTTTGGGCTACAATTAATGGTTCTAAAATACCATGTTGTTTAATGGAGTCTATTAGTTCTGCAAGGGATTCGTTATCGATATTTCCTCTGGGCTGAAGTGGATTCGGTTCTAGTTGATCAGTTTCTAATTCAGATATCATCTTATTAGACTAACATGAAAATGGTGGTGAAAAAAGACTTTATTGCTTGATGACCGACACAAATTGTTTGCCTTGTTTCTTAAAAAAATTGACAATACCTTGTCTGATAGCATAGATGGTAAAATCTTTGCCAGTTTTTGTACCAGGACCGGAGTGAAATTTGGAACCGACTTGTCTAACGATGATATTACCGTTTTTAACTTTTTGACTACCAAAGATTTTAACTCCGCGTCTTTGTCCAACCCGGTTTCCTTTTTGTCTGGTTTTTCCTTGCGATTTTGTATGTGCCATTTTTTTTTATTTTTTTAATTTTTTGTTAGAAGAAGGTGGAACCTTAACTGTTTTATTAGCAGATGATTTCTTATTTGTTGAAATTGAAGTAATTTTGATATCGGTTAATTGTGGTCTAAAACCTGTTTTTCTTCTGTATCTGGATTTGGCTTTATATTGGAAAATGTGTAGTTTTTTACCCTGTTTGTGGCCAATAACTTCGTATTCAACCAGACTGTCTTTGACATAAGGATTACCAACCTGGACGTTATCGTCAGTGGCTATCAACAAAACTTTGTCAGTAGATAGTTTTGCTTTTTCTTTGGTATCAATTAAATCGACAGATAAAATATCGCCTTCTGAGACGATTGATTGATGACCAGAGATGTCAATAACTGCATATTTCATACTTTTGGATTATAGCATAACAGGTTTAGATTACAATCGAATTAATTGGAAAAAACTATGCCAAGGGATATTAAAAGAGACATAATTGAAGAACCACCAACTGACATAAAAGGCAGAGGAATACCAGTGATTGGCATAATACCAATATTCATACCGATATTAATAAAAGCTTGACTCCAGATTTGAGTGGCTATGATAAGGCAAAATAAAAAATAAGAAGGATTATTAATATTTTGATAGGCTTTATTAATAAGAGTTTTAATGATGACAAAATAGATACCGATTAACAAAAATGCGCCAATTAAGCCGAATTCTTCTGTCAGGGCAGCAAATACAAAATCAGTATGTTTTTCCGGTAAAAATAATAGTTGACCTTGGGTCCCCTGTCGGTAGCCTTTACCAAAAATATTAGCAGAGCCTATAGCTATTTGAGATTGGATTAGATTATAACCTTTACCAAGCGGGTCAGCTTGTGGATTAATAAAAGAAGTAACTCTGGACTTTTGATAGTCTTTAAGACCAAATTGCCAAACTAAGGGAGATAAAATTAAGAATGCACTAAAAAGAATAATTAAATGGGTTCTGGTAATTTTATTGTAGAAAAATAAGGGAATCAACATTAAAAACATGGAAATGGCACTACCCAAATCTGGTTGGGCTATAGTAATAAGTATAGGAGGGATTAGAAGTAAGTGATTTTGAGTAGAAGCTAGAATGGCTGCTAACCAGGGTTTGATGATTTCTGATGGTTGGAGTCTAAAAAAGCCAGCTCCAATCCATCTTTTTGAACCACGAACATTTGAGCCAAAAATAATTGTTAGTAAAAGTAAGGAGCAACTAATGAATAATATGAGGTAGCGGTTGTATTTGACTTGTTTTAAATTGATATTTTTTGATAATACAAATAAGACTGCTCCTGCCATCCAGGAAAATATTTGTTTGGGGAGAGAGCTGGGAGCAAGTGATGAAGTCACCAAGATATTAAAAAAGAAGAGACAGACAAGACTGATGACAATAGTAGTTTGATAACTTTTTGACACTAACCTAGATTACTATATTTTTTCGATTTTAAGTTCTTTAGATTTGGATATTGAAACGGCGTTGGTTTTGGAAAGAAGATCTAATTCAAATGCTTTTGGCCAATTTGGAGCAAAAATTTTTATTTTATCCCCGGGAGATAAGTTGTTTTCTTTTCTGATTATTTGGATTTGACGGCTTAAATCTCTAAAATCTCCTTCAGACTTAAGTTCTTCTGTTATAGTGGTATCCAGATTAACTGTGGTATTCTGGCTTTTAGAAAGTGACCAAACTAATTTTTTAATATTAGTTTCTTGACAGATTAAGTCAATAAATTTATTGTCCAATTGTTTTTGATTAATTGAAATTGTGGCTTGATTTAGAGGTTGTCTGACTTTGATTTGATGAGTTTGTCTTTGGGCGTGAATTAACTGACAAACTAATCTAACCGTATTCATATCTTTTTCTAAGTCTAAATCTATCAGATTTTGGTCAAATTTAGGCCAATCTTGGTGGTGTATAGATATATCTTTGGTAAAATTGTTGCCACTTAAGTTTTGAAAAATAGATTCTGAAATAAATGGTGTGATAGGTGCAATTAGTTTGATTACGGTATCTAGAGTAAGATGAAGTATTTGGTGATTATCGAGTCTGTCACGGCATCGCCTGATATACCAAGTAGAAAAATCGTTGATAAAATTTTCAATGGTTTCAGTGGCACGGCTGGTGTCATATTTATCTAAAAAGTGAGTAGTTAATTTAACAGTGTGGTTAAGTCGGGAAATTAGCCAGTCATCGATGATTTGGGGTTTAAATTTATCAGTTGATTGATTGAAACTGGCAAAACTAATGTAGTATTTGTAACTGTTCCAGAGAGTTGAAATAAAACCTCTTTTAACATCGTTGGCCAGATTGTAGCCAAAATTTACTACTGAGTGCGATTTGCTTTTACAATACAGCCAGCGCATAGCATCGGCTGTCATGGTTTCAACTGCCTGGTCGTATGGAATACCGTTACCTTTGGTTTTGCTCATTCGCTCACCTTTTTCGTCTCTGACTTCGTAATAGTTTAAAACATTTTTATAAGGAATTTTCTCTTCCAAAACAACTCCATAAAATAGCATTGAATAAAACCAAAGTCTAACTTGTTCAATCATTTCGCAGACAAGATCAGCCGGAAACCATTTTTGCCAATAACTTTTATCTTCAAGATATTTGAGAGTTGAAAAAGGGACTACTCCGGCATCTAGCCAACAGTCGCCAACATCAGCAATTCTATGCATAATTTCTCCGGTTTGAGGGTGTTTAATTTCAATATCATCTATCCAGGGTCGGTGAAGTGATGGTAGTTTGTCTACTTTTTGGGGATTGACGGCTAGTTTTTTTAATTCTTCTTTACTGCCAACTACAAATAATTCTCCTTTCTTTGTTTCATAAAAAGGCAATGATAGACCATAAAATCTTTTGCGACTAATCATCCAGTCTCCCATATTATTAAGCCAGTTAAGCATTCTTTTTTTGGCATATTTTGGTATCCAGTTGGCTTCTTCAGTTTGAAGTTTTAGTAAAGGTTTAATTGGGTCACAGCTAATAAACCAATTGTCTTCAAGTTTAAAAAGACATTTAGTACCACATCGCCAACAATGCGGGTATCTATGGGAAATGGTTTCGGTTTTGTAAAGTACGTCTAAAGATTGTAGATGATCAATAACTTGTTGTTTGACATGATGAGCATTTTTACCAGTTAAAAAGCCAAAACCATCTTTAAAATAACCGGTACTGTCAATTGGTTCAATAATATCTGACTTTAGACTAATTCCTAGTTCGTAATCTTCCTGACCGCAGCCTGGAGCGATATGGACTACCCCACTCCCCTCTTGAGGATTAACCAAATCCCATAAAACGATTTTGTGGTTTATGTTTTTTTGAGCGGGAATATCTATAAGATTTTCGTATTCCAGATTTAGAAGTGTTTTTGGATCGATAATCTTTTGATCTTTAAAACCGAGTCTATCGGCCGAAAGTTTGGCCATATAAAGAATTTGGCCCTCATGTTTAACTAAAACGTATTCATAAGTAGTATTTATGGCTAATAGTACATTGGCCGCCAAAGTCCAGGGTGTGGTTGTCCAGGCTAATACAAATTCATTTGATCTGTTTTTTAGTTTGAATTTGACGTAGACAGATATATCATCTATGGTTTTATAACCATCTGCCTGTTCATGTTGAGACAAACCGGTTTCACACCTGGGGCACCAGGTAGTAGCTGTTTTTTGTTTGTAAAGTAGTTTTCTGTCGTTTAATTTTTTTAGAAAATACCAAATATATAAATTATTAGTCTCTGACATAGTGTAATAAGAATTTGGCCAATCCATAAACATGCCCAGTCTTTTTGATTGTTCAGTCTGAATATCGGCATATTTTTCTACACGGGCCTTGCAAGCGTTGGTAAAGTTATCGATACCAAAATCGATAATATCTTTTTTACTATTAAAACCTTGGCTTTTTTCAACTTCTACTTCTACCCATAAGCCCTGACAATCAAATCCATTTTGGAATCTCTGTTTAAAGCCTTGGAAATTTTTATATCTCTGAAAAACATCTTTGATGGTTCTACCCCGGGCATGGTGAACACCCATAGGATTGTTAGCAGTAATTGGACCATCGATAAATGAAAATATTTGTTGTTTTTGGCTATTTTTGTTTAAGTAGTTTTTGACAACATCACTTTTGTACCACCAATCCAATATTTGTTTTTCTTGTTTAGAAAAATCGATATTGTTTTCAACTGGTTTAAATTTTTTAGTTGTCATTTATATAAAAAAAATCCCGTTTCCGGGATTGATGAAGACCGCTTAGATAGGCGCGGTCTATTTAATAATTATTGTGCTACTTTTAAGCATAAGTCTATTATACACGATTTTTGAGAAAGGATGGAATGTCGTATTCATCGACTATATCTACTCCCTCGGGAATATATTGATCTTTAAGAGCTTCATCAACAGAAGTTGGTTTGACTGTTTGAACAGGTTTCGGAGTTTCGTTGGTTTGTTTTTCAAAAGTTTTGGCTTGAGTTTGAATTTGATGTTGAACAATTTTTGGCCTATCGTCAAAACCGGTAGCAATAACAATAATTTTAACTTTACCTTTAAGTTTTTCATCAACAGTGGCACCAAATAATATATTGGCGTCCGGTGCTGCCATTTGAGTGACTTTCTGGGCTGATTCTTCAATTTCGGCAATAGTTAGGTCAGGTCCTCCGGTAATATTTATTAAGACTCCCCTAGCCCCTTCGATATCCACTTCAATTAGAGGAGATTCAATAGCTGATTTGATGGCATTAAGAGATCGGTTTTCTCCTTCAGCTTCACCTACACCCATTAGGGCACTACCTGCTTCGGCCATAATTGATTTAACATCGGCAAAATCAAGATTAATTAAGCCAGGAGTGGTAATAAGTTCAGAAATGGCTTTGGTGCCACGACTTAAAACAGAGTCAGCGGTTTTTAAAGCTTCTTGAAAAGTGGCCTTATCTTTAACTATTTCCAGGACTTTTTGGTTTGGGATAACGATGAGAGTATCAACATTTTTTTTAAGTAGAGAAATTCCCTGAAGAGCATTGGTCATTCGCCTGGTGCCTTCAAATAGAAATGGTTTGGTAACGATAGCTATGGTTAAGATTCCCAGCTGGTTTTTAGCAATATCGGCAATAATTGGGGCAGCACCGGTACATGTGCCCCCACCCATACCACCAGTAATAAAAACCATGTCTGTGTCTTGGAGAATTTCTTTGATTTTATCTTTGGATTCTTCAGCGGCTTTTTGGCCGATCTCGGGATTACCACCAGCTCCAAGACCACGGGTTAATTTCTGTCCAATTTGGACTTTAACTGGAGCAAGTGAATTAAGAAGAACCTGAGAATCGGTGTTAACGGCTACAAAGTCGACACCCTCGATTTTTTCATTTGAAATCATACTGTTGATGGCGTTATTTCCACCACCACCAATACCGATAACCTTAATTTTGGCAAATTGACTGCTTAAAGTTTTGATAAGAGCCATTTAGGGAAGTAGAGGTTCAATTAAACTCTTAATTTTGTCTAAAATATTTGGCATATTTCTGGTTTTCTTAGGTTTTTGACCACTATCAGTATGATTTATTCCGTAAAATAGAAGACCTGTAGCACTGGTAAACATAGGGTTACTGATATCGTCAGATAAGCCACCAACATTTTGAGGTGAGGCAATTCTAATAGGCAGATTTATAATTTTACTGGCAATATCTGTACTTCCTACAGTTAAAGATCCACCTCCTGTTAAGACTATGCCGGCGGGAATGGCATCAATAAGGTGACTTTCTTCAATTTTTTCTTTAACAAGACTGAAAATTTCTTCCAGTCTGGGTTTAATAATGCCATTGACAGCAGTTTGAACTGAGATTTTTCTTTTGGTAGGACTGATTTGTTTTTGTTCAAGATCGATTTCATCAGTAAAACCCTTGTCATCAATTTTATCCAAATAAATTTTTAATTTTTCAGCCTCATCAATAGACAATCTTAAACCAATAGCCAGATCATTGGTGATATTGTTACCACCTACGGGAATAACAGAAGAGTAACAAGGGGAAGTTTGATCAAAAATTGTTAAAGTGGTAGTTTGGCCACCGATGTCAACTAGAGCAACACCAAGCTCTCTTTCGGTATCAGTTAAACTGGTGACCGCAGTGGGAATACCGGAATAATTTAGAGTGAGTGGTTTGACTCCGATTTGGTCGAGACACCTTTTGAGATTTTTAATAGCCGGGGTTGAACCAAATATAATATGAGTTTCAACTTCAAGTCTAATACCGGTCATGTTAACCGGATCAACAATACCATCCTGGCCATCGACCATAAATTTTCTAGGGATGACATGCATGACTTCTTTGCCGGCTGGGAGGGTAACTGCCTGAGCTGCTTCAATAGCCCTATCGACATCAGTTGGGGTAATTTCATTTTGAGGATGACTAATGGCAACTACCCCCTGAGAATTGATTGATTCAATATGGGGAGCAGAAATGGATACATGAGCAGAATTAATAGACATTCCAGCCATTCTTTCAGCTGATTCAATTGATTTTGTTAGTGTATCAATAGCTTGTTCAAGATTGATTATCTGGCCTTTTCTAAAACCAAGAGCGTTTTCGGCCACAACAGCTACTATATTGGTTTTTTCTTCTGATGGAAAATATTGACCAACAAGGACGGTTATTTTTGAAGAACCGACGTCAATAACGTTAATTATTTTTGATTGTTGCATAAGGTTTGTCTAGACTTAAGTCTATTTTGGTAGGATATGCTAGATTTATTCTAACTGTTTTGATGATTTTTTGTAAGGCGTTTATTTGAAGTGGAATTTGTTTTTGGGTTGATAAAATGATTGGAATAAATCTGTCATTATCAATAAGAGTAAAATATATTTTTTGATTGTAAATATCAATATCGATGTTTGTCGCCGTCAATTTCTTGTCTGTTAAATTTTGGGTCAGTTGGTGATTTATAAAGTTTACTGAGGCTTGGGGAGAAATTGATTGTTTAACGGGTCGACTAATTAAAAATGAAGCAATTAAAGAAGTCAAAACAAAGATAACCAATATTTTATACATATTTGTGGATGACAGACAGAAGTTTGGCGTTAGTAAGTTTTTTTGTGGGTGAGGCTGTTAGTTTTTGATCTGAAAGTTTATTTATGGCCTGAAGTAAATTATCAGGGTTAAGATTGTCTTGTTCTATGATGATGGTATTATCGGCAAGCTTACTTTTTAACCAGAGAGCATTTTTAAGCTGTTCATTTTGTTGACTAAAGGATAGGGGTATTAAAACTGAATTTCTTTTCAGGGTGGCAATTTCCTGGCAATAGTTGGCACCTGACCGGTTAACAATAACTTGGCTATTGTTTAAAATCCAGCCGATATCATCGGGTCCAACAAAGGAAGTAGGGTAATAATTTTTATGATTTTTAACTTTGTTTTTAACCATAGCTAAGTCAGATTTGCCGGTATGGTGAATGATCGTAAATTTGTTGATTAGACTATCTATAATTTTTAAGAAGGTAAGATTGATGACAGATGAGCTTTGATTACCCCCGCTAACAAAAATTAGAGGTTTGGATTTAATAATTTTTTCTAAATGTTGGTAAGTTTTGCTGGTAGTTGAAAATATCTGGCGTCTTAATAAGTTTCCAGTGACTATGGATTTATTTTTAATATATGAAGGTAGTTTATTATCAAAAGATAAACAAACAGATCGACAAAACAAGGCGTTTATTTTTGTACTTAGACTTAAGGTAGTTGTCTGTTCGTGAGTGATTGAGGGAATGTCTAAAATTTTTGAAGCCAAAATTACTGGTACTGTTATATAACCACCAAAAGAAACCACAATATCAGGTTTAATTTTTTTGATAAGTTTGATGGATTTAAATACGGCCGAAATGATTTGGGGAATATTTTTAATAGTTTTTAGTATGGAATATCGGTAAAACTTTCCCCCTCGAATTTGATATAGATTTTGGTTTAATAGTGGTTTAAGGCTATTTTTAATGTGATAGTCGGCGGAGTAATTGTCGGTTATATAAGATATTAACCAGTTGTATTTAGGGTCGTCTTTTAGTTGTTGGATGAGTTCTATGGCCGGAGTGTGGTGGTTACCGGTGATTAAAATTTTTTTAGGCATGAGTGTGACTAATATTATTAACTATACCAAGGGCAGACATAAGAGTTAAAAGGGATGATCCCCCATAGGATACTAAGGGTAAGGAAATACCGGTTAGTGGGATAAGTCCGGAGACAACTGAAATGTTGATAGCCGATTGATAAAAAATCCAACTAGCTAGACCTATGGCAAAAAGTTTTTGAAAATTTGATTTGGCGACTAAAGAAATATTGATAATTTTTTTTATCAACAAATAAAATAATCCTAATAAAAAAGTCATGCCGACAAACCCTGTTTCTTCTCCGATTATGGCTAAAATTGAGTCAGTACTGATTTGGGGTATAAATTTAAATTTTTGGGTTGAGTTACCGATGCCTTTACCAAATAGCGATCCGGATCCCAGGCTAATTGTTAATTGGTCTTGATGATAATTAGCAGTTAACCTTTTAAGTCGGTAGGGTGACAAAACAATAGATAAGGCAAACATTAGTAAAAGGGATAATAAGACAATAGATAGGCTTTTTACATCCTGCTGACTAAAGAAATATATAGTAACGATAATGGCCGTAGTTAAAATGGTTGAGCTGAGTGCAGGTTGAAATAAGATAAGTAGAGCCGGAGGTAAGCCAAAAAAGGCCAATTGAGCAATTGATGTTTTTTTACTGAATAGATTGGAAAAAAATAAAAGGCTAGTAAATTTATAAAATTCGGTTGGTTGGAAAGACAGTGGTCCTAGATTTAACCAGCGATTGGCACCAAAAATTTTTGAACTAAAGCCTGGAATAAATAAAAGAAGCAAAAAGATAACTGAAACTAGATAGAGGGGGGTAGCAATTTTTTGAATAAATTTGAATGATAATTTCGAATTTATGCCAAAAAAAACCGATCCAACAATGATCCAAGCAAATTGTTTTTTGAAAAAAATTAACTGATCACCAAGATTAGCTTGGGCTTCAAAAAGTGAGCCGGTTGATAAAAAAATTATGCCTATTATTAGTAGAGCATAGGTTATGGAGATTAAATAATTTTTTAACATGTTTCTAAGGTATCAACTATTTTACCTTGGTCGTTTCTCTTAGTTATTTGGGTTCCTGTTAATTTTTGATTTAAAAATCTGGACTTGAGATCTCTAATGTCAAGATTGATGTTTAGGTTTAAAAACTCAAGCAGATGAAGATAAAGCAGAGGAACAATATTATTCTTTAGTTCTAGGTGGGTATAAAAATTAAATGAAGCTGTTAGTCTGGGATTGCATTCTGTCAGGTAGACATTATCGTTTTGATCAATTAAAAAATCAAGGCCAAAAAAGCCTCGGTAATTTGAGTTGACAAAAATTGTTTCTAGTTGGTCATTAATTGCTTTTATTTTATTAAGGCTGGTTTGGTCTAGATTTGAAGGCCAACTCCGGCCAGTAGTGGCAAATATATTTTTGGAGTGCTGGGGGTTATTTAGCTGAATGCCAACCGGGCTAGTAATCATATTTTTTTGGTAGATACAGCCATTTTGAATGTAGGTAGTACCTTTTATAAATGGCATAAATTTAACCGTACTCTCAGGAGGTAGTGTTTTTAAAGCCAGGTCACTTAAATAAGTGCTATTACCAGCCCAACCGGTTTTTACCTGGATGACAATTTTATCGGTTTTAAAAAGTGATTGAGCTTTATCAATATTTTTTTGATTTAAATTATCAACAAAAAATGGAATTGTATTGATTTTATTTTTTGTACAAATTTTGGCAAAATTTATTTTATCTTCAAATTGAAGATTTAAAGTTCTAGGGTTACTGACTAATAGAAAGTTATTTTTTTGACAAAATAAATCAATTTTGGCTGATGGTTTAAATGGCATAATAGCTGCGGTTTTTCCAAGTTTTTTACAGGTAGTGTCGATGTATTTTTGGACGTCTATGTTGGTTAGGACTGATTCTGATTTAGCTTTAGATGTAGGTGAAACAAAATAGTTATTGACCGGCTTTGTTTGAGGAGGGGTGTGATACAAGAGATGAAGATTTTTAATTTGAGGAAGGCTTAGATCTAAAAATGGGTCAACTATGGGAAAGAAAATTAGATAGGCAGACTCATTTATAGTTGATTCAATATGTTTAATCATCTTTTTGTGCCGGTAAATATAACTAGAGGAAATTTACCAATGTCGATTTTTAAAAGTTTGGCTTTGACAAGACCGGCAATGGCCAAAGCAGATTCGGCGGAGGTATTAATAGATAGTTTATTTAGGTTGGCAAGTTGCTGTTGAATAAGATGGTCATTGATAACTAATCCCCCACCCCGAGCTTTAAGAAGTCTGATAATTATTTGCTTTAGAGGTGTAAATTTGACAGACAGAGAATCGGTTGAGCTAAAATTTTCCGGGTTGTAATTTTTATCAAAAAAAGAGGCTATGGAAGGGTTATTAGCTGGCTGAACAGCATAAATTAAAACATGTTTTGGGGTAGATTTGGCAATTGAATATAAAGTAGTGCCACTACCAACTGGTATAAAAATAGAGCTGACTTGAGGCAATTGGTCCATAATTTCTTGGCCTATTTGACTATAGCCGGTAAAAGCCACTGGGTCGGTGGATTGACGAAGGTTGTAGGCATGATAAGTTTTTGAGAATTTATAGGCAGAGCTAATTGGTTTACTTGAGCTAATAACATTAACAAAATAATTTTTAATCAATTTAAGTTTATGGGGATTAATTTTGGGAGATACAAAGACTGTTAAGGCAATATTAGCTTTTTGACAGAAATGAGCAGCTGATATGGCGGCATTACCTGTTGAAGAGATTACGGCCGAGGTGTAGTTTTTGGCTAAAAGATTGCTAATCTGAGCTTGAATGGCTCTATCTTTAGCCGAACCGGTGGGGTTTAAATCTTCTCTTTTGATATAAAAGTGTTTGTGCTTGATTAGGGGTGTAAGTGACATATAATAGGATATTATAGATTGAAAAAGTGTATGAAAAAAGTAATAAAGCTCATCTGCCCAGATTGTAAAGCAAAATTTACTATTAAGCAAAAAATTGCCATTGGAGACATATTGGAATGTCCAGCGTGTGCTACAGAAGTAGAAATTTTATCCGTAAACCCGCTTAAATACGGGGAATTGATTGAAGAGAAATAAGTCTGTAGATACCGTCGCCTTTGTTTGAGAAAAATAGATTTTGGTAGCCAATGTTTGTTTTGGTAATATCAGAAAATTGTTGATAATTTAGGGGTTTATCAGGATTAGTTAGAGTAATGGTGCCGTAGTGAACTCCAGTCTTTTTAGTTTTTTGACTGCTGTGGACGTAATAAATTTTGTCTTTTATTTTTTCAATGACGAACAAAACATGTTTTTTTTGGTCAATGACTATTAGATCAGCTGTTTTTATGTCTGATAGGTTGCTTATTTTAATCGAATTTTGGGGACTGGAAAGCATCTGAACATTAACCCGTTTTGGGCCAAATTTGCCCTCTGTACCGATTATTTTAGTTTTAATAGACTTGCCGGTATGAAGTTTACACCAATAGTTTAAAAGGTGATAAGTAAGGCCAGAGCAATCTATGCCTATTTTGTGCTTTTTTTGAAATCTGTAAATATCAATAGATTTTAGGTTAGAGGGAGTAATTTCTCTAATTTGGGCAGTTGTACCCTTGCCTCCAAAAGGGCCGTTATCGATTATTTGGCCATTTCTAAGTTTGTTCGACCAATAAGGCAGGTCAATATAACTATCAATATATTTTTTTAATTTATCTAAATTAGACCTAGCCATAGTCCAAAAACAGCTAACATTAAAGCAGCCAACCAGGCTCTACTGACAATTTTTGGTTCTTCCCAACCGTTTCGTTGAAGAGTTAAGTGGAGGGGGGCAGCCGGTAGTAATTTTTTAGCAAAATATTTCTTTGAAATAATTTGAGCGGCAGAGCTAAGACCTTCAACAATAAAAAGGCCACCAACAATTGCTAGGGGTATTATTTTACCCAATATTAGAGCGATTACGGCCAGAGTGGCACCAAAAGACAGAGCACCAACATCTCCAAGCCAAATTCTGGCTGGATAGACATTAAAATAAAGAAAAGCAATTAATGATCCAATCCAGAGAGATATAAATATCGAAATGGGAGTATCAAAACTACTACCAGCCAAAATTGAAAAAGCAAATAAGGCTACCATTAAAAGGCCACAGGACAAGCCATCAAGTCCATCAGTGATATTAAAAAAATTGGCAAAGCTAGTGATAAATATGACAGAAATGGGGATAAACATAAAGCCAAGCTTGATAGGACCAAATAAAGGTAAGTAAATAAAATCAATTTTTAGATTAAAATGAATTAGAAGTGAAATTATAGTAGCTAAAAAAAATTGTAAGAAAAGCTTGTGTTTCATACGAAGACCAAAAAAACCGGATTTTTTAAAGTTGAAAAATTTAAGAATGTCATCATATAAACCAAGCAGACCAAAACTTAAGAAAGTAAAAAAGATTATAAAAATTTCGGTTAAAAAATTATAATTTTGACTAATATAAATATTGCTGATTTGCATAATAGGTAAGATGATTAGAAAAATTAGAGTCACAGCCAAGATAATTAAAATACCGCCACCAACCGGAGTACCTTGTTTTTGTGAATGAAATTTATCAAAAATTGTAGTTCTCTTGTTTTGAAAATCGAGAGTAATTTGTTTTTGACGTCTGAATTTAATTTTGTATAAAAAGTTAATAAAGGGTACGGTCAAAATTGAAGTAATTAAAAAAGAAAAAATAGTTAAACCAAGGTATAGATGAATCATGTTTTTTTAATATATTTGATATCAGCACCCAGAGCAACTAATCTTTCAGCTAATTTTTCATAACCCCTTTCTATAAATTCTACACCTTCAACTATCGATTGACCTTGAGCAGTCAAAGCCGCCAGAGTAGCCATGGCGCCGGCTCTCAAGTCGTTTACTTTTAGGTTGGTGGGAGTAAGCTTGGTAGGTCCATATATTTTGACTCCATGAAAATATTCAGGTTTATTGTTTTCTGGATTAAAGTGATAATAATTATCAGGATCTTTAATGTCTGGGTTAAAAAACTTAGTTTTGGCACCCATAGCATTGAGTGTATCAATGTGTTGAAATCTATAAGGAAAAATTCTTTCAATAACCTGGCTGCAACCGACAGCTTGAGTTAAAACTAGACTAAAAACAGCCTGCCAATCAGTCATAAAACCGGGTTCCGGTTCTGTTTCGATATTAATTGCTTTAAGTGGTCCATCCCAGGCAATAGAAATTTCGTCTTCGCCACCACTGACTTTGGCTCCCATGGTAGAAATGATTTCTAAAAATTTTTTAATAATTTGGGGATCAACTTTTAAAATATTAATTGATCCTTTGGTGCTAAGAGCAGCACAGGCAAAAGTAACTGTCTCGTTTCTGTCACTTATGACTTGGTGATTGGTGCCGGTTAGTTTTTTAACACCCTGGATGTAGATAGTGGACGAGTCTTTAGGATCTCTTTGGATATCTGCTCCCATACTATTAAGCATAGTGATAAGATCGTCAATTTCAGGTTCTCTGGCGGCGTTTTTAATGGTGGTTTGACCTTGTGCCAAACTGGCAGTCATTAGGATTACTTCAGTTGAGGTGTGAGAGGGTTTAGGAAAGGTATATTGGGTGCCAATAAGCTTGTCGGTAGTCATTGTTACAGAACTATCAGATTGGTCAATTGTGACACCCATCTGAGTCAGACATTCAAAAAGTCTATCGAGAGGACGGTTGCCAAGCTTATCTCCCCCGGGGGTAGGAAAAGTTATTTTACCGGTTCTAGCTAATAGTGGACCGGTAAAAATAAAGGAGGTTCTTGATTTTTCGCCAGTACCTCTTGGTATAGTCGAAGAAGTAATAGCAGGTGTATGAATTTTTAAACTATGTTGGCCAAATTGTTCAACAATTGAACCCAATTGAGTAGCTATGCTAGTAGTTAATCTGACATCTGAAATTTGAGGCAGATTAGTAATTAGACAAGGCTGGTCTGTTAAAAGACTAGCAATAATTTCTTTGAAGCCGGCATTTTTGGCGCCTCTAATAGAAACTTCTCCTTCTAGGGGTTTGCCGCCGTTGATGATATATCTTGACATAAATTGAATAGTTTAAGTTTAACCCTTAAGTGGTTTATTTTTAAAGTAGTTAATTATTTTGGAAAAGGTTTTGATACCTACAGCTCCACCCGAGCTCATATGAATTAAGATGGAGTTAACGGGTAAATTTATAGTTAAATAGTCATATATTTGATCGTATAGAGGCAAATAAATTACTTTTGACCCCAGTGTTTTTTTGAAGTTTTTAAAACTAAGTCTAGGCTGTTTTTTATAATCTTTTTTGTATGGTATTTTTGCCAAAATTACCTGATCAGCTTTGCAAAAAGCGTCTTTTAATTTTGAGATTGTGTCTTTATCTTGTAAAAAGGAAGCATGAGGTTCGAAAAGAACTACAATTTTTTGTTTGGGAAAGGCAGTCGATATGGCATCAAGAGCTGATTTGATTCTGGGTGGAGATTGAGCAAAATCATCGATGAATGTAATACTCCCAAAAGTACCAAGGTTTTGAAGTCTTCTGCTAATACCTTTGTATGATTTAATCGATTTTTGAATGATAGCCTGTGGTATGTTTAGAAATTGAGCTAAGGTATAGGCAGCTTGAATATTTTGCTGATTATAAACCCCAATTAGGCTGGTATTAAATTTAAGTTTCTTGTTGTAAGCAATAATAGGAGCACGGCAAAATTTTGTTAATTTGACTAAATTTAAATCATCCGGATTATAAACTAAAACTCCATTTTCAGGAATAGATTGAATTAATTTTTTATAAGCTTCTAAGTTTTTAGCCAGACTATTGTAGCTATCAGTGTGTTCCCAATTGACGCTAGTAATAATAACGTATAAAGAACGGTAATATAAAAATTTGGCTTTTGTGTCCAGGCCATTTATGGATTCGTCTCCTTCTACAATTGACCAAACAGAGTTGCTAATTTTTAGAGATGGAATTTTGTTTAAAACAACATCACCAATTAGATAACTAGGGTTTAAATCTGAATTTTTTAAAATTAAACTTAATAGTCCGGTTATGGTAGTTTTACCAAATGAGCCGGCTACAATTATAGAATTTGGTTTGACGATGTTTTGAGCAATATATTTAGTTGCAGAAGTGTGGGGTATATTTAGCTTTAAAATATCCTGGTAATCTTTTCTGGTATTGGAAAATTTTTTGTAGCTTGAGCCAATAATAGCTAGGTCAATCTTTGAACTAATCAAACTCTTGTTAACTGGAATTTTATTTTTTTTAAGAAGAGTACTGATGGGTGGGTAAATTAAAGATTGATCTGAGCCGCTGACTTGATGGCCTAAGTTTTTCAGTTCGACTGCTAAGGGAGCAGTCATTTTACCGGCAATACCGACAATATAGATATTCATGATTTTTTAAAATCTTGCCAAGTTTTAAGTTTGTAATTGTAAATTTGAAAATTAGGAAAGTTTCTTTTGTAAAAACCGGTTTTAAGAATGGGGTTGAATCTACCCAGATAACAAAAGGATAGATTTTTGTCGATTGAATCAATTATGACTTGAAGAGACAATCTAATAGGTAAATCTGTTTTGGTGTAAGCCGGGTCATAAAATACGTAGGCTATGTGGGAAAAATTTTTTTCAAACAAACAGATAGAATAGCCGACGACTTTGTCTGTATCTGACCAGGTGTAAATATAATTAAATAAGTGGTTAGTGAAAATTGTTTTTATGGAACTGCTGGGAAATTTCCAATTTAATTGTTTTGACCAAGTTGAACATTTTTTTAGGACTTGGGAATTAAAATCGAATTGATCAATAGATTCAATTTTATGGCCGAATTTTTGAGTCTTTTTTAGAATTCGCCTGTTTTCTGAAGAAAGTGTGGCGTTGGTTAGATTGCTTCTGGATGATGAGTCTTGGTAAAAATATTTTTGATTGTTTCTTTGAGGTAAAAACCCTTTCTGATAAATAATTTCAAGTGGTAAATTTGGTGTAAGGTTGTATTTAGGCATCTATTATTTTTTGAGTTTAAAAGCAGTCCTAAAGGCTTCGGCTTCAGACCAGGGATAATCAGTTTTGCCATGAAGGATAGTGGTTTCGTGGCCTTTTCCACAGGCAACTATGGTATCCCCAGGTAAGGCAATTTTAACTGCCAGATTAAAAGCATCTTGTCTATTGACAATGTCAAAATAAGTAAATCGTTTTGGATCAATAGATTTTGTTTGGTTAGATTTTAAGAATTGACAATTTTTGGGTATACCTGAAATTATTTGATTATTAATATCCCTTATATTTTCCAGTCGGGTATCGTCGGCGGTAATAAGGGCAATATCGGCATATTTTGAGACGGCCAAGCCCATCAAAGGTCTTTTGGTTTTATCTCTGCCGCCAGTGGCTCCAAAAATGACTATTAATCGATTTTTTGTTTGTTTTTTTAAACTTTTTAATGTTTCTGTTAGAGCTTTTGGAGTGTGAGCAAAATCTACAATAGTTTTAAAGCCAAGAGAATTGTCTATATGTTGACGTCTACCCTTAACTTCTGGAAAATTTTTGATAGTATCCAGAAAAACAGAATCTTTAATTTTCAATTTTTTACAGGCAATATAGGCAGCTAGGATATTATATATCTGATATTCATAGATGCTGTCGGTTACAAACTTGGTTTGGTGACAGTTAAATGAGAGACTGTCGGGAGTTAGCCTGATATTTTTGGCTTGATAAGTAGAGCCAACTTTTCGACTGTAAAAGATCTTTTTAGATTTTATTAAATTTGAATAAGAATAAGAGTCGTCATCTTTATTGATAATAGCAATTTTGGAATTTTTAAGAAGTTTAACTTTGGTTAGGATGTATTTTTTGATGGTTTTAAAATCATCCAGGTGTTCATGACTAGTGTTGGTAATAATACCTATATCAAAGATGATATTGGCAAATCTATGTTGATCAATGCCGTGTGCGGTGACTTCAGCTACTAAATATTTTGAGCCGGATTTAGAAATTTGTCTGATAAGATTAAAAGTTTTAAATTTATCTGGGCTGGTAGTATGAAGACCGGTGTTGACTACTTGGTCACCAATTCTGGCTTCAATGGTACTGATAAGAGAAACAGGTAAATTAGCATTTTTAAGGACATGATAAATGAGGTGAGCAGTAGTGGTTTTACCATCAGTGCCTGTTATACCAATTATGGTTAGTTTTTTGTCTGGAAAGAGATAGTAGGCTCTGGCAAGTAAGCTTAGAGGTTGGTGCCAGAAGATATTTTTTAAGGCTTGAAACACTAAAAAGATTATAACATTTGTGAGTTTAATTCGATTTTTTTAGCTATGTTAAACCAGATTGGAGCAGCAGTCGAATCACCCCAGGGAGAAGTTTTTGGGTATCTGACAGTAACGCTAATTGTATAAAGTGGGTTTGTACAGGGAAAAAAGGCAATAAAAGAGGCGTTAGTATCCTGGCCATATTGTCCATCTTTGGCAACTTGAGCAGTACCGGTTTTACCACAAACATCTAGTTTGGTTGTATTAAGTTTACTTAAATTACTATTGTCAACATTATTTTTCAAAAGAGTTTTTACATAGTCGGTGGTAGTTTTTGAAAAGACTTGTTTAGATTTAACAGGGTTAGTTTTAGTTTTATCCTGATCTTGAAAAGAGCTGACAACCCTGGGGCCAAATAATTGGCCGTTTGCAGCAATGGAGTTGAAAGCAGTCAGCATTTGAATATTGGTAATGGCAAAACCCTGACCAAAAGAAGCGGTAGCAATTTCTAGAGCTGACCAGAAATTTTTATCAAATTTTGGTTTAGATTCACCCTGAAGATCAATACCAGTTTTTTGATTTAAGCCAAGTTGGGACGTATATTTTAGAAAGATATCAAAATCAATTTCATCCATAACATATGACATACCTATATTATCTGAATTTTTGATAATGTCTTTAAGGTTGCTATCGGGGTGATTTTGAAAATCCCAGTTAGTAATTTGATGTCCATCTATAAACCTGTCCTGATCACATTTTTGACAAATAAAATCTTTATTAATTGAAAGACTGTCTAGAGCAATAGAGACAGTGATTGGTTTAAAAATAGATCCAGGTTCATAGAGGTCAGTAATAACTCTGTTTTTGGCAACAGCACTAGGGCTGGCTTCTTTGGTAGACATAGCTACTATTGCACCTGTTAAAGATTCCATAACTACGGCTGAAATTGATTCAGCTTGATAATTGACTAAACCCTGGCTTAATTCTTCTTCGACTACAAATTGAATATATTTATTGATAGAAGTATGGAGAGACGTGCCGTCAATTTTTGGTTTTGACCAGTTTAGTTGACTAAAAACCGATTGACCGACAGCATCTTTGGTTTGCCAAATAAAACCGGTTCGGCCAGTTAATCTTTGATTATAGTATCCTTCCAAACCATCGTAGCCTGTTAGAAGTCCGTGTCTGTTTTGGCTTAGAAATCCGGTTAAGTCTTTGGCTAAAGCTGATTCAGGGTAAAATCTGATCTGGAGGGGAGTTATGACTATGCCATCGAAATTTTTTAAATGACTAATTTGGTTTTGATCCAAATAAGTATTCAGACTAATCCAAAGTTGGTTTTGATTGCTAAAAAATTTTTGGATAAGTGCATTATCAGTTTCGTCAACCAGAGAAGAAAAAAGACCAATAAAATCATTGTCTGAAGCAGTCATGTTGGGTTTATAGAGGGAAATTTGATATTTAGTTTGATTACTGACCAGAGGAATACTGTCAGATGAAAAGATTAATCCCCTGTCTGGCTGAATTTTGTTAAGTTGATAACTTTGTTTTTGGCTTTGTCTTTTATAAATATGACCATTTATTATTTGGATACTAAAAATTTTTATAAGGGAACCGATAAAAAAGGCAATTACAAGATAATTAAACAATTTGACTCTTTTTGAAAACATATTATTTGGTAAGATCTAGAATTTTAGATATTGGAGCTAAAGGTAGTGTGCTGATTTGGTTTTTGATATGAGTTAGAGAAGTTGACTCTAAGTACTGGTTAGAAAGAATTTGATTTTGAGATTTTAATTGATTTAAAACCAAATAATTTTGATGATAGTTAAAGCTGTTGGCTACAATTTGATTCTCAGTTAAAAAAGTAATCACAATCTGTAAAAGGATAATGAAAATGGTAAATAAAATTGTTTTTTTCATACTTTTTGAAAAGCTCTCAAAAGAGCTGAGCGGCTGAGTGGATTTTGTTTTATCTCCTTAAAATTTGGTTTGATTTTAAGAATATTGGTAATTATTGTTTGGCTTTTTGACGATTTAATAAAATTTTTGACTAGTCTATCTTCGGTTGAATGAAAAGTAATAACTAAAATCCAGCCAGATTGTTTAATTAGACTTAAGCTTTGATTTAGGGCAGATGTCAGGTTATTTAACTCATCATTGACAGCAATTTTTAGAGCTAGAAATATTTTGGTGGCTGGATGGATTTTGCCTATGCTAAGATTGTTTTGTTTAAAAATGGATACTATGAAATCAGCTAAAGATTTGGCGGTATGAAATTGTTTTAATTGACGTTGTTTAACTATAGATTGGGCAATTAAGAGGCTATGGACTTCCTGACCGAGGACTGAAAAGATAGAGAAAAGCTCTTGGACAGAATAAGAATTAATAATGTCTTTGGCCGTTGGAGTATTTTGATTTTGGTTGAGACGCATATCTAGTGAAAGGTCATCTTGAAATGAAAATCCCCTATTTGTTGATTTTTGTTGGTTTATGCTTAAACCCAGATCGAAAAGTATGGCATCGACAGGTCTATTAATAAGTTTTTTAGAGACTAAAGATAAATCAGTAAAATCAGATAATATACCAGTAAAATTTTTTTCTAGGTTTAATTTCCGGATTCTATTGGTGGTAATACTTAGATTGGTTTGATCTTTGTCTATACCAAAAACAGTGGCACCTTGGTTTAAAAAGTTAATAGTATGACCACCATTGCCAAGAGTGGCATCGATGATAGTTTTTGAGACAAAAGGAGCTAGAATTTGATTAATTTCATTTACCAAAACTGGGCTGTGGTATATCATTTTGAATAGTCACCAGTTAGTTTAGTTTTATCTTCTTTTTTATAATCAGACGAAATCGATGTAATAGCAGCCAGACCATTACCACTACTAAAAACAGAGTATACCTGGTTGTAGTTTTGAAGCAGAATAAAATATTCGGTTTGTTTGGGAGTAGCTACTATTTTTAAATCATTTAGTTTTAGATCATTTTTCTTAATCTCAGCTGTTTGAGACAAGACAAAATCAGATTCAAAAATAGCCTTTTGATTATTGGCGGTAATGAAATTTAGTATCAAATAACCACCAGTGACACCAGTATCGTATTTGTATTTACAGCCATTAGTACAGCTTTCGGTGCCAAGAAGTAAATCTTTGCTGGCTTTACCAGTTTCATTTTGGAGAGTGCCAGCTAGGCCTTTTTCGATTTCCAGGTCTTCGTCTACGGCTGTATAGACCAATTCATATTCAATTTCTTTTATAAAATCGGGAATTTTATCGACAACTAATTTTATTTCATGACCGTCAGCTCTGGGAATAAGAGAAATATATGGTCTATCGGCCATATCTATTTCGATTAGTTTTGGGGCCGGGGTTGGAGTAGGTTCTTGAGTTTCGGTTCTTTTTTTACAGGAGCTAAGAAAGAACAACGGAATTAAAAACAGACATAGTTTTAAAAATTTGCTGGTCATTGTAAATAGTATTATGTCAGAAATTAGAAATTTGACAAATTTTTAGTCAGCCATTTTGACAGACTATTGATCTTAACTCTGGTTTGCTTGGTAGTGTCGCGGTGTCTTAGAGTAACAGTTTGGTCATCTAGTGTTTGAAAATCAACCACTAAACACCAAGGGGTACCGATTTCGTCTTGGCGACGATATTTTTTACCAATGTTACTGCTGTCATCAAAGTCGACCGAAAAACTTTTTTGAAGTGTTTGATAAATATTTGAGGCAGTATCGACTAATTCTGGTTTGTTTGAGGCTAGGGGGAAAACTGCCACTTTGTAGGCGGCAATTTTGGGATTGATTTTTAAGTAAATTCTGGTTTCACCATTGTCCATAGTTTGCTCTTGGTAGGCATCAAGCAATAAAAAGAAAAAGCTTCGATCGACACCGCCTGAAGTTTCAACTATATGGGGAATATATTTTTTATTAGTAGTTTGGTCAAGGTAAGACAAGTCTTTACCGGAAAACTTAGAGTGTTGAGTCAGGTCATAATCTGCTCTCCAGTGAATACCTTCCATTTCAGCCCATCCCCAGGGTGCATTATATTCAATATCAAAGGCTTTTTTGGCGTAAAAAGCCAATTCGTCTTTGAGGTGTTGTCTAAAACGGAGATCGGCTTTAGAGTTAAACAAACCTTGATACCAATCCATTCTTTGCTGTTTCCAGTAGTCGTACCATTTGTCCATTTGGGTAGCTTCTACAAAATATTGAATATCCCATTGTTCAAATTCGCGAGTCCGGTACAAAAAGTTTTTAGGTGTAATTTCATTTCTAAAGGCTTTTCCAATTTGAGCTATACCGAAAGGTATTTTGACTCTAGAGGAGTCAACTACATTTTTAAAATTTAAATAAATATTTTGGCAGGCTTCACCACGCAAATAAGCCCGCATTTTTTCGCCTTCAATAACACCAATCTCAGTTTTAAAAAGAATATTGTAAGAACGGGCGTCGGTAAATTGGCCACCGCATTCGGGGCATTTTTTGGCGTTATCAATCAGGTCGGGCCTAAATCTTTTATGACAATTTTTACATTCAACCAAAATATCACCAAAATTTTTGACATGACCGGAGGCCTGCCAAACAGTTGGATGAGTAATGATAGAGCCGTCTATGCCAACCACATCGGCTCGGTTGACCACATTATCAGTCCACCACAGGTTTTTCCAGTTGAGTTTCATCAATGAGCCGATTGGACCGTAATCGTAGAAACCCTGGACACCGCCATAAATTTCAGAGTTTTGGAATACTATTCCCCTTCTTTTAGCTAGAGCTACAATTTTGCTGACTAAGTCTTTCATAGTGGTAGTTTAGCAAATATTAAATTATTTTTGAGGTTTGGAGGGGGAGTTCGATAATTGTTTGGATGTAGTTTATAAGAAGTTTTTGGCAAGTCAGATATTGGCCTTGTCTTTGACTGGTAGTAATGTTTTCAGGTATGCCATAGCCTAAGATTTTAATTAAATCGATTAAATGGTCAACATATTTAGTAAAAGACTTGTTTTCGATAGCCAAAATTAGGCTGATTGATTTATCAAATAATAGATCTTGGTCAAGATTTTCAGAGACTAATTGATTTAAGATTTCTAAAAAATAAAAAGTAAACTTGATTTGATTTAAACTTTTTCTATTTTTAAATAAGTTTTTGAGAGTAACAGAGTCAGATAACCAATAAAAATCGTTTTTTTTGTACAGGTCAAGATTAACTATATTTCCCAACTGAAGGGTTGCGTTTCGATTACTTTTAGAATTAGAAGCACCTTTGGCAATAAAAAAAAGTTTACCTTGGTTTTGACTTAGGACAGTGACTAAAAGGTCGTTTTCTTTATAAACCTTTTTGTTGATTATTATTGCCTTAGTTTTTAAGTAAGACACTTTATAAAGGTAATTTTAGGAGTTTATCTGAAACCCAACTAAACGGTTCCATGTCAACGCCATTGACAACCAGTTGATAGTTTACTGGTTTGGTACCGGCTTGTTTTTGAAGTAAAATCTGATAATCCTTTGAGGCTGGAACTGATGATGTGTATTGGATTGAGACTTTATTACTTGATTGAGCATAGAGAGGATATTTATCTCCATAAAAGCCTTCAAAAACTTGTTTTTCCAGTTCCTGATACTCTAGCGGTTGAATTTCCGAACCGGTCATTTTTGTCAGAGTAGAACCCACGGGTGTGTAAAATCTAAACCAATCTCTGTATTTGGGGGCGTTTAAGCAAAGGTCACCTTTTTCCAAGTTACAATTACTGGCTTTGTAGGGATTAGTATAGGTAACTGTGACCTGATGAGAGACTTGGCCATCTTTACTAATTATTTGATGTTTTATGGTCTGCTCTAAGAATAAATTTGTTTTGGCTGAAGCCATGTTGGAGTCGTTTAAATGAAGATAGTCAGTATTAGCATCTGTTTTTTGGATTGAGGCAGTAATGTTAGCCAGATTACCGGCCTGTTGAAGCTTCTCATCTAAAAAGTAGAAAATAATATGCTTGTTGTGAATATTTTTAAAGAAAGCTTGAGCTAGTGGAGTAATTTTTTCCTTAGGAGCACCCATGGCATTACTTAAAATTGAGTGCATCAGGGGAGCTAAAAAGCCTTTTCTATCATCGACTATATAGCTTCTGGGTTTACCGGCAATATACTCAAGTTCATAGATGATTTGGGGACAGCCATAACATCTTTTGTCCGGTTCGGAGGAAAAATTACCATAACCAGGTACTCCAATTCTGCCCAATACATCGACTAAATCGACTAAAACTGAAGTATCGATGGCAATAATAGCATCAAAAGTTTCAGAACTAATTTTTTTGTAGTTTTCTAAAAAAGTTTTGGCATTAGTCGGAAAATCTGGAGAAATGTTCATATCCCGAAGATACCAATAGGGTACGTTGATATGATAGTCTCTGATGGGTCTGGGAGCCGGAATAGTACTTTTAAACTTGTTATCCAGAGAGTAGATATCGTCAGAAATAAGCGGGGTAACTTTACCATTATCAACTTTGAGAATGCCGTAGGCGGTCCAAAAACCACCACTAGGTCTGAGTTCGGCATCGTTTTGGAAGAGGAGGAAATATTTTCTGGGTGAGTCTTTACCTAGAAGCCAGGAGACATTTTCTAAAATAGGCCGGCCATCTTTTAAGAGAGTATGAACTTCATCAAGACTATTTTGAGCTTTGATTATTGTTTGGCGGATTTCAAAATTCTGAAAATTTTGTGGGTATCTGCTTGAATCAATTTGAGAGACTAAATCTTTTATTGATGACAGTTTTTGTTCAATTTCGTCTAAGTGAGGAAGTAAGCCTTCAACTGATTCGGTTAAAAAGGCAATTCTGTCTTCGGTAGTATCAGCGCTACTAGTGGCTTCTGCCTTTAGACCTAGAAAATCCTGATATGGTTTGACGGCATTTAGTAAAATTTGACCGGTTTGGAGAGACTGACTACCGGCTTGAAGCAAAATTTTTCCATCTTGGTAGTAATTTTTTATGACAGGAAGAGCGCCAATAGTTTTAAGTTTTTGATAATCTGTATCCAGATTAGAAATGTCTACTTCAAATTCTTTGATAAGAGACTCCATTGAATCCAAGTTTTTTGAGTCCAGAACACTTTTGACCTGATCCTGTTTAGTTTTTAACACCATCAAGTCAGCGTAAACTTTTTTACCTGGAATATAGGCAAAAATAAGTAAAAAGATAGAAATAAGGGCAATAAATCCAAAAACACTAAGTAAAACAGTGACTACTATTTTTTTAACTTTTGGATTTTTGAAGAGGATGAATTTAGATTTGGTTTTTTTTGAAACTTTGGGAACCGGTTTGAGTTCGGTTGTTTCAAAAACATTTCTACCAACTATGTCTTGATTGGGATTTTGCATACAAGTAAAATTTTAGCCTATTTTTAAAAATTTTACCAGCGCGATAGCATACAAAAAGGTGTTTTTAGAAGAATCAGAAGCTCTTTTCTAAAAGATCTTCTCTTAATATAAGAGGCATCCATTTTGGCCCGGCTGATAAAAGATAAATCATTTCGGCCTGATGTTTGCCAAAGACCGGTGATACCGGGCTTGGCTGATCGGATAATTTTGATGTGTTTTATAGATTCGGGATATTTTTGGGCATATTCCTGTAACTCCTCTTCCCGGTAAGCTCTGGGGCCAACTAAGGTCATATCCCCTTTTAAAACGTTTATCATTTGAGGAAATTCGTCCAGACTAATCATGCGTAAGATCTTTCCAATGGGAGTGACCCGGGGATCTTCATTTATGGGAAGTTTCCAGTCGTTTTCTTTGTACTTTTTCCAAAGGTCCGGATATTGTTTTAATCTTTGGTCGTTGTCACCGGTGTACATGGTTCTAAACTTGTACATCAAAAAAGGCTGACTATCTTTACCAACTCTTTTTTGACAGAAAAAAATAGAGCCAGGTGAGGTTAGTTTAATAAGTATAGCGGCCAAAACCATAAAAGGAGAGAAAAGTGTAATCAGAAAGAGAGAGCCTATAATGTCTAAGATTCTTTTAAAAATAGGAAATAAAAATACCCTAAGTTGATAAAATTTAACTGGCTTTGTTTGGGTCATATTTGTCTAAAAAATAAGAGGAGGTGTTTTTATGTGAGATTATTAGGCTTACCAAATCTCTAACAGAATAAGATTTTTTTAAGCGACAAACTAAAAGTCCCTGAGGGGTATCTATAACTGCCAGATTTTTGACACCAACCAAACCAATAAGTTTATTTGGAGAAGCTGAGACCAAACAATTCTTTGAATCGACTGATAAAAATAAGCTATCTTTACTAAATTTACTGATCAGATCTGCATTTTTTGGTAAAAGCTTATGAATTGAATTCCACTGCCCCACATCGCTCCAGAGAAAGCTAGCCGGAATTAAAACTATCTGGTTGGTTTTTTGAGAAATGCCAACATCAATCGATAGACTGGGACATCTTTGATAAGCGCGGGATAAATTCTTGTCGATAAGATTGAGAGAATATTGAGGTTGATATTTTTCTACCAAATCAATAAGAGTTTTAACTGTAAAAGTGTAAATGCCAGAATTCCAAAAAACAGTATTATTTTGAGATATTTTTTTAATTGTTTTTAGATCTGGTTTTTCAATAAACTTTTTTATGGTGTAAAAATCTTTTTGTTTATCTTTAATTTGAATATGGCCATAAGAGGAATTTATACCCGTAGGTTTGATGCCAAAGATAACTATAGAATTAGTGGTTTTAGCTAAACTAAATGATTTTTTAATGTCGCTAACAAAGTTTTTTTGGTTTTTAATGTAGTGGTCTGAAGGAAAGAAAGAAATGGTAGCCTGGGGGTGTTTTTTTTCTATCAAAAGACCGGTGTAGAGCATGGCCATTAATGTATTTTTTTTCTGAGGTTCAAAGATGATGTTTTGTGGGGGAAAATTGGCGGGCAGATGAATTTTAATTGTCTGTTGGTACTTACGGTTAGTGACTATATAAATGTGGTCGAGACGGACAATTTTTAGTGCCCGGTTGACAGTTTGAGTCAAAAGGGAGTCAGGACTTAAAACAGGTAGGAATTGTTTGGGATTTGAGGCTTTACTAAGTGGCCAGAGTCGGGGGCCAGAGCCACCACATAAAATTGCTATGAAGTTTTGAGTGTGATTTGGCTTTGGTGTAATCTCCATAAGTGTTGGACTTGATTTTTAAAGTCTATCATAAAAGATGATCTGGAAAATCTAGATGCGTTTTTTTGGCAATCAGTGGGATTAATTTTAATAGATTCTAATTTAATGATAGCTTTCGTGCTAGAGTCAATAGTCTGATAGTTAAATAAAACGCCTGTTTTACCGTTAATAACGGTTTCTTTTGTACCACCTTGATTAAAGCCAATGACAGGTTTTCCACAGGCCTGAGCTTCTAGGGAAGTTAAGCCAAAATCTTCAAGTTGGGGGCAAATAAGTGCAGAGCAATTTTGATAAAGTTTTAGTAGTCTCTTCTCCCCTACTTGTCCTAAAAATATTATTAAGCTGCTATTTTTAGCTATTTTTTTGAGTTGGTTTTGATATCTACCGCTACCAACTATGATAAGTTTTTTATTTAGTTTAAGGCAAGCTCTTATAGCCAGGTCTACTCTTTTGTGTTTAACCAGTCTGGAAACTACCAAATAATAATTTTGGTTTGAATGTGAATTTAGAGGTTTAAATTTGGGGTCAATTGGAGGGTAAACAATAATTGAATCTCTTTTATATATTTTTTTGATACGGTTTTGGACAGTTTTGGAAATGGTTATGTAATAGTCGGGTCTTTGGGAGTAAATAAAATCTATTTTTTGGAAAATGTCGATAAATTTATTTAAAAATTTGGGATATGTGTATTGGTAGAGGTAGCGGTTTGGAGTCAGTAGATAGCTTATATGGCAGGTTTGGGGCGGAGTCAGTATGGCTTTACCGTTTTGACTGGTCAGACTGATAACAATATCAAAAGAAGAAAAATCAAAATTTTCAACAGCAATAGGCTCCAGAAGACTAACCAGAGGAGAATTATTTTTACAAAATTTATTTAAAAAAGAAGCACTGACATCTTGTTTTAACCAGGGAGTTTTGGTGGGGTTGTGGATAGTAGTAAAAAGTTTGGCTTGAGGAAATACTTTTAAGATATCTAAGAGTAATCTTTCAGCGCCACCCCACTGATTTAGCCAGTCGTAAAAAATGGCAATTTTTGGTGTGTCTGGGCTATTTTTATCTGATTTAGTTATGGCCTATTTTAGCATTTAAATATAAGGGTTTTAGGAAAAACGAGTTTGTTTGACTAGGTATTTTGTTAATAAATTTCACATACTGTGTTATAAAACCCAAAGGACGAAGGGAAAACGGAGATATAATAAAGCCAATTTATACCTAAATTTATTTTGCTTCTTCAGCTTTTTGATACCATTCTATATATGTCATATTGTGATTTAAAGCTTCTTTTAATGCATTGGTTGCGTCTGTTTTTGTACGGAAAATTCCTAAATTCCAAACGCCTTCATCAGAGGTTATAAAAGAAGCTGAATACCGTATTCCACAATTTATATTTTCTGGATGATTGTGACATAGATAAACGTGCCCAGCATACTCTTCACCTCTAAAAAATATTCTATTAGTCCCTTGGTCTTCTACTCTGATCGGTGGTTGATTTTGTGGTTCTGAATGTTCAATAGTCATTTCTGTTTCTTTTCTAATTTATATTGAAAAATCATTTTCTGCCTGTATTATACATAAGATTTGGAAATATTTCAAATAAACTGTACGTTCCAATATATGAGAAGTTATACTGTGTTAAGTGATGGGTAAAATTATTATTGCTCTATAACTCTTGCTAGTACTGCACCCAAATGTTTAGCGATATCTTCGGCTGGAATATCCTTAAAAATATGGTCTACTACAGAAAGTTCATTTAGTATGGGGGGAAATGATTCAAGCCAACTCATTGGTGTTAATAGTCTCCTATCTGGTAATACTATCTTTTTACGATGGTCGTTTTCTGGATAATCCACTCGATATCGTCTATCTTCATATTCAAATTCAAGTGGAAATGTTTTTTGTGGTTCAATACATCCAGTCATTATTTCTGTTTCCTTTTTAATTTATATTAGAAAATTATTTTCTGGCTGTATTATACCTAAGATTTGAAAATATTTCAAGAAAACCATACTAGTTTCTAGATAATGAAAATTAGTAACAGAAAACAGTTTTTGTATGTAAAGCCAAAAGATATTTAATAACTGAGCGATTATATTATTTTTTGGTAAAAGTTGATAGTCGACTTGGCAGTTTCGTGCCAGGAGTATTTGCTGACTTGTTGGTAACCTTTTTTAATTAGAGATAGTCTAAGCGAGAGATTTTTTTGAAGTGTTCTAATTTGTTTTATCAGTTGTTCTGGCCTATTTGGATCAAAGTAGAGGACTGAGTTTTGATAGATTTCCGGTAAGCAACTAGCGTTACTTGATATGACCGGGCAGGATAAAGCCATAGCTTCAAGTCCGGTCAGGGAAAAGCCTTCCATAAAGGATGGATGGACCAAAGCCAGAGCCTGACTATATATTTTTTTAAATTGTTCGTCTGTTAAGTAGCCCAAGAAAGATACCTGAGAAGAAACCTGATAATTTTCGGCTAACTTTTGGGCTCTTTTTTGGAATACATCTCTTGAGCAAATTACTTTTAATTTTAAATCAGGTAATTTTTTAAGAGCTTTTAAAATAATTGAAAAATTTTTGTGAGGATAGAGATTGCCAGTATAAATAATATAATTTTGAGGTTTTTTTATTAAAAGGCGATCTTGCTTTAAGAAATTTGGATCAACTGCTTCATGAGTGGTAATTATTTTAAGTTTGCTGACTTTGTAATGATCAATTAAATATTTTTGCCAATAAAAACTGGGGACAATAATATGATTGGTTTTTATAGACAGATAAGTTACCAGTAGATAAGCCAGATATTTAGGCCAATAAAAAAGCTGAGCTTTGGTGGTAGTCAGTTTACCCTTATAAAAGTGCTTGATGAGGTCGTGGATGGTAACTACAGATCTACCAAAGTAAATAATTGGTTTATTAAAGTGGGTAAAGTGAACCAGGTTGGGTTTGTGTTTGTAGAGGATAAAGGGTAGAAGTAACTGTTCTTTTAGAGAATAGGTTTTAATAGATACGGGAATTAGGCGGTAATTATTATTAAGATCTTTTTTAATTTCCTTTGACTGAGATTTGTCTACAATTAGGCTAATATCAAAATCTTTAAATTTGGGGGTTAAGGGTAGATGAGTGAGTAAGTTTTTGGTATAACGGCCAATACCGGTGTGTTTGGGTCCGTATAACCTAGCGTCAATTATTAGTTTGATCATAAATATTTAGCTTTAAAGACTCTAATAAATTCCAGTAAATTAATACCCGTGCTGACTATAAATTTGGTTAGAGGCGAGTAATTGGAAAATAAATTTTGTTGATAAAAAATACGCATGGCAGAAGTAGAGGCTTTAGCAGAATAGACCTTAGTGGTTCGACTGGCTTTGGTTAATTTTTTCGATTGGTTTTTAATGCCTGAAGATATACCTTGATAGTGGGTAATAGAGCAATGCGGATAAAAATAAAGTTTAAATTTATGTTTATAAAGTTGATACGACAGGTCAAGGTCTTCGCCGTAAAAAAAATATTTTTCATTCCACCAGCCAATGATTTGACCAACTTGTCTTCTAATTAAAATAAAAGCACCAACGCAAGCCTCAATTGGATGAGTTTTATTTAAATCCAAGTGACCCAGAAAATAACCGGAAAATAATGGGGACTTTGGAAAGAGTTTTGACAGTCCAGAAAAATAACAAAAAGAGCGCCAGGGAGTAGGAAAACCACGGTGACATTCTGGTTGAATTAGACCGGTTTTAGCCAATATAACTTTGCAGGTGGAAGCTGAGGCTTGAGGACTTTTTTCCATAAAGTTAACTATTTTTTCAATGGTATCGGAATTGACAATAGTATCGGGATTAAGGAAAAGAAGATATGAAGAGCTTTTATTGGTTTTTTTAATGCCGATATTGTTTCCGGCTGCAAAACCAATATTTTTTTTGTTTTTAACTATCAATAGATCTAATTTAAATTGAGATGGATCGAAACTGGCTGAATCATCGGTTGAGTTATTATCAACAACAATAACTTCAAATTTGTACTTAGTAACGGACCTATCTAAGCTGTATAGACATTTAGAAAGATAATCACCAGAGTTGTAGTTTAAAATAATTATTGAAAGAATGGGTTTTTTCATTTGGAAATAATTTGTTTATAAATTTTATTAAGTTTTCGGGCGCTTTTAGCCCAGGAATATTCTTTTTTAACCAAAATTGAGGCATTTTTACCGATAGTGTCCTGAAGCTGACGATTTTTTAACAGAGAAATTGATTTGTCAATTAGTTTGGAGTAGGGGCAGACTATGGCATGGAGATTGTTTTTAATATTGATACCTTCCATGCCTTGTCTGGTAGTGACTATAGGCAAACGGCTGGCCATAGCTTCAAAAAATTTGGTCCTAGAGCCTCCTCCACTTTTAATGGGGGCAAGTAGTATCCAACAGCTTTGATAAAAATATTGGGGATCATAAGTTTGGCCGTCATTTTCGGCCTCTTTGATGACAATATCATCATTTATATATTTTTGGAAAGTTTGAGGAGCGTTTCGGCCGATAACATAGAGTTTAGCCTGGGGGATTTTTTGTTTAATTTTTGGCCACAGATTGGTAATAAGTAGTTCGGCTCCTTCCCTATTTTGCATCCATTTCATATTGGAAATACCAAAAAGGATAGAGGGGTGTTTGGTTTTAAAAACATTTTTTTTAGGATTAAAGTATCGCTGAGCTACACCGTTTGGTACCAGGCGGATATCCTGTCTTTTGGCCATAGATGACATTAGTTTTTTGTCATCTTTGGAAACTGCCGCCACAGTGTGGGTATTTTTCCAGTAAAAGACTTCCCAGAATTTAAGCTTAAAGACGTCAATCCATAAAAAAGGTTTTATAATTTGTTTCCAGCCGGCAATTGATTCAACAAAATGCTGGTAAACAGCGTATTCTATGGTTTGATCTACTAAAATTATGGGGATATTAGTTTTGGGAATATTTGGCATTAAGTAGAAACACTCAGTATGAATCAGGTGGTAATTACCATTTTCTAATTCAGTTTTGATGGCCAGTTTAAGTTCCGAGCTAAGATAATTGGTAACTAAAAAGGGATATGGACTTAGGGCGGTGTAAATTACTTTTTTAAAATCCCAGGTTTTACCTCTTTTAATAAGTATGACTTTTTTACAGATTTTTTTAAGTTCAGACAGACCGGTTTTGTCTCTGGTAAAACAAATTAAGGTAATATTGTTTCTTTTAGCTAAGTGCTTAAGCAGGTAATAAGACCTGGTTTGGCCGCCGGCTTGAGAGTGGTAAGGCAAGTATGGGGTAATCATTAAAATGTTTGGTTTATTCATTGGATTTTGATGATAATAAAGTTGTCTGTTTCAAAAACGGTAGGATTTTGAGCCTTAATTGAAGCCGTATAGTCATCTTTAGAAACTGACACCAGATAAATAGGGTTTTGGTATTGTTGTTTGACTTCTTCAAGATTATAAACTTGATTAGTCCAACCCCAACGGTTGGTTTGATAAAGGAAGGCCGGGTCGTTACTGTAGGGAGCAATTACCAGGGCGTCTTTGGGTAAAATCTGATCGGCTTTAAGCCCGGCTTCAACTATAGACCAATTATTGACATTAAATAGTCCTTTGACTTGATACCATCCCATAGCTAACATCATGGCAAAAAGGGATAAAGCCAGACAAGCGTTTAATACTTTTTGCCAAGTCTTTTGTCCGATTTTTAATAGATGTTCAATACCGAGGGCAGCAAAAATCGATAAAATTGGAACGAAAGGAAGCTGATAATAATCGTGGGTGACATTACCGGTGGCAATAATTACCAGAAAGATAACTAAGCTAACTAACCAAGAAAAATAAAATAATGTTTCTTTTTTTGATTTGGGGGAGATAAGGCCAAAACAGACGAGAGCAAATCCTCCACCCCCTAAAATTAGATTATTAAATCTTTCATAGACCAGCCAACGAAAAAAAGCCGGCCGGAAGCGAATTTTAGTGGAGTTAAATAACCAGATGGTATCAAACTGACCTTGGGGATAATTATCTATGTGTAGTTTCCATAAAAGATAGGGTGTAAATGAAATTAGCAGAAATAAAATTATTGAAGTTATCTTGATGGGTTTACGCGACATTAGTTTTGACAGAAGTAAATAAGTTATTGGTAAAAGTAAAACCAGACCGTAGGGTTTAGTAAGGATAGTTAAGGCATAGAATACTCCAGCCAAAACTGATAAATAGATTTTTTGATGTTTTAGCCAGAGGCTAACAAACAAGAGGCTGGTGACAGCAAAGAAAACATGAAGGGGGTCGGGCATAATAACCCTACCATAATAAATATTCCAGGGAAGAAGGGCGAAAATTAGACTGGCAGTATAGGCCACAAAAGCAGAAGAAAAAAGCTTGGTTAAGAAAAATAAACTAAAGATGGTTAGGGATGAAAATAGAACAGAAACTAACCGGTGATAAATGACATTAACTCCAAAGTTTTTATAGAGGGGGTAGACTAAAATATTGTAGATAGGAAATTCGGCAAAGAAGAAACGGTCAGGGTTTTTGTCGGTATAGCGCCAGTTTAAAGTTTTTAAGGAATCAAATTTTGGGTAAAGAGGAGTAAATCCTTGTTTAATAAAGTTTCTGGTAACAGAGGCGGTATCGGCTTGGCGCCAAGAATGTGTATCAGCAATGGGATAATCTATTCTATAAAGCCTGACTACAAAGGCCAAAGCAAAAATCAATAATAAAAAAAATAATTGTTTATATTTTTTCATTAAGAGCTATATTTTGATAGTAAACTCCCATTATTAACCAAAAAAGGTAGGCAGTTTTACTGGCAGAAAAGACGTCGATAAAGACAGCGTTAGCCAAAAAAGTTAAGACTGAGGCCATAAAAACATAATTTAATTTGTTTTTGGATCTAAAGGTTTTAATAAAAAAGTATACAGGTATGATCATAAGACTTATAAATCCCAAAAGACCAGTTTCACCCAAAGATCTTAAAAATTCATTGTCCGTAGCTAGGCCAAGTGAGCCTGGTCCGGTACCAATTAGAGGGTTTTTGTTAAAAGCAGTAATAGCTCTAGGCCATTCAACATTAAATCTAATTTCACCTGATCTTGATACGCCGGCGTCAACATCAACCTGAGGATAAGGCTCTTGTTTGTGTCTAACAATAGTTGGTTTGGGAGTAGTGACAACCGGTGGTTCGGTTTTACCGATTGGTGTTGGAATAATTGTGGGGATAGCAGTGGGTGAAGGTGGGACTTGGGTGGGTTTGGTTATTTTCAATTGGGGGGAAATGGTATTGATGGTGGCCAGAAGGCGCTGGTTGAGTTCGGTTGAATTGAAGAAACTGAAAATAATGATAACTGAGCTAGGTATTATTAAAAGATACTTTTTGATAAAAATAAAACATAGAATCAGTCCTCCCCAAAGTGCAAATATTGAAACCCGAGAAGCAGTTTGGGTTAAGAGATGAAATAAAATTAACCATACTAGAATTAGTGAGATTTTGGAAAGTTTTGCTTTGGTCTGAGTAATGCTACCGGCTAAAACTACCAAAAAGACACTTAAAAAAGCGGCCAGATCATAATGACCGGCAAAGGTTGAGCTAATCCGGGACCAGATAGTCAGTGTAAGCAAATAACCCTTTGAAAACTCTTCGTTCATAGTAGAAATGATGGGGAAGGAGAAATACTTTTGACCATAGCCGTAAATTGCTACAAAAATTGAAGCTATGACCATAAAAATAAGTGGGTATTTAAAGTCTTTTTTAGTGTTGATGGCTTTGATAGATATAAAAGCTAAAAGCATGTATTGGATTTTTCTTAGAGTGTGCAAAAGAAGTATATTGGGGTAGTCTGTTTGAAGAATAAAAATAGCGTTAAGTAAGGTTATTAAAAGAGCTAAAAAGTAAATTGTCATCAATTTAGCTAGTGGAGTTTTGATGAGATTAAATTTGTACTTCAATTGGTCGATAAGAAGGAAAAATAAGCAAATAGCTACCACTATATCGTCAAGTCTGATAGAAACATAGGTATTATCAACTGAAAATAGTGGAAATTTTGGATATAAGGGAATAAAAATAAGTAAAATGGCTAAAATTGGTCTGAAAATGTTAAATTTTAAATTTTTTGCCATAATTTTTTATAATTTGGATTAAACAGACTCCTCAATAGGGCACCTAGCCGTAGAGAAATTCTAGCAAATTTAGCTAAATTAGGTTTATGCTTTTTAAAGAAGTGGAGTATACCTAGATACTCTCTCAGTAATTTATCAGTATTGTTGGTGGCAGAGGCACCACCAAGATGGATTATTTGAGGCCCAATTAAGTACCAAGTTTGTAATGTAGGAAAGGTTTTTTTTATCCGATATGACCACTCAACTTCTTCACTATACATAAAATAATTGGGGTCAAAGCCTTTGGTTTTGTCTATTATCTCTTTTCTAGTAAGCATAAAGGCACCGGTTACCCAGTCTAATTGTCTGTCTTTAAGGTAAAAATTATCTTTAGTATAAAATTGGGGCGGATGAGGGTGGATGGGTGGAATTAGTTTATTTGCAAAGGGTAAGTCGTCAAGAAACAGACACCAGGTGAAAGTATTTAAAAGATTGGGAAAAAAACCACCGGTTGGTTGAATGGTGCCGTCTTTGTTTAGCAGTTGGCCGGTGCAAACTCCGGCTTCAGGGTGAGCTGATAGCCAAATTAGAGATTGGGAAATGGCAGAGTGCTTGATAATAGTATCTGAGTTTAAAAGTAAAACAAAATTGCCCAAAGCTTTTTCAAATGCTTGATTATTGGCTTTGGCGAATCCCAAATTTTGAGAGTTTTTTATAAGTTTAATTTTGGTTTTAAGTCCTTGGAGACGAGCCATAGTATTATCGGTTGAGGCGTTGTCAACTACAATAATTTCTGTAGGAATGGTACTGGGTTCTTTGTCTGTATATTTTTTNNTGTAATTTCAGCCGTATTGTAGGATACTATTATTATAGATAAAATCGGTTTGATCATGATTTTTTAAAAAGTTTCTTGTAGACAGAAAAAGATTTAAGAATAAGTAGTTGAATGGAAAGAATTAAAAGGTAGGAAATAAATAAATTAGAGCTGGTAAATGTTCTTAATGTCACCTTAACCCGATACTCTTGACCGTTGACAAGCATTTTATTGGCTTCTTTTTTGTCATCTTTGGTAAAGACATCTTTTTGCCAATCAAAGCCATTGATAAACAGAGATTGTTTAAAGGGGATAACAATCTCTTCTAGGTAGTAAGATTGAATAGTACCGACAAATATTTGTTTGGCTCTTTCTGGAGGATGGTTGATTTTGAAACTTAAGGGGTGTTTGACTTGATAATTATTGACATAAAAGCTGATGACATCCGGTCTTTCAAGGTCAGTAAAATAGGCTGACACATTTTCCATCTGGACGGTATCACCCGGTTCGGTGGATTTTACCGATTGGGGCAAATCAGATAGATTTGGTAGAGGCCAGGCCAAATAAATAATAATTAAAATGTTTAGACAGATGAGAATTATTTTTTTAATCATTGAAACAAAACCGGTCGACCTAATTTATAGTCAAGTTTATCGATTTTTCTATCACCAATTTTTACTGCCGGTACTCCAGCCCAAATTTCTCTTTCTGGAACATTTTTAGTGACAATAGCTCCAGCACCAATGACTGCTCCCCTACCAATATTTACTCCAGGCAATACAATGGCTCTGGGCCCAATAAAAACATAATCATCAATGGTAACCGGAGCAAATTGATTAGTAAAATTTGTAGAGTGGACATCATGTTGATCGGTATAAATTAGGACATCAGTAGCTATATCGGTGTGGCTACCGATAGTAAGTTTACCTCTGCCATCCAGAAAGCAGTTTTTGCCAATAATTGTGTCTTTACCAATGCTGATACCAGTGGGGTTAAAAAATTCAGCTCCAGTATGAATGGTAGTTGTCCAGGTCATATTGATACCAGACAGAAAATAAAATACTTTTCTAAAGGTGTGAATAGGTACAAGGCCGACCCATTTTAAGATCATCAGCCAAAATTCAAGCAGAATAGTTTTAAGTCTATTAAAAATTTTAGGTAAAAGATTTTGCCAGGTTAGAGGTTTTCCAATATATGAATTCATGTCTTTAGTTTATCAATTTTTAGAAAAATTTGAAAAATACTAAAAAATTAGATATATTCAAGCTCTTATGAATTCAGAAAAGAAATTATTTTGTCCTTTTATAAATGAGATTGTTGAGGCTGATAAAGATAACGTCAAATGTCCCTTTTTTATTGGTAGTAAATGCGGAAAATTAGGCCAAGATCATTTGGTTGGTACAGAGTCGGATTGTGTATTAGTGCGCCAAAGCATCGATAATATTTTGAGCTGACTTGATCCATGAATATTTTTTAGACTGGATTAAACTTAATTTAGATAAAGATTGTCTAATAGCTGGTTTGGAAATTTTTGTTAAGGCTTTGACAAGCTCTTTAGTGTTGGTTGGATCTATTAGAATACCAGCATTATCAATGACCTCAGGAATAGAAGTGACGTTACTACCTATTACGGGTGTACCAACTGACATAGCTTCCAGGGCCGGCATACCAAAGCCTTCATATAGACTGGGGATAACCAGAGCAGTGGCTTGTTTGTAAAAAGACCATTTGTAACTATCTTGGAAATAATCGGTAAAAACGACGTTTTTTTCTAATTTAAGTTTTTTAACAGTGGCAAAGATATCATCAAATAGCCAACCTTTTTTTCCGGCAATTACCAGCTGGTACTCTGGTGCTTTAGAACTCTGGTGCTTTAGAAAAATAGAGAAGGCGTTAAGTAAAAAAGGTATATTTTTGCTGGGTTTAAGGGTACCCAGGTAGAGAAAATATGGCCTTTTAATATTGTACTTAGATAGTATTTGTTGATCGGTTTTGGAACTGGTTTCTAAAGGGTCAGAAGCCGGTGGAGCAATGATTATTTTACTTGGATTTATTTGATATTTTTTTTGTAATTCTTCTTGGGAAAACTTAGAAATAGTGATTATTTTATTTGCTTTTGATATAGATTTTTGAGTCCAATTGGTTAGTTGGTATAAGTCTTTTTTGGTGAATTGATTGGGGTATTTTAGGTAACCTAAGTCCATAATTGAGGGAATGGTGGGGCAGGGTGAAATTGGGGGTGAGTAGTGGCTTAGAGATATAAAAATATCTGGTTTGGGTGAAGTTAGGAATAAATTGAGTGGTAGAGCAATTTTTGTCCACAGTTTTTCGGGTCCAATTACTTTATACTGCCAGTTTGATTTTGGCTTGGGTAAGTCAGATAGAGGTTGGTTTTTAAGGTAAATAAAATAGGAGTTTTTGGATTCGAGCTTGTAAATGTTAGTTAATATGTGATATGACCATTGGCCAATACCGACTCTATTGGTGACATTAGCCTCGTTAGCATCAATTCCGATAATCATAAGTAATTATATACAAATAGGAATAACACGTCATTGCGAACGAAGTGAAGCAATCTCTTTACAATATTTGGTTATATAAGTCTTTCCAGTCTGGATTAAATTTATTTATTAAATCGATTTTCTTTTTTCTAGAGCCTGCTTTAATTTGTTTTTCTCTGATTATGGCTTGATTAATATTTTCAAAAAATTCATAGTAAACAAGTTTGTGTAAATTATATTTTTTACTAAATCCTTCTACAATTTTATTTTTATGTTCCCAGATTCTTTTTACTAAATTACTTGTTACTCCAGTATAAAGAACATTATTATTTTTATTGGTAAGAATGTAGATACTTGAATAACCATGCATATACTTTTTAGATTGCCACGTCGCTTTGCTCCTCGCAATGACGTAGAAGATTGTCATTGCGAACGTTAGTGAAGCAATCTCAAATAGATTGCCACGTCGCTTTGCTCCTCGCAATGACGTAGAAGATTGCTACAACCTTTGGTTTCGCGATGACGTTAGATTAGCTTTTCATA
>DBRI01000022.1:0-12685 GCA_002306295.1 Patescibacteria group bacterium UBA1372 | reverse complement strand
ATTGTTTTTATGGCCTTGTAAATAGAATTTATTGATTTAGGATCTACTAAAAGAGCTGAGTTTTGGCAAATTTCTGCCATAGAAGTATTTAGACTAGTGATGACAGGAGTGCCAACTGCCATGGCTTTAAGTATAGGTAATCCAAAGCCTTCATAAAGAGAAGGATAAACCAAAGCCAGGGCCGAGGCGTGCGAGGGCACCATATCAGATTCAGGTAAATAACCAAGTATTTTTATATAGTTAGGTTGTGAAGTTACAATATCTTTTCCCCAGCCGTATTTGCCAGTTATAGCCAGATCTAAAGTGGAGGTGGGATATAGCTTTTTAAATTTAATAAACGCTTTGATGAGTCTGGTTAAATTTTTTCTGGGTTCTCTGGTACCTTGAGCCAAAACAAAGTCAGATAGATTGTATTTTTGCTTGAAATTATCAATTATTTTTTGTCTTTTGTAATCGGCTAAATTGAAAAATTTTTTATATTTTTCTTCACTAGCTTCATAGACGACTGATGTTTTATTTCCAATTTTTGGAAAAAGCTTTATGAGATCGTTTTGAGTAGTTTGGGAAACACAAATAAAATGGTCGTATTTTTGGATGTGTTTAAATTTTAGATGGTGGTTTTTAACAATAGAGGGATGTAGCCAGTTACTATATAAAAAGGGAGTCAGATCATGAACTGTAGTAATAAGTTTAGCTTTCAAACTAGGAGTGTGATAATAGTCACTAGAATGAAATATGTCTAATTTACCTATAAATAGTTCAATGGGGATTATATTAAGCTTATTCCAGATAAAAACAAAAAAAGATATGGGGATTTTAAAGTCGTAGATTTTAATTCTGTTTGAGCGTAATTTGAGGATGTCTTTTGGAAGTGGATTTCGTAGGGATGCGTAAAAAAGTTTGTAGGTATTGGCTTTATCAATTTTTATGAGATTTTTTACCAGGTTTAGAGTGTAGTTGCTGACTCCCGTGCCGTATTGAATAGAGCTGATGTCAATGCCGATTATCATTTGTTTCGTTTTGATAAAACTATAGGTAATTTTAACAAAATTTGTCCGTAAACTTGGAAAATGCTTGCCGGCAGCATCCAAATAGATTTCCATTGATAGATTTTTATGGTTTGCTTACAAAGTCCGGAAAAATTTCTAAGTCTTTCTTCAATAATTTGAAGGAAATATTTAAGTATTTGTTTAAATGAATAGTTTTTGGCAATTAAGAGTATCCAGTTTTTGGCATCCATTTTGGCCCTAAAATTACCCATTTTACTGCTAGTGGCTCCACCCAAGTGATATGAGATAGCTTTAGGGATAAATAGAGTTTTATAGCCAAATTTATTTAGTCTAAAAGCCAGATCAACATCTTCTTCATAGGCAAAAAAGTTGTCGTCAAAGCCACCAATTTTTTGAATAATTTCTTTTTTATAAACAACCAGGGAAGCGGAAGCACCCCAAATCGGAACTATAGTACTAGAGTTCTTTAGTTCTTTAGTATAAGGTAGACCGTTATTTATATTTTTGGCTTTGCCACGCCAAAAATATTTTAGGCCGGTGCTTTCGATAAGACTACCGTCTTTGTTTAAAACCAGGCCAAAATAAGAAGCATATTTTGGCTTTTTAGTAATAGCCTTGGTGATTTCTTCAAACCAATTGGAGTCAAATTTAATATCGTTATTACATACTATTACATAGTCATATTTGGCTTTGGTTATGCCAATGTTTATGGCTTTGGCAAAACCATAGTTTTTGGGGTTAAGAATAATTGAGGTATGTAGATTTGTTGTTAATTGTGAAAAAACATCAATAGAATCATCAGTAGAAGCATTGTCTACTAAAATTATTTCAAAAACGTTATCGGGAGTTTTGTTGATTGATTGAAGAAGGGAGGTTAGACAATCCTTTAATAAGGCAGAACCATTTAGATTGGGAATGATAATAGAAAAGTTTATAAAGTTCATAAAGTTACAAGTTCATAAAGTTTTGTAAGTTAATAACATCACCGATTTTAAGGCCGGAGACATTAGGATTAAGTTCGATGATATATTGAGCTGGAGCAGAGTTGGTTAGCGGAGTCAGATCATTTGGCTTACCGGTTTTTATGTCAATGACTTTACCAGTTTTATCCAACCAAATAATATCAAGTGGTATTAGAGTATCTTTCATCCAAAAAGGATAAGTACCTTCGTTTTGGTAAATAAAGATCATACCGCAAGTTGGGCAAAGTTCAGCTCTTTTTGACAGTCCCCTGCTCTTTTCAAAGATAGTTTTAGCAATTTCCAGATTATAATTTGTACCATTAATATCTATATTGATAGTAGGGGTTGAACTTTGTTTTTTAGGCCAAAAGTAAATTAAAGCAAAAATAAAAATAGCTAAGAGACTATAGGTCGGCAATTTTTTCATTCAATTTTTTAATAATTTTAGGCCAATTAAAAGCCTGACTAAATTTTAGACCATTTTGACTAAATTGTTTGTATAAGTTTTGGTTTGTTATTAGTGTACTTATTTTTTCAACTAAATCTTTTAAATTGTCTTTTTTAAAGACAAGACCGGCCTTAGATGAGTTAATTAAATCGGAAACGTTGGGAATATTTGATCCAATTATGGGTACTCCCCTACTTAGAGCTTCCATAAAGACTATGCCAAAGCTTTCATGGATAGACGGATTGACCAGAAGATGAGACTGATCGAGAAATTTTTTAAGTTGGATTGAATCATATTTTTGAGGGTAGATTTTAATTTTTGATTTAATGTCTGGAGATATTTTATCGATTTGTTTTTTAATTGTGGGGAAATATAAAGTTTTTTGGCCGGCAATGGTAAGACTAGTGTTTGGATATTTTTGATTAATACAAGAGAAGGCTTTAGTCAAAAGTTCAATTCTTTTATGAGCAGCAAAGTTACCCAAAAAAAGAATATTAAAAGTGTTTGGTTTTTGAGGGATTATTTTTAAGGCCTTGAGGTTAATACCCGGTGGAGAGACAAAAAAATTATTTTTATCTATTTCTAGTTTATTTTTAAGGTAAGTTTGTTCGTAATCTGACAAAGTCCAGATTAAATTAGATTTTTTAATTATGTTTAGTAATATTTTGTTTTGGAAATCTGGGTCTTGGGGGTGAAAGCAGGGTAAGGTAATCAGTTTGGTTTTAAAAATTTTAGAAAGTATATAAGCATAGAGGCTAATGGTAGTGGGAAAAGGCCCGGCAATTATAATATCGGGTTTGAATTGTTTGACTTTGAGCAGAGCTTTAACAAAAGTAAGTGGTTTAAAAATAGGTCCAATCCTGACCAGATTTAAGATGTAAGATTTAAGATTTAAGAATAGGACAAGTTTATTTAGATAAACAAATAGTTTGGTTTTGTAGACAGATAGACGAATGACTTGACTAGATTTAAGGTTTAAGATTTTAGATTTAGGAATAATAAAATCATCGGTGGAAAAACAGTCTGTGGTTAGAACTAATGTTTGGTGACCAAGTTTTTTTAAATGTTTTTGGGTCTGGTAGATAATCTGAGATCCGCCGTCTATAGCTGGCGGCCAAATATGGCTTAAAAAAAGAATATGCATTGATGTAGTATAAAATAAGACAGTGCAAAAATTTTTTAAAGATAAAAGACTACTAAAAATTGGACAACTTTTGATATCAGCTTTATTGCTGTGGTTAGTGTTTAAAAAAATAGATTTGGGTGAGATTTGGGATCAAATAATCAACGTACCGGTTTGGTTTTTAGTAGTATCTTTAATATTTTGGATAGTATCTTCTTTCATAGTTGCCTGGAGATGGGCGATGTTGATTTTGGAAGAATATAGTTTTGCTGATGTGGCTTTTTTAGTAAAGTCATCTTTGACGGCTAGATTTTATGCTATATTTTTACCCTCATCGATGAGTGCTGATTTAATTAAGTGGTTACCTTTGATTAAAAGATATCCAAAATTAACAAAAGCAGGTTTGGCGGGGTCAGTGGTATTAGACAGGATAATCGGTTTTACAGCTTTTGTGTTGGTGGCTTTTTTGTCAATAATATTGGGTAAAATTATAGGAGTCCAATTTCCTGATTTTGTTTTTTGGTTATTTTTAGGTTGTCTAGTTGCCGTAATCGGATTTTATGTGGTGGTTTACTATGTAGATTTAGACAAAGCATTGGGAGTAATAAAGGTACCTGACAAAATTCAGCGGATGATAAAAGCAGTAATGAAAGCTGATAAAAAAAAGATGACTAAAGCTTTGGTATTGTCGCTTTTAGCAGCTCCGCTGTGGTCACTATCCGGATGGTTGGCATTAGTGGCATTTAAAACCGGTGTACCTCTTTTAGTAACCATGATCATAATACCGGTCATAAATTTGGTTTTAATTTTACCGATATCGGTGGCTGGTTTTGGTCCAAGAGAGGGATTATTTGTTTATTTATTTTCAACTTACGCTGTATCTAATGAGTCACTTCTGGCTTCATCGGCTTTTTCAGGAATATTATCTTTGATGTTTGCAATATTGGGTGGTGCTTTGACCTTGTTTTAAATTAGTTTAAAATAAGCAATGAAGAGACTAGTGATTATTTTAATTTTGGTTTATGTGGCTGTTTTTTCATATTTATCCATAAGACGCCATAACGCTTTTTATAGTAGTTATGATTTGGCTAATATGGATCAGGCTACTTGGACGACAATATTTTCTAATAAACCTTTTTCAGTAACAGGTAAAGAGGGTTTGGTTTCGAGATTAAATTTTCACTCAGATTTTATATTGGTTTTATTATCCCCATTTTATTTAATCTGGAACGACGTTGGTATGCTTTTAATACTTCAGTCGGTAGTTATAGGTTTGGGGGCTTTGGCTGTATATAAGATATCCCAAAAGGTATTAAAAAGAGATTGGCTGGCATTTTTACTGGCTTTAGTTTATTTACTTAATCCGGGTTTAGAGTGGACGAATATGTATGATTTTCATGGAGTATCAATGGCTATGACTTTTTTATTATTTATGGTCTATTATGCACTGGAAAAAAAGTGGTGGTGGTATTTAATTTTTGGCGTATTAGCAATGCTGACTAAAGAACAGGTACCACTTATGGTGTCTATGATAGGTATTTTTGTTTTCTTTTTTAGAAATAAAAAAATTGGTCTAATTACTTTTTTAAGTGGTTTTTTAGTGTTTGGACTATTGGTTTTTATAGTTATACCTTCTTTTTCAGAGACAGGCAGCCATTGGGCTTGGGATTGGTTTGGAAAAAGAGAAAATGATGACCTAGATACGGGTATTTTGGAATATGTTAGAAGTATTGTTTTATCAAAAGATGCTTTAAATTATTACTATATGCTTCTAAGGCCGTTCGGTTTTTTGCCAATTTTGGGAATACCGATGGTGTTGATTTCTTCACCGGATTTGGTGATAAATTTATTAAGCTATCAGGCTCAAATGAGGGGTATTACTATGCACTATGATAGTGGAATGGTGGTTGGAATTATATTATCTTTGATTTTGGCTTTTTGGTTGATTGACAAGGTTCTAAAAAAAATTTTTCCAAAACTGACCTTGTTGGGCTTAGTTTTAGTTTCAGTTTGGCTTTTGTATTGGGCAGTTAAAACAAATTATTATTATAGTCCCCTACCAACTACTCCTAGTGTATGGAGGTGGATGTATCAAGTAACAGAGGTGGAAACTGAGTTTAAACAGGTTTTAAAGAGAATACCAAAAAAAGCATCAACAGCATCTTCATCGGAGATTAGGCCTCATTTGACACACAGATTAGAGTCTTATAATTTACCAAACGGATTAGACAGTGATTATATAGCCATGACCTCGAGAAACAGAATTGTTGGTGATAATTTTGAAAAAGGTTTTGAAACTAGTTTGATAGAAAAATTAAATCAGGATGAAAATTATCAGCAGATTTATCAAAAAGGAGATTATTATTTGTTTAGAAGGGTAAGTGAAAATTAAGACTTCGTTTGTTTTGTTTGTCGTAATTATATTTTTTTTTGTAGTTGTGTCTTTTAGAAATATGGTTACTTTACCGTTTTCGGAATTTGATGAGGCCAATAGGGCTGAGGGAGCAAGAAATATGGTTAAATTTTCTTATTTGTGGGCGCCTGTGACTGGTAGTCCTTTTTTTAGAAGAGATGATTTATCTATTGAATATGATAAAAATTCAAATGTTTACATTCATTTTGAAAGAAACCCTTTAGTTTTTTGGACTATGGGATTATCTTCAAAAATTTTTGGAGATAAAGAAATTTCGTATAGATTGCCAAGTTTTTTATTTGGAATGGGAACAGTGGCTTATTTGTTTAAAATTTTATCTAAAAAAAGTTACTTATTGGCATTAATATCGATTTTACCAATTTTGTTTTCTTATGATTGGTGGATGTCTTGTCAAATGGCTCATTTAGATACTGCTTTGACATTTTTTTTAACACTGGCTTTGGTTTTGTTGATAAATGAAAAAAATGGGAATAATTGGTGGTTGATTTCAATATCTATATGGTTGGCATTTTTGTCAAAGGGGCAGATGTTGGTCTTTTTAATGACTCCCCTATTGTTGGCTTTGGTATTTAAAAAGATAAATTTAGAAACTTTAATAAAAATATCATTATTAAGTTTAGTTTTGATAATAATAAGCTTGATACCTGTATTTATTAATCACGGTTTTAGACTATGGTTTGACAATTATGTTTTGGAGCTATTACAAAATAGGGCTGTTAATAATGACGTTAGTCAAGTAGCTCCTATGTGGTGGTATGGATACTGGTGGTTATTTAGTTTTAGATGGGGTGTGTTTTTATTTGTACCTTTGGTTATTTATGATTTTGTGTCAAAAAAAATAGATAAAGGCAAAATTATTATTTTAGCTTATATAGCCATAAATTTTATATTAATGTCTTATATGAAAAATAAAGTTTGGTGGTATGTAATGCCTTTGATGCCAGGTGTGTGTGTTTATATTTATAAAAGCTTAATGGGTATAAAGAGACAAGGTAAATTTAAAAATATTTTGCTAGTTATTTTAATTTCCAGCTTGCCTTTGTTTTGGGGAATTGAAATTAGCTTAAAAAGAGTGGTGGCATACAGTGCCTTGATAATTTTTATAAACAGTTTGGTTTTAATTAAAAATTTTAAAGTAAAAAATTTTGAGAAGTGGTTATTTGTACCGATAATTTTGTTATCTGCTATTATTTTTTACAAAAAATTTCCCAAGCCATCAGCTAGTTTTCCAGAAGTTAAGAGATTACTAACAGGTATTGATTTGAGTCAAGTTTGTTTATTTGTGGAAAGTATGCCTTATGAAGGAGTGATGTATTATTCAGAGGCGGGAGAGATAAATTATTGGCAGACTAAAGTAAAAGAAAATTGTCAAAATTATTTAGTCAGCCCAAATTATTTTGAATTTGAGAAAATAAAGGAGATAGATAGATTAAAACTTTACAAAATAAATGCAATCTAAAATCAAATATAGTGTAGTAGTACCGGTTTACAATGAAGAGGGTAATGTAGCAAAATTACATGCTGAAATTGTAGCTGAGATGAATAAACTAAAATCTAGCTACGAGATTATATTTGTTAACGATGCTTCCATAGATGGCACACTTGAGGTTTTAAAGAGGTTATCTCCTATAACTGTGGTAGATTTACGAAAAAACAGTGGTCAGAGTAGTGCTATGGACGCTGGCATAAAGCAAGCTAGTGGAGAAATTTTAATTACTATGGACGGAGATGGCCAAAATGATCCTAGTGATATATCAAAGCTTTTAGAAAAAATGAACCAGGGATTTGATGTGGTCTGCGGCTGGAGAAAAAATAGACAGGACTCTTTTGAAAAAAGATTTGTGTCCAGGGGAGCAAATTTTTTTAGAAAGTTTCTGGTGGATGATGGAGTACATGATGCCGGATGTAGCCTCAGAGTCTATAAAAAAGAATGTTTTTTTGATCTTGATTTGTATGGAGAAATGCATCGAATGATACCAGCCCTAATGCGTTGGCGTGGTTTTAAAATTACAGAATTGATGGTTAATCATAGACCCAGAAAAAGTGGATTAACTAAATACAATTGGAGCAGAACATTTAAGGGTTTTACGGATATGCTGGGGATTTGGTTTTGGAGAAAATATGAAACCCGACCACTACATTTATTTGGTAGCTTGGGTGTGGTGATGATGACAGTATCTTTAGTTGGTGTATTGGTTTTGGCTGTTGCTAGATTATTTTTTGGATATCTTTTGTCAAATAAAATTTGGCCGATGGTATTTTTAGTTGGATTTTTATTTGGATTTCAGGTTTTATCAACTGGAATTTTGGCAGATTTGGTGATAAAGAATAGGGAGAAAAAAAGTTATTACAATGTTAGGCAAGTCATAAATAGATGAGAAAATTTTTGATAAAAATGTTTTTGGCCACAATGGTAGTGTTTGGGATTTTTATTGTTTTTTATTATTCAATTGGCAGGTTGTATATCCTAAGGTGGGATATTAGTTTTGGAAAGATAAGTAATGTTTTGTATTCTCCCCCCAGAATGTCATTGTTTTTTGTAATAAATGCTTGTGTATCGGCCATATGTGTTTTATTTTATTTAGCAGATTTTGTAGCCGATTTGGCAGAAAAAAAGTTTAAAGAAAAAAAAGAAAAACCTTTAAACTTTAAAAAAGTTGAATTAGTGCCAATTTTGTATGTATTTTCCTTTGCCGGTTTTTTGTTTGCTTCAAGCTATTTGATAAACAGGATTGAAGAAAATAGTCCGATTATAGTTGAGCAAAGAGTATTAGATTTGATAAATGAATACAGAGATAGGTTTAAAAAAGAAGCATATGAAGAGTCTGAATTTTCTTGTCAAATGGCTTTAGATAAGTTAGAGCAAATAGGTACAAGTCAAATAGGTGGGCTAGGTGTGGGAGGAGAGGCTTTTAAAGAAGAAGACGGCATCTTGTATGCTTATAGTTTTGTTAAAAATGTAGGCAGAGAAGAACAGGTGTTGTATTGGTGGCAACAAAATCTAGATTTAAATAATACCTTACAAGTCACAAATGTATTAGGTAGAGAAATTACTAAGGCTTGTGTAAGAGCTGATTATGGAAAGGATTATTCGACAGTGGTTTTGGTGGTTTCTAGCCTGTAAAGTCTTTTTGAATACAAAAATATTGCCAAAGCCAATATAGTTTCGACAATTTCTTGGTCTTTCCAGCTATAAAAAGCATTGATTTTTTGAAGATCCTGTATCCAGAGATGAATATATAAAAGGGCAGTTAATAGAAAGTAAAAAGTTAGCGACCAATGAGGTGTAAAGATTTTTAGTAATTTTGATGAATTGATGATTTTTTTAGGTAGCAGCCAGAGCAATCCACCGGTTAGGCCAATTATGATGTAAATAAAATGATTTAAAAGATGGAAAAATCCAGTATTGTGAAGATTTATTTCGTTTTGATAATTAATGTTTTTAATTGATTTTGGAGTTTTGATATTTAATATTCTTTGACCCCAAGAAATCTCTTCACCACTGACAAAAATTAGTCCAAGACAGATTAGTAGATAAAACAGAGCATAGAGTTTGTCTTTGTCTTTAGTTATTAGAAAAAGCTTAAGAAAATATACTGAGGAGATTAAAAAGAAAACAAATTGAATGCATTCAGCAATTCCATCTTCTTGGATAACAAATTTGTATGTATCGGGAAGAAAATATTTAAGACTGCTAAATAAGATAAACAAGAGAAGGGCAAGGTGAAATGTGCTTCTTTTTGTCATGGTCTATTATTTCATAAAAAAGTTACAGATGTTAAAATTCGATGGATGAAAAAAAAGATTTTGATTACGGGTGGAGCGGGTTATATAGGTAGCCATGTCAATAAAATGTTGTCAGAGGAGGGTTATGAAACAGTAGTTTTGGATAATTTATCAAAGGGTCACGAAGAATTTATTAAATGGGGTGTTTTTGAAAAAGCAGATTTGGCAAATATGGCTGAAGTTGAAGCTGTTTTTAAAAAGTATGATATAGGTGCTGTCATTCATTTTGCCGCTTTTATCGAAGTGGGAGAGTCGGTAAAAGATCCTGAATTGTTTTACAAAAATAACCTAAAAAACACTCTAAATCTTTTAGAAGTTTGTAGAAAATTTAATGTAGATAAATTTATTTTTTCATCAACTGCAGCGGTTTATGGAATGCCTGTATATACCCCAATAGATGAAATTCATCCAAAGTCCCCTATTAGTCCATACGGCAGAGCCAAGTTGATGGTAGAAGAGATTTTAAAAGATTATTCAGATTCCTACTCATTTAATTACGTAGCCTTAAGATATTTTAATGCTAGTGGTGCAAGTATAGATTTGGACATAGGTGAATGGCATGAACCAGAAAGTCACCTTATACCACTAATATTTGATGCGGTATCAGGAAAGAGACAAGATATAAAAATTTTTGGTACTGATTATGATACACAGGATGGGACTTGTGTCAGAGATTATATACATGTATTAGATTTAGCTGAGGCGCACATATTAGCTTTGGAGTATTTACTAAGTGGTGGTAAGTCTGATTGTTTTAATTTGGGGAATGGCAAGGGTTATTCAGTCAGGCAAGTTATAGACATGGTAAAAAAAGTAACAGGAAAAGAATTTATGATAACTGAATCTGAAAGAAGACCGGGAGATCCTTCAGTATTGATTGCCAGTAGCAAAAAGATTTCCGAAAAGCTTTCCTGGAAGCCGAAGTATGGGCTTGAGGAAATTGTAAAAAGCGCTTGGCAGTGGTATAGAAAAAAGGAAAAGTTGATATAAATAATCGTTTTAAAAATCATTAGAATGAAAAGGCAAAGGTTTATAATAAGTTTATGAAAGGAATAATACTTGCCGGGGGTAAAGCAACCAGACTAAGACCGCTAACTAAAATAACATCAAAGCAGCTTCTGCCTGTATATGACAAACCGATGATTTTTTACCCCATAGAGACATTGAAAAGTATGGGGATAAAAGAAATCTTGGTGATAATTGCTCCGGATTACTCCGGTCATTACTTAAACTTGCTTGGGTCGGGAATTGATTTTGGCGTAAAGTTTTCTTATGAAATTCAGGATGAACCAAGGGGTTTAGCTGATGCTTTTAGGATTGGAGAAAATTTTATAGGTAACGATAATGTAACTATGATCTTGGGAGACAATATTTTTGACTATGATTTTTCAACCAATATTTCTGAATTTAATAAAGGGGCTATGGTTTTTGCTAAAAAGGTAGATGACCCTTTCAGATTTGGAGTAATAGAATTTGATAAAGATATGAAAGCTATATCTATTGAAGAGAAACCAGAAAAGCCAAAAAGTAATTATGCTGTTGTTGGTTTGTATGTTTATGACAATAAAGTAATAGAATTGGCTAAAAATTTAAAGCCGTCCCTTAGAGGTGAGCTGGAAATCACAGATTTAAACAATATATATCTAGCCAAGGGAGAGTTAAAAGTGGGAATAATTGATGGTGTTTGGGAGGATGCAGGTACCTTTGATAGTTTACTTAGGATTTCTAACTATATGGCAAGTAAAAAAATGAAAAATGAAAAATAGTTTAGTTGTGTTTATGGGTATATTAAAGTTTTTCAATAAGTGAGATTTTTAGGTTTGGGGGGCATTCAAAGGAATTAATAAATTGGTAATCTCCAAATAAGCTTAATTCATAAAATTTAGTTTGCTGAGGGGTAAAGGTGCCAGAATCTTCTATTATAAACATATGATTAGCCTGGGTAGGCTCTGTTTCAATTTCTTTTAAATCACAACCGGAAACTTTAAGCAAATAGCGATGCTCTGGTCCGTGATGGTATGGATGGAGGTCTGATTGGACGGCGGAAAAAACAGGTTTCTTAAAATCAGCACAAATTTGTTGGTAGCAAGATAATGTTTGTTGATAGGTTCTGGGAGCAGGAGAAAAATATGATTGAAGTTGAGAAGGTTTTAAAAATGAAAGCATAAGAACTATTGTTAACGGAACAAAAATTAGTTTGGGTAACAGAGAAATGGTGGCAAATATAAAGACGAGAAGGGCAAAAATATAATGAGCTCTGATGTTTATGGGTGTTAATAGTGTTAGAAGGAGAGTTAAAAGAAAAAGCTGGGGAATAATTTTATATTTATTTTTTTGTTTAAGAAGATAGAAAGAAAGTATTAGTATGGTAAGCAAGATAGATATGTTTGCTAGAGTCGATTGAAAAGAAATTGTGTATTTGGCTAGATTTTGGATTTGGTTAGTGAAGCTAAAATTTGTTTGAGTTTCTGCTCCTTTGTTAAATAAGTTCTTGGTTAGTAAAAAGCCGTGTCTTAATTCAAAAAAGACGGTCGGTAAGTTTAAAAGTACTAAAGAAGAAAACAGGTAAATTAATATTTTAAAAAAGTGTTTTTTAAAGTAAAAATAGGATAAAATTATAAAGGCAATTAAAAATGGAGCGACAGAATAGGTTAGGGATACCGCTATAGAAATTGATAGGCACAAGAGAGCTAGATATTTGTTGTTAATATTAGTTTGGGCTAATAGTAGACAAACCAGGCTTAAAAGCAGGAATGGCGGAGCAAGGGAAGGGTTCCAGATATATCTGTTTTGAATAATAAATTGAGGGTGGATGGCAAAAAGAAAAAAGGTAACAAAAATAGTTTTTAAAAGATTAGAGTTTTTTCTGGAAAGATACAAACAAAACAGAAAAATAAAAATATAGATAAAAGCAGTGGTGTA
>DBRI01000019.1:43006-104737 GCA_002306295.1 Patescibacteria group bacterium UBA1372 | reverse complement strand
ATACAAAAAGATATTAGACAAATATTTCATAAACCAAAACACAACTATTTTATGAGACCCTATCCTCTTCAATCTCTTCTCAATTGGTATAGGCTTAAAATTTCATCAAAAGGTTACTGGAAACCTTGGTTAAATTCCTATCTTTGGCAATGGCTCCGTCCTTGTTCTAATAAAAATTACCTATCCATGCCCCAACTTTATAACTTATCCGATATTGCCAATTTTCGGAAAAACCTTTATAAATTAGGTCAATTTAATCCTATCTGGTTTCAGCGTATTTTTGAGCCGGAAACCAAAGGAGTCCGTGCCTGGGAATATGGCCTCCTCTTAAAACTCTTACAAAATACCAATTTAAAAGACAAAACTATTCTTGATGCCGGTACCGGTGGTAGTTTGTTACCTGACTATCTTGCCACTCTTGGTGCCAAAGTCATTAGTCTAGATACGTCTTCTCCTATGGAGCCAAGAATCAAATCTTCTTCGGTTAAACATATAATCGGGGATATGACTAAATTAAAATATCCGGATAATTACTTTGATTTTGTTATCTGCATTTCGGCCATCGAACACGTTGGCTCTCTTAAAAACACCAAAATAGCCTTTTCAGAGCTACTTAGAGTCAAAAAACCAACCGGTCTGCTTTATTTAACCACCGATGTCTATCTCAAAAATCAGACTACTGACAATTGGCTAGGTAGTCCGCCAAATTCTATCAAAGATGCCTACATCGAATCAGAATTTAACAAAATTTTTGAAAAATTTTTAAACTGGCCTTATCTTAAAAAAAAGCTCATATCTTCACATACTTTTAGTAATTATCGGGGTAGGTTTTTTACTACAGTTGCCATTATTTCACCACCAAAAAACCCCGACCTAAATCGGGGTTTTCTTAAAAGATTTACTAAAAATTAGTAGCTTTTTGGTTGGAAGTCTCTTTTTGGTCTGTCTTCCATAGGCCTGGCTTCATTGACGTGTATCACTCTACCATCCAAATCTTTGCCTTCCCACATTTCAATTGCAGCTTTGGCTTCTTCTTCTGTTTCCATTTCTACAAATCCAAAACCTTTGGATCTGCCAGAAAACTTGTCTTTTATGACAACAACAGAAATAACGTTACCAGCTTGCGCAAATGCAGCCTTCAAAGAATCTTCGGTGGTTGTAAAAGACAATCCGCCGATAAAAAGTTTTTTATTCATTACTTTTCAAAAATATAACTCGTCCGGTCTTCCTCTCACTTGAGTAGTTCCGTACGTCCACATTATAACAAAAATTTACCAATTAAGCTATACTAATCCGTTTATGTCCCACACTAGCACCAAAAGATCAGTTATCATCAAGTCTGCAATTACAATTATTGAAAATCAAGGTTTAGACAAATTAACCTACGCTAAAATTGCCAAACTTTCAAAACTAAAGATTATTACTGTTAAGTCAATCTACAGGGATATCGATAATTTAGTTGAAGCAGTCTATAGAAAAACTCTCAAAGATGAATTTGTTAATAGTCTCAAAATTACCCGTCAAAAATATGGTCACAACCCCAAACTTTTTTTATTTCATCTTATCTCTTCAGTTTTATACGGTCTGATTGATCATCCCCGTATTCTCAAAGCTCACTTCCATGGCAATTTTGTCAATCAGAACAACAACACTACTTCCATTGTTCTTTTAAGAAACTTTACTGACGAAGTTCTCCAAATTATATTAAGCCCCAATCCCGATCCTGTTCTTTATCAAAATACCAAATTAAAGCTTCAGCAATCTATTTCATCTATCCTTTTTATTGGTCTTTTTAAAGACATCTTTGACAATATCAATTACACAGCTTGGGTCAAAAATTTGGTAAACTACATCCTGTCCTAAATGTCAAATATCTTCTACCACTTCACCAAAAACGTCATTAAATACCTTTCCCTTCCCTTTATCAGATTAGACTACAAATCAAACTGGCCCAGATCAAATAAAGCAAAAATATACGCTGCCAACCATCCTTCCACTCTCGACCCCGTTTTAGTTATGTCTGCTCTCAAAGACACAGTCAGTATTTTGATTACTAATTCCGTTTTCCAAATTCCCATTATTGGCTATCTTATCAGAAAATCAGGCCATATCCCTGTAGTTAGCGACCAGGGTAATTTGGCTTATCAGCATGCCCTAAAGCAATTAAAAACGGGTAAAAGTATTTTAATTTTCCCCGAGGGTAGATTAAGTGCTATCGATGGCATTACTTATCCACCCTTTTCAGGAGTCATTAGATTAGCCTTGGAAACTAAAGCTCCTATTGTTCCCATCGGCATCTCTTTTGCCAAAGATAAAACTTTTACCAAAAACATAAAAATCAAGCAAAAAGTTGATATGGCCCGCTTTTTTGTTAAAGGTAAATACGCTCTTACCTCAGGAACTCCCATCAACGTCTCCGGTAATATCTTTGACAAAATCAAAATCAATTCTCAAAAAAGTCTACTTATGAACACCATCAATTCTCTGGCCGAAGAAAGTGCACTAAGATTATACCGATTTCGTCACTAATAGATTTAGATAACCCCTGGCTTGTTTGATTTGTAAATTATGGTTAAAATTAAACACGCCTTTCAATTCATGAATGTTTTAACTAAATTACTCAAATTAAGAAAAGATAAGCAAATTGTCTTTTATTCCTCTGCCAAAACAATTTACCTGGAAATTCACCTCGGTCGCAAAAAACATTATTTTAAATCACTCGATGGTTTTGATTTCAAACCAATTTCTCTTAGTCTTATTCCCAAAAAAGTCCTCAAACAAACTCCTATTAATTTTTCCCATCTATCTCCAATATTAGCTCCGGGTAGTGAATATATCCCACCTAGTGCAATTTCTATCCAGGGTATCATCGAAAATAAACAGGACAGATTACTTTTTTATCACTACCTGTCTCACAATCAGTTTTTTGTTGGTGTTGCCGGTCTAAATTCTGATAATCAGATCATCTGGCGCCACCATCAACCCGTCTTTTTAAGTCCACCCTTTTGGCAGGATTACCAAGTTTCTTTTTTAACTGTTCTAAAATTTAAAAACAAAATTATTTCCTATTGGCATTTAAAAAATCACGCCATCTATACTGTCGTTTACCCAAATTACAAAATTAAAAATGAAGTTGAAATTAAAAAAGCTCATTTTCTCACCAAGCCCGATACTAATCCTTTAATTGCTCCAAATTCAGCTAATAGTTGGGAAGCTTTTACCACTTTCAATCCGGCCGCCATTTACGAAGCAGACAAAGTTCATATTCTTTACCGGGCTCAAGGTTTTGATTACAGATCGGTCTTAGGTTACGCTACCAGTGCTGATGGCTACAAAGTTGACTTCAAGCAAAACTATCCCTGTTTTATACCGTCTCAACCTTTTGAAATGGGTCAAAAAGACAAGTTTAATCCACAGTTTGTTTCTGGTGGTGGTTGTGAAGGCTGTGAAGATCCCCGTATTACCAGAATAGATGACCGAATTTATATGACTTACGTCGCTTTCAATGGTTGGGATCCTCCCCGTATTGCTCTCACCTCCATAGCTTTGACTGATTTTTTAGCTCACCGCTGGCTTTGGGAGCGCCCCGTTCTTATTTCTCCCCCTCACCTGGTTGACAAAAGCGCCTGCATTTTACCCGAAAAAATTGGCAGTAAATACGTTATCTTTCACCGCATTTTCCCCAATATCTTAATCGATTTTGTTGATAGTCTCGATTTTAAGCCAGGCCAGTATCTCAAAGGTCAATACAAAATCACTCCTAGATCCCCCTTATGGTGGGATAGTCGTAAAATCGGCACTGCCGCCCCACCGCTTAAAACCAAGCATGGTTGGCTTCTTATTTATCAGTCAGTCGACGACAAAGACGCCAGTGGCTACAAAGTTGGCGCCATGCTTCTAAAGCTTGAAGACCCCACTCAGGTTTTATACCGCTGCGCTTATCCTATTATCGAGCCGGATATGTGGTACGACAATATCGGTTTTAAAGCCGGTGTTGTTTATCCTTGTGGTGCTGTTATTATTAAAGATATGCTTTTCGTTTATTATGGAGGAGCCGATTCTCATGTCTGTCTGGCCACCTCTCCTCTAGAAGACTTTATTTCTAAACTAAAAACCGATCAACCGACAAATTTAGATCCAATTTCAATCAAAAAAGTATGAGCAAACACATTATTTTATCTCCAGATCCAGGTAACCCTTGGGAGTCTCAGGCAGTTTTCAATCCCTGTCCCATAAAGCACCTTGACAAATTTTATATTTTATACCGCAGTCAGTCTGAAACTAAAAATTATCAAGGTCACGATTTAAGTCTATCTACTATTAGTATTGCCGAAAGTTCAGATGGGGTTAAAAACTTCACCAACAGAAGAAGCTTCATTTGGCCGGAATTCGATTGGGAGCTATTTGGTTGCGAAGATCCCCGGATTACCAAAATAGGGGATACCTACTATATTTTTTATACTGCCCTGTCTTCCTATCCTCCCAGGCCAGACAGTATAAAAATTGCCCTTGCCACCACCAAAGACTTAAAAACTATTGATAGTAAACACTTGATTACTCCCTTCAATGCTAAAGCCGCCACTCTTTTTCCCCAAAAAATAGATGGTAAATACACCTTGGCTCTAACTGTTGATTCAGACAACCCACCCTCCCGAATTGCCCTGGCTCAAACTTCCAATTTTAAAAATTTTTACGACACCGACTTTTGGCACCAGTGGTATCAAAATCATTATCAATTTACTATCGATTTGTCTCGCATCAATACTGATCACGTTGAAATCGGCGCTCCTCCTGTCCTGACCGATGAAGGCTGGCTTTTGTTTTATGCCCATATTCAGATGTATACCAGTCCAGAAAACCAGCTTTTTGGTATCGAAGCTGTTGTTTTAGACCATCTCAATCCCCAAAAAATCCTCAAAAGGACCGCCTATCCCATTATCAAGCCAGAGCCTGGTTTTGGTAAAAACGGTATGGTTAGAAACGTTATCTTTCCCTCCGGAGCCATTCTGGAAGGCAAAAAAGTTTATCTTTATTTCGGTTCAGCCGATAATTTCTGTGCTGTTTCCAAGCTCAGTCTTGCTTGTGTGCTTAAAAGTTTAAGTAATCGACCTACTTTTTTCCCTCCCAAACTGGAGAAAAGCCCTCTCAATCCTATCCTTAAACCCAATCCTGATAGCTACTGGCAATCAAAAGCTGTCTTCAATCCGGCTACAGTCTATGAAAAAGGTAAATTTTATCTTGTTTATAGAGCTCTTTCCCAAGACAATACTTCCACTCTGGGTCTGGCCGAAAGTATAGACGGCTCCAACTTTAAAACCTTTAAAGACCCTATTTATATTCCCCGAGCCGATTTTGAACAAAAAAAAAATCCTGGTGGCCTATCCGGTTGTGAAGATCCCCGTATTACCAAAATTGGCAATACTTTCCATATGTTTTATACAGCATACGATAGTATCAATCCTCCTCGGGTGGCTTACACCAGTATCAAAGTCAAAGACTTTTTAGCTAAAAAGTGGAATTGGACCCAACCTCGGCTTATTTCTCCTCCTGGGGTAGATGATAAAAATACTTGTCTTCTTCCCAGCAAAACCTGTTCTCAATTTGTTATTTTTCACCGCGTTCATGGTCGCGATATTGCCATAGATTACGTCGACAATCTCAATTTTGCCGATGATATGTGGCTGGAAAAAGAATCTTCTATCAACCCCCGGGAGCGCTTTTGGGATAGTAAAAAAATTGGTATCGCCGCTCCGCCTATAAAAACCGATATTGGCTGGTTACTTTTGTACCATGGTGTTAGCTCTGTTGACAATCAGTACAGGGTCGGTTTTATGATTCTGGAAGAAATCGAACCCCGTCAGGTTATCCACCGCTCTCTTTTTCCTATTTTAGAGCCTACCGATCCTTGGGAAATAGTTGGCGATTTTCCCAACGTTGTTTTCCCCTGTGGCGCCGTTCTTGTCGATGGCATTCTTTATGTTTATTATGGCGGTGCCGATAAAGTTATCTGTATGGCCAAAATTAGTCTGGACAGACTTTTACGTGAAGTAAAAAATTTCTAGTCTGTATCTCTAATCACTCTATCTCCTACTATTTTTACTCCTTCATTTAATAGTAACTCCTTTTTTCTCCTATTATCCATACTTCCATTAAATCCTCCCAGGCTATAATCGCTTCTAACTACTCTATGACAGGGGACTCTTGGCGCATACGGATTTTTTGCCAACGCTTGGCCGACTGCTCTATATGCTTTACTTCCCAACTTTTGGGCTACCTGTTTATAAGTCATTACTTGCCCTTTTGGTATTTTTGCCACAATTTCATACACTCTATCCCTAAAACTTTTCATCTACATTATTTTCTCCCCTGTCAAGGGGAGAATACAAGAGGGGTTTCTTCAAATCAACTATTCCCCCTGCCTGTCCTTCCGAAGCTTAGCGTAGGAGGATCAAGGGGAGAATACAAGAGGGGTTTTATATTAATTAAATGTAATAAATACTTGACAAAATGTAAGGTATTTATTACATTTAATTATGAAATTAAAAAAATATAAGCAGCTTAGAATCATTATTACTATTTTTGTTTCCATTATTATTTCTCTAGCTATCAATAGTCATAGTTACCTTCTCACTCTTGCCGCAGTTTTAACCGGTATGGTTTTCATGGCTCTTTTTAGACACAAAGCCAAAATCAAAGCTGACGAAAGAGATATAACTATTCAGGAAAAAGCCGCCAAGCTAACCTACGCTATTTTTGCCCCTACTATCGGTATTGCCTCAGTTTTGTTACTCATCCCAACTCATAGCGGATTGGCTGTTTTTTCTAAGACAGATTTTACTTATTTAGAATCTTTAGGTATGATTTTTGCCTATATCACCTTATTTATGATCTCGATTTTTGCTATCTCTTATCACTTTTTAAATCAAAAATTTGGAGGTGGCCGTGGACAATAAATTAAAAGTATATCGTGCCAATCACAATCTTACTCAACAGGATCTGGCTGATAAGGTTGGTGTCACTAGACAGACTATTATTGCCATCGAAGCCAATAAATACTTGCCGTCACTGGGTTTAGCATTAAAAATTAGTCGACACTTTCAAGTAAATGTCGAAGATATATTTTTCTACAAGGAGGACAATGATTCTTAAAATTATCAAACAAAATTTCTTATTTATTTGTGCAATCAGCACAAGTTTATTTCTTTTATTTTTCTTTATCGCTTGTACCTGGATTGGCTTCGAAGTTAAAAGTCTCTGTCAGTCCGCTACAACCTCCTACGGTGGCACTTGCCCTGATTCTCTAATTATGTCTTTACAAGATGATACCAACAGCTTTAAATCCAGAAATGATGCCATTTGGGCACTGGGTCAGATCGGAGATCCAAAAGCTCTGCCTGTATTACAAAGTTTTTATACTGGTATTATTCCTGATAGAGAACCTTATAATGGCACTATTAGTCAATACGAACTCAAAAAAGCTATCAATCTTACCAGTGGTGGTACCAACATTTCCGCCTTTATTTGGAGAGCTTTATTAAACCCTTCATCTTCTCCATAGCCTGCTTGTGTTTTTTTACTTCAAAATACATTCTAACCGGCTCCAGTCTTTCAATTAGCCAATCAGATAATCCATTTTTAAGATCAAGCGGAAATAATTTATTATTCTTATAGTCACTTATTAAGTCAGCCGTTTTAAAGTATGTTACATTTCCTCCAAATCTTTCCTGTCTCTTTATTTCAAAACCAGCCTCTAATTCTTTTTCTCCCCAAAACACCAGTGTCTCTACCCAATTTAATAGGGGATTAAACTCAACAATTCCGGGTGGCCCATATGCCTTTTTGATTTTTTCTCTTATTTCGTCAGGTGTATCATGCACAAATATGGCCGAATTTGGTTTCGACTTACTCATTTTAAGAGACTCTTGATCGTCTTCTCCCTCAGGTGCCGTCAATCCGGCAATCAGATTGTGGTGTATTGCCACTGGAGTCTGATGATTACCCCTTATCTTTTTTATGGCCTCTCTGGCAATCACATGGGCTTTTCTCTGATCCATCCCAGCATGGGCTAGGTTTATCTCCATAGTGGCTATGTCCGCTACTTGTAGTGGCGGATAAAACAATGTTGCCATATCTACTTCCTTGCCTTTAGCTTTTCCCATAATCGATATACTTCTCAAATTTCTGGATAAGGTAACCTGTTTACCTATTTCCATAAAATTTTGCCAATGAATTGGATTTTCTTCATATAGTTTCTTGCCACTGACAAATTCAACCTGATTTTCTTCTACTCCAAAACACTTCAAACTGGCAATCAGCGCCTGTTTAAAATAATTTTCACTTGCCCACCTGATATTATCCCAATCTCCGCCTAATTTATTATTTAAATATGTGTGGAAATCAGCCAAAAATATTTTACATCTTGCTCCTGCTTTTAAAAAATCAGCAATTTTTCCCATAGACATATAGCCTGTTCCCAAATGTACCAATCCAGATATTTCAAAACCTATATAATGATTTATTGGTTTACCTGACTCAATTAATTTCTTTAAATCCTCATCTGTCAGCACCTCCTGACAGTTTCGCTTTATAATTTTTATTTTTTCTTCTCTGGTCATAATCCAAGTATATCTCAAAATGTCCAAAATTATAGACGAGTTAACTAAATGCGAACCTTAGGTAAAAATATCATTTTATACCTAACAATTTTTAAGCCAGGTTTGACAAAGCTAAAATAGTCGTTTATATTTGTGCTTAGGCTACCTAAAAGTAGCTTTTATAAGTTAAACAAAACTAAATGAAATTCTATAGTGTCCAACTAAGAAAAAGCGTAGAAGTCGATGACAGTAAAGTCGAAGTCATTACCATGAAAAACGGCCGCAAAGCAGCCAGAGTTGCTGTTGATCTTGATGGTCAACAAGTCAAGCTCTTCAAGATTCTTTCTAAAGAAGATGCCGCCAGACTTGGCTAATTATTTTAATTTGTAACTTAAATAGGGGACGATTTAAACCGCCCCCTATTTTTTTTGTTAAAATAACAAATGTTTGCTAAGGATTCGAATTTTTACAACTCCCCCTTATTTATCGAACGTTTCCTGACAATTTTCGTCAAAGGGGATAGGCTTGTCATTTACCCGTTTATTTTACTAATAGCTTGTTCGTACTTTATTTCTCCAAACTTTAGTTTAATTATATTGTTAGTTTTTTTATCCTTACGCTTTTTCTTTGAAACTATCTATTGGTTACTCCAGCAATTTTCCCATAATTCTTACCGTCCCTTTGATTTCGGTCTCAAAAATCTCTCCAACAATTCTATCTATATTCTTTATCAACTAACCTCAACCATATCCGCTACTCTTTTTTTAAGCCTATTAATCTATCTTCTAAAATATGCCAATTAGAATAAATAAGTATCTGGCCTCCATGGGTGTTGCCTCCAGACGAAAGGTAGATAGTCTCATAGCTTCTGGTCAAATTAAAGTTAATGATGTTATGGCTACCCTTGGTCAAAAAATTAATCCGGGTAGTGACAAAATTTCTATAAATTCAAAACCGGTCATCGACTTTAAACCAACCTATACTTATCTAATTCTAAACAAACCCAAAAATGTTCTGACTACTACCAGAGATGATAGGGGACGCACCACTGTTCTGGATTTTGTCAAGACAAATCAGCGTCTTTTTCCTGTTGGTAGGCTTGACTACCTTTCTACCGGTTTGGTTTTACTCACAAACGATGGCACTCTTGCCAACATCATCACCCATCCCAAGAACCACTTAGACAAAACCTATTTAGTTACCACTAATTCTCCAATTTCAGCCAAGATTTTAAAAAAATTAGCAACTGATATTAAACTTGATAATCAAAAGCTAATTCCCAGTCTGGTTTCCATTCATAGTCAATTAAAAAACCATACCACTCTTAAAATTACTCTATTTCAAGGCAAAAAAAGACAAATCAGACGGATGTTTGAAAGTCTTGGTTTAAATTTATTAAGCTTACATCGTATTGCCATAGGACCAATAAACATCGGCAAACTTTCACCCGGTAGCTACCGACCTCTGACCAAGTCAGAAGTCGGTGCTCTCAAACAATCTTTAAATTAACCGGTTTTAATTTTTATTTTTTTAGCTTGGGCTTCGGGAGCTACTTTAGCTTCTACTGTCAATACTCCATTTTTTATAGTTGCCTCGACACTATTTGTATCAATTGGTCTGGGCATCATAGTCCGGTAATCAAACGATCTTACCATCTGGCTTTTGTAGACAGTTTTCTTTTTCTTTTTATCTTCCATTGACTCTTGCCACTTTCCGCTTATATGTAGCACTCCGTCTTCATAGGTGATATCAATATTTTCTTCGGGAATGCCTGGCATAGCCGCTTCCACTACAATTTTGTTGTCTTTTTCGTAGACATCCAAGCCTTCTGTAACCGTTAACTCAGGCCATGTCTCTTCGTCAAAAAAGGAGCTAGGCCATCTATTCCAAAAAGGATTAAATTTTACTATATTCATAGTATCCTCCTTAATAAATTATTAACAACACATACACACATCTGCTAACAGTCTAATATATAAACTGCCAATTTGTCAAGTCAAGAAACCAAAAAAATATACTATATAATTACCTATGATCAAAACCAATTGGGATTTTCAAACAACTTTAGGATACAAGAGTTTAAAAGATCCAAAAATTAAAAAAGATCTCAAACTTGCCAAACTCTCTGCCTATAAATTTATTAATAAATGGTCCAAGGATAGTTCTTATCTGACTTCTACTAAATCCTTATTAAAAGCTTTGACTCAATATGACCAGTGGATCAGTCATTTTTCTACCGCCAGTCAGGTTGATTATTATTTTTCACTCCGCCAGGCTCTAAACGAAAACAGCTCCCTTATTTCAGCTAAGTTAAACAAATTAAGCTTTGCCTCTAAAAAAATTGAAAACGATATCCAGTTTTTTTTACTCAAATTATCAAAAATTAATCCTTCAACTCAAAAACGATTTTTGAACTCTGCCATTTTAAAGCCATATCGTAATTTTTTAAAAAATTTATTTGCTCATGGTAAGCATATTTTATCTAGCAAAGAAGAAAAACTTCTCAATTTAAAAAGCCAAGTATCCTATTCAAATTGGGTCAAAATGACTTCAAGATTATTAAGTCAAAAGCAACAAAAAGTCTTAAATCGAAAAGGTAAACTTCAAACTTTACCTTTTTCGAAAATTGGCAGTCTTGTAGATAACCGCAATTTTAAAATCGCCAAGTCAGCCGGCTTTGCTTTCACTTCAATAGTCAATTCGCTTTCTGATGTGGCTGAATCAGAGTTAAATTCGATACTGGAAAATAAATTTGTCGAAGATAATATTAGGCACTACAAAAGGCCAGATTCCGCTCGTCATTTATCAGATGACATAGATACCTCGGTGGTTGATTCTCTTATAGATAGTGTTTCTGCCAATTTCCAAATCAGCAATGACTTCTACAAATTTAAAGCCAAGCTACTGGGTCTTAAAAAAATTCCATACTATTGGAGAAATGTCCCCATCGGTCAATTTGATAAATCTTTTTCACCTGCCTCTACTATTGATTTGTTAGATCAGGTTTTCAATAAGTTAGATCCGCTCTTTTCTTCTCTCTTTAAAGACTTTTTACAAAACGGTCAAATTGACTTCTTATCCAAAAAAGGTAAATCAGACGGAGCCTTTTGCGCTGGCGGTCTCCTATCATCAAAATCTTTTATTCTCTTAAACCACAACAACAAACTTCGCGATGTCACCACCCTAGCTCACGAAATGGGTCACGCTATCAATAACGAACTTATGCGCGCTTCTCAAAACGGTTTAAATTTTGACACCAGTTTAGCTATTGCCGAAGTTGCCAGTACCTTTTTTGAAGATTTTGTCTTAGATTACATTGCTTCAACCTTGACTTCTGAAGAGCGTTTTAGTTTGCTTATGGCCAAGTTAGACGATGATATCAGTACTATCTTTCGTCAGGTTGCCTGCTACAACTTTGAAACCGAACTCCACACCAGGTTTAGAAAAATAGGCTATTTATCAAAAAAACAAATAGGCGATCTCTTTATTAAACACATGTCTTCTTATATGGGCGACTCAATTGATCTGTCCGGTTTTGACGCCTGGTGGGTTTACTGGAGTCATATTAGAAATCCATTCTATGTCTATTCTTACGCTTCAGGCTTACTTATTTCCAAATATCTCCAATCAAAAGTTAACAAAGATCCTGTCTTTATTAATCAAGTCAAAAAAGTTTTATCATCTGGCACTAGTCGTTCACCCAAACAAATTTTTGCCTCAATCGGTCTAGATTTAGAGGACAGATCTTTTTGGTCTAAAGGTATAGAACAAGTTCAGAATTTAATAGAGGAAGCTCAATTAATATCAAAAAGTATAAAAATCAGAAAAAGTGCGGTTTAAAACATCTTTTGCTTATTGTTAGCTAGTTACCAATTTTGTTATTCTGAAACCATGAAGAAACTATTTAACTTGTATATTAAAATAAATCTTGTTTTATTCCCATTGTTTTTTCTCCCCATAGTTTCAGGTAGTTTTAGTTTTGGTAAAAATTGGTTTTTGTTTATTTCAAGTTTAGTTGGTTTGGTCTTTTGGTTAATAGATTTTCTATCACAAAAAAATCAGGCCAAAATTAATTTTGGCCGAGGTTTCGGTTTTTTTATTGTATTTCTTCTTTGGCTTACCGTTAGTTACTTTAGGCTGTCTCCTTCTCTAAAATCAACTACTTTATCTGATCCAGGTGGTTTTGGTACTTTTATGTCCCTTTTTATTTGGTATTTTTTGTGGCTTCAATCAGAGCCAAAAAAATCCTGGTCATCAAACTTCCTCTTTCTGACTATTGCTGGCATTGTCATGTCTCTAACATCATTATTGGTTTTTATTATGCCCGACTCCAGCTTCCCTCTTGTCTTGACTCAAGACAATCCCTTGCTTGTTATTGATAAAAATTGGTCATTTGTTGGCTCAATTTTAGTCGAAGCTGTATTTCTACTATTCTTGGCTATAGAAAATGGTCGGCTTATGGCCAAATCTTCTCAAAAAGGTTCCAAATCATTCATCTTAGGTCTTTTTAAATTATCAATTATTTCCTTCGGTACAATTTTATCTATCTATAGACTTTTCAAAATAGGATGGCCAGGCTTAGATTATGTCACTGGCTGGTTAGTCACTGCCGACACTTTTAAAAATAGTCCTATCTTTGGTGTTGGCATTGGTAATTTTCTAAGAGCCTTTGATCTCTTTAGACCCTTTTCTTACAACACCACTCCTTGGTGGAATCAACGCTTTATTGTTTCTTCTTCGGGTTTCTTTCATTATTGGACAGAGCTGGGTATAGTCTTTGTTATTTTTCTTTTTTTATTTACTTCCCGCCTTTTAAAACTCAAAAAATCAACCGCCTACATTTCTATTATCTTCCTATTCTTAGCCAACCTTATTCTACCAGTCAACATTGTTAGTCTGTGGTTATTCGCCTTTATTCTATCTCAAAAATTTGGCAATCTATTTACAACACCAGCCAGACTTAATGTTGGTGAACAGAAAATAAATATCACACCAATTCTGACCACTATTTTAGTTATCCTCTTTGTTTTATTTGGTAGTTTTGTTTCCACCAAAAAACTATTAGCTAGAGTCTACCTAAGAAACTCACTTTTAGCCGCTTCCAAAAATGATGGTATTTCCACCTACGATCTTCAGATTAAAGCTATATCATTTGATCCCAACTGGGCCGAATTAAGGCGTATTTATTCCCAAACCAACATTGGTTTGGCTCAGGCCTTATCCCAGCAGCAAGACTTACCCGAAGCTGACAAAGAAAAGATTTCAGTTCTTTTGCAACAAGCCATTAGAGAAGCCAAAGACGCTGTTAGTTTGGATCAGGGTTCCGCTACTTATTGGAACAATTTAGGTTCTATTTACAAAAGTCTGATCGGGGTTGTTGAAGGTGCTCCGGATTGGGCTTTAGAATCTTTCCAGCAAGCCTCTGTTTTAGATCAAGCTGATCCCTTAGTCAGAATGGAGATGGGTAGTTTATATTATTCAGCAAACCAATTTGAAAACGCCGATCGTATTTTTGAAGAGGTTTTACTCAGGAAATCTGATTTTGCCAACGGTTGGTACAACTGGGCACATACCGCTAAAAATATGAATAGACTAGCCGATGCCGTCACCAGACTAAATCAAGCTGTTTTATTAGTTCCAATCGATTCTGCTGATTATGAAAATGCCAGCAAAGAATTAACTACTTGGAGAGAAGAACTTGAAAAGTTAACTGCCGCTTCCCAACCTCAGGAGCAGACAGAACCCGACGTTCAGACTCTTAAAACCGCTGAACCTCTTCCTACAGTTACCGATGAAATTGATATCCCTGTAGAAGATTTAGAGCCTCCACAAGCTATAAGTTCTCTCGCACCAACCTCGACTGAAACTCCAAGTCCAATTGAATCACCCATAGAAAATCTTGAGGAAGAAACCGGTGACTTCATGCCAGAAGGCGGACCTTAAGCTAATCTATTATCCACCACTTAAATTCAATCTCTTCAGCAATCGGTATATCCAACCCCACCCTAAAGCTTGAGTCTGTTTTAGATTTAACTCTCAATACTTGATTCTTTCCGCCTTTTATTATAGATACATACACTTGAGCATCAGCAGTTAAATTTTCATTTTTAATTTCTACATCAGCTTGATTTGCAGCAAGCGTAGCCTCTCCCGAATAAGAATTAGACTCAGTCATACCTGTTACTTCCAACTCTTCCTTTTCTTCCGCTGCCGCAATTATGACATTACTTTTTTTACCGGCTTCAATTTTTGGTCCTTCCCTCAATATTCCTTCAGTTGGGGTTGGTATATAATCTATCTTTGTTTTTTGTTTTAAATCTGGATTTTCAGCCAATATTTTTTCCAGTGATTGCTTTTCTGCTTCAATTATTTGCTTTTGATTTGTGTCACTCACTAGCCATACCAGTTGTTTATAAGTATCCAAGGCCGATACTATATCTCCACTTTGACTCTGTATTCTGGCCAAATCATAAAAATTCTGGGCTTTGGTTGGCTCTATTCTTATCGTTTCAGATAAATAAAATATAGTTTTAGTTGCATCCCCGGCCTTGGCATACAAATTTGCCAGATCTCTACTTATTTCCGCTAATTCCGTATTTAGTTTATAGGCTTTACTAAAGTCATTAATTGCTTGACTCAAAAATTGTTTATCCTGTTCATTCAGTATCTCAGAGGCTGATATTAAAGATTGATAAATTTTTCCTCTCTGCTGATATCCCCTGAAATCATCACTAAAGTTAGTAATCGCCATCCCCGCCTCTTCCAATGATTTATTTAAAAACTCTATTACTTCTTGCGCCTCTCCCATCGATTGTGCTTGTAGTGCTTGGGAAAAATACTGTTGAGAGGCCAGTAAATGCTTTTGAATATTAGTTTGCGTAGGACTAATTCTGGCCACCACCTCATTATCTGGTGTTTTCACCTCAATATTTGTGTTTTTAGTTGCCCCGTCTTTTTTCAGTAGCATCACCATTCCAAACCCAACCATACTAATCACTACCGATCCAGCCACAATCTTAAAATTATTATTTTTCTTGATTTTAAAATCATTACCAGAGCTTACTACTCCACCCATGCCAATTTCTATACCTAAATTTCTTAACTTACCAATTTGATCATCTCTAAATTCTATTGCCATCTACATAAGAGTATAGAGAATTACAGCTTTTTTTCAATCCACTTCCAATTGACTACCTTCCACCATTTCTCTATATATTCATCTCTTCTGTTTTCATAATCAATATAATATGCATGCTCCCATACATCTAGCACTAACACAGGTCTCAACCCCGATAAATGACCCTGATTGTGTTTTTCAACTTGGTATATATAACCGTTTTTAGCATTATCTACACCAAGCACCGCCCAGCCTGAACCCTCTACACTGGAAGCAGTTTTTGAAAACATTTCTACAAATTTTTCAACTGATTCAAAATTATTTTCAATCCATTTTTCCATATTTTTAGTCATTTTCTCGTATTTATCAGTCATATTTTGCCAAAATATCTCATGTAGCTTAGCTCCGTTATAATTAAAACTCAGATTTTTAAGTATCGATTTGATATCCACCTCACTTCCTTTTTTAAAATCTGTCAATTTATCAAAAAAAAGATTTGCCTTATCCACATATCCCTTGTGATGTACATCATGATGCAGCCTCATAATTTTCTCAGAAATTACCGACTCTAGTCCATTATAAGCATAATTTAGATCAGGTAGACTAACTTTCTTTTTATTCATATTTAAGTCTATCCCTAAAAATGCAAAATTGTCAAAATTTCTATCTTAAACCATATCTTTTTTCAGCAAACCGCCTCCACTTACCTCAATTCCATCATCTGCTTTTTCTTCAAATTGCATGCTCCACAGTTTGAAATACAACCCCCCTTTGTTTATCAATTGGCTATGATTACCAATTTCCGCCACTTTACCTTTGTCCAACACCACAATCTTATCTGCTTTTCTAATTGTTGAAAATCTATGGGCAATAATTAAGGTTGTTCTGTTTTTAGCTGTTTTCCACAAAGCATCCTGAATCTTACCTTCAGACTCTGAATCAAGGTTTGATGTAGCTTCGTCAAATATCAAAATTTTTGGATCAACTAACATTGCTCTGGCTATAGCCAACCTTTGCTTTTGACCACCGGATAATTTTACTCCCCTCTCTCCTACTACAGTTTCATATTTATCAGTCAAACTTTTAATAAATCCATCCAGGTTTGCCATTCGGGCAGCTTTCTCAATCAATTTCTTACTTACCCTCTGTTTGCCGTACTTGATATTAAATCCAATAGTATTGTTAAACAATACTGGTTCTTGTGGCACTACTCCCAAAAGCGATCTGAGGTAACTTTTTGACATTTTACTGATATCGACCCCGTCTACCAATATCTGACCACCACTCAAATCATAAAATCTTAAAAGTAATTTAACCAAAGTTGTTTTTCCGGCTCCGCTTCTTCCCACAAATGCCACTGATTCTCCCGGCTCAATTACCAGGTTAATTTTAGACAATACTCTTTTATTATTTTTAGGATATACAAACGACACATTTCTAAATTCTATTTTTCCTTTATTTTCCATTATTTTTTGGCAAATTTCTGAATCTTTCACAATTATTTCCTCATCTAGAATTGAGAAATATTTTTCAATATCAGTATAGTCTTTAGCAATATTTCTAATCTGCCAAATCAGACCAAAAAACCGGTAATAAAATCCACCCATAAAAGCTGTTACCATGGTAAAGTCACCCAGAGTTAAGTTTCCTTTTTGTAGATCATTTATCATTAGATACATCACTCCAGTCATTGCTATTAGGCTCAAACAACCTATGGTTATATCAATAATTCTAAAAGTATCTACGTAGCCATAAAACTTATCAATCCAATTTTTAAAACTTACTCTTAGCCTTTTTTCTTCCTGACCTTCTTGAGCAAAAAATTTAACCGTTTCATAATTAATCAGATTATCTGTAATAATTGCCGATATTTCATCTTCGCTATTATTAAATTCAATCCTCTTTTTTAAATTCTTTTTTATCAAAATTCCTGCCAAGGCTCCATTTATAGTTAACAGTCCGGTCAATATCCATACAAATTTTAGAGATACTCCTCCAAAAAAATAAAACATTACCAAAATACTTATTCCAATCGGAATAATTTCTCTATATATATTCCAATACAAAGAAAAAAAAGCATTGTCACCCCTTTTAAAAGCACTTATTAGAGAACCCGTATTCTTTTCCACATGATAGGCAAAATCTAAGTCCTGTACTCTTTTAAATATTGTCACCCTGGCATCAACCGATGATTTAACAATTATTCTGTCTCCAAAATAATTAGCCACACTTCTTAATATATCTGACACTATCCAGCTACCTCCGTAAACCAATAAAATCACCAACACGTTTTCGTATTGGTTGTTTGTAGCCCCATCTATTAATAGTTTATAAAAATAAGGTCTGACATTTTCCAATATTACTGCCACCACTGATATCAGCATAAATACCCCAAATAGGGGTTTGTTTTTCAAAAAGAAATAGTGAAATCTCTTCAAAATCTTTATCATCAGACCGAATTATACGTAAATTAAAAGTCAAATTAAACTATCAATTAGCAAATATTGACACCAGACTATATCCAAACGATCCTATTGCTACTAAAAACAACAGTACATCAAAAATTTTTAGCTTACCTTCCTTATTTTCTTTCCAAATATTTATTTGTTTATATACCCAGCCGGACGACACCAAAACCAGTAGAGCATAAGCTAATAAATCTTTTCTTTCCAATACTAAATTATTTCCATTCTCAATTTCATCTATCTCTGCTAGCACCTCTCCAGTATCAATGCCAACTCCATAATTACGTCCTTTGACACTAAATTCAGTTTGGGATGTGTTTGAATTAATGAAATTATCGTTTGTTGCATAACCATATATTGTTATCAAGTTTTCATATTCACCCTCAAAATCACTTGGCACTGGCAGTCCAAATCTAATTGTGCCAGTTTTGTATGCTTTTATTTCTCCAATATATATTTCGTTGTAGCTAACTAGCTCATCATTTGTATCATATATTTCATTTACCAAAAAAGTATCATAGGCTGGTACATCACTATTATTTTCCACCTTTACCTCAAAGCTGACGATATCAGTTGGATTTACAAATTCACCTACATTATTTTTAGATTCAATTGTTAAAATTGGTTGTCTCTGATCTACTCCATCACTTCCGTTTTCATAATCTTGCTTATTCTCTTCACCATCTCCATCTCCACCCACTCCATTTTCCACTAAATTAATCTTAGTTTTGACCGAACTATAATTATTATTTACATTAGTTTCGGTTTGGCTTGTTTCTATGGCCGACTCAGTATTTACTTCCAAATTCATTGCTGCCCAGGCACTTTTTACTAAGTTGTTTGCAGTCTCTCCATAAGCATTTGCCTCCACCAATACATCAAATCCACCCTCTTCAAAAGCCCCCACAGTTCCTACTTGCCAGCTAATATTATTACCCTTCACACTTACCACAAATCCGCTATTATCTCCCATATATCTAAACTCATCGGGTAATTTCATCTCCACTACTGTATTTTGACTCTCTTCATAACCCTTATTAAAATAACCAATCCTAAATCCAAACTGGTCTCCGTTTCCTACTTCAGCCACAACCGCACTCATTTGAATTTCCAAATCAGGGTAGGCAAAAATGATATTACCCTTCCAATCTCCAATTATATTGACCAATCCATAAAACCAATTGCTATTAATTAAATTTAGATTAACCAAATTACTTATATTAACTATTGAGCTGGCATCCCCAGTCATCATGTTAGCCCATCGGCTGTCAATTGTGTTTCCGCCGGTATTAGCCAGAGCTGTTACGTTATTATTAATCCCAACCAAATTCGCTCCTAGAGCTTCTCCTCCAATAGCTTGACTGTTTAATCCCAAGAAAAACAAATTTACAATCGGATTTAGGCTCATCACTCCTCCAGGGCTTAGCCAATTTTGCACCACTCCATCCAGGTTTCCTGTCGTATTTAAACTAAAGTAAAATCCTCCGGTAGTTGTATTTAAATTAACCAAGTTAGTTGTATTAGCAATCGCCAACACATCACCCGTTACTAATGTTCCGGTATTTGCATCAATTGTATTTCCCCCGCTATTAGCACTCGCCACTACGCTACTGTCTATTGATACCATATTAATAGCCGCACTGTTCCCCAAATTGTTTTCCCCACTCGTTCCAAAAAATAGCTCCGGTCTGGGCAAAATTATGTTAGCTAGATTACTCCCGTTTATATTAACGATTCCAAAAAACATTTTTGAAGAGTCGGCACTCAAGCCAATCACGTTTAGAATATTAGCCAGAGCCGTTGCGTCTCCGGTCATTATAAATGCATCCTTAGTTTCTCCAATAAAATTTAATCCCGAGTTTGCCAACACACTGACATCATTTCCAATTAGTATCTGATTTATTCCTAGCCAACTCAGCCAGTTTATCAAAGACATTTGACTACTATCATAGGTTGTCATTTTCCACAATTCGTTCAAATCCAAATCTGACTTTTCACCTTCTGTCGCTAGGGGATCGTCATACAAAAACACTCCTATCTGACTATTAACTATACTGGTTTCTACCATATTAATGACGTTTGCAATTGCTACTGCATCTCCGCTGATTATGCCCGTTTGTCCTCCGCCACTAGCTGTATTACTACCAGCATTGGCCACTGCCTGATCATTATTATTTATTGTTACTACATTGGTCACCAACTCTTTTGGTATTACTATGACTACTTCTTCAACTGGTGCTAGCGCAGCCGCATCCGTTAAAACTGTCGATCCTATTTCTGTAGGTGTCGGTGTTAACGTTGGCGTTAAAAGAGAAGTCAGTACCACTTCTAAATCCGGTGTTGGTGTTTCTTGAGGTGTCTCCGTAGATGTAGGTTCAATTGTAGCTGTCGGTGTCTCTTCGGGAGTTTCGGTAGGTGTAGCTGTCTCCGCCACAGGCGGATCAGCCTCTGGCTGAGGTGTTTCTGTAGGCGTCTCTTGTGGCACTTCTGTTGGTGTTGGTGTCGGTTCTTCAGTAGGAAGTGGTGTCTCCGTTGGTACAGGTGTTTCCGTCGGAGATTCTGTAATCTCTTGCCCCAATACAGCCAAAGGTAGCCATAGATAATTAAATACCATGGATACCATGGTCACAATACTAAATATTTTTTTATATTTTTTTGTCATCTCTTCTCTTCCTGCTCCGGGTTTCCCCGGAAGCAGGAATTTAAGAAAATTTAGTTACTTAATTCAGGTGAAACCTGAATATTCACTACTGTCAAAGCATCGCTTAACGAAGTAGCGTTACCAGTTCCAATGCTACCCGTACCTCCAGTCACTCTCAATCTATTCAGACCAGTATTAGCATCTGAAAAAACCATATTGGTTGCCATTACAAAATTTTTATTAGTAACATCTCCAGCAACTCTACAAGTAGCACAAGATTCTTGTACGTTTATACCTACTTGACCAACACTGGTAGCTCTCGCATCACCGGTTTTAATTGTGCCTACAGCTGGACTATATTGTGTCCAACATCCCCATCCGGTTTTAGTTCCAGTTACACTCAGTCTATTACCTCCAGTGTTTGCATCGGAAGTAACCATTTGAGTAACCATAACTGTATTGTAGTTTTCTACTACAGGTGCTTCTGGTTCTTCTGGAGTACAACCCCACCAATTACAAGCACTAGCTGGAACGGCTACCACTAAAAGAGCTACTACACCTATTAATAATCCCATAGTTTTCTTCATTTATTGTTCACCCCCTTTTATTAAAATTTAACTTATAACCACGCGAAATGGACAGAAAGCTTATTTGCAATACACATTAAAAAAGACCTTAAATTCCGTATATTTATCTGATATATCACCCTATATTTATACACTATAAACAAACTATATAACATCCATAATAATTTAGTCAACTGGTAAAAAATATATAAAAACAAATCAAATGAAAAGACCTACTAAAATTAATTATTATTGATAAAATAAACTGTGTCCAAAAATGTTCTCACTATCAAAATTGCCGGCCCGGCTGGCTTTGGTATTAAATCAGGTGGCCTTTTAATTTCTCAATACTTGCAAAAATTAGGTCTTTATTTTACTGACTATTCAGAATATCCCTCACTGGTTAGAGGTGGACACAATACTTATCAAACCACTTTTTCTTCTACACCTACATATAGTGTCAGCCAAAAGGTTGATATCTTTTTTTCTCTAAAAGCCGATTTTTGGCAATCTCACCAACAAGAATTCACCCCGGACACTCTTATATATAAAGATTTACCCCAGTCAGACCACCCCAACATGACTTGTTTTGGTATAACCGTTGCTCTTTTGGATGGAGATATAAAGCTAGCTAAAGATTTAATTAAAAAAACCTACCCCAAATTTATAGAACCAAATCTTACCTCTTTTGATATTGGCTATAAATTTGCAGCTAAAAGCAAAGCTATTTTCAAAATCAAACCTCAAATTGTCAAAGCTGACAACCAGCAAATCTTTGATGGTAACCAGGCTTTTGCCCATGGTTTTTATAAAGCCGGTGGTAAATTTTATGCCGCTTATCCCATGACCCCGGCCACTGGTGCTCTCCACGAACTTGCCAAAAATGCCAACAATTGGGGGATTACCGTCATCCACCCCGAAGATGAAATTTCTGCTGCCTCTATGTCAGTTGGTGCTTCTTTTGCCGGTGCCCCGTCTGCAGTTGGTACATCCGGAGGTGGTTTTGCACTAATGACTGAAACTATCAGTTTCTGTGGCATTACCGAGATTGGAGTTTTATTTTATTTAGTTTCCCGCCCTGGTCCGGCCACCGGCTTACCTACCTGGACATCTCAAGCCGACCTGCTTTTTTCCATTTTTTCCGGTCATGGAGATTTTCTTAAAGTTGTTATTGCTCCCACTAGTCAACAAAATACTTTTGATTTGACCATTAAAGCTCTTCATTTAAGCCAAGCTTTACAAACTCCGGTCATTTTAATTTCCGATAAGCTTATCGCCGAATCCAGTTGTTCCTTACCAGATTTCAATTTAATTAAAAGCACTCCTTATAAAGAAACTTTTGCGGCAATCTCAAAAAATTATCAAAGATATGCTCTCTCTAATACCGGTGTTTCAGACAGAACTTTACCCGGTACCCCAAACGGTCAATTTTTAGCCAACAGCTACGAGCATGATTTTACCGGTTTATCAACCGAAGATGCTCTCACAGTCAAATCAATGGCTGACAAAAGAGCCAAAAAATTAGCTCTAGCCAAAAAACTAGTTCCCAAACCTAATCTTTACAAAAATAATGGCAAAAATCTAATTATTTCCTGGGGTTCACCGGTTGGCTGTATTAAACAGGCTTTTGATATGGGTCTAAAAGATTATGATCTTCTAGAAGTCGTCACTCTTTGGCCTCTTGACGATGGTATCAAACAAATTTCCAAAAATTACAAAAAGATTATCGTCATCGAAAACAATCAATTCGGTCATTTAAACTTTTTATTAAAAACTATCGGTGTCAATTCAGACAAGTTTATAAGTAAATACGACGGCCGTCCCTTCTTTCCTGAAGAAATTATTTCTTTTTTATCTCCCTTGTCAAGGGGAGATGTCCGAAGGACAGAGGGGTTTAACTAAAATGAATAAAAATAAAATTGTAAATTACACTACTACTATCGTTCCTACCTGGTGTCCAGGTTGTGGAAACTATTTAATTTTGGCCAACATTATTAATGCTTTAAAGCAACACAATTACCAAAAACACAACACTGTTATCGTTTACGACATTGGCTGTATTGGCAATATGGCCGATTTTATTGATACTTACGGTATTCATTCTCTTCACGGCCGTTGTATACCAACAGCCGTTGGCGTTAAGTTAGCCAATCCAAATCTGGATGTTTTAGCCATTGGTGGAGACGGTGGAGTCTATGGCGAAGGTCTCAATCATTTGGTTGCCAGTGCCAGATCAAACTACCCCATTAAAGTTATTGTTTCCAATAACTTTTTATATAGTCTTACTACTGGCCAGGCTAGTCCGGCCACCCCCAAGGGTACTATTACTAAATCCACCCCCGGTGGTACCATAGGAGAGCCTGTAAATCCGGAAAGACTTTTAAAAGCAGTTAATCCCTCTGTTTTCGTTAAATCTTTAAAGGCCTCAGATATACCTACTTTAAAAACATCTCTTGATACTCTTTTTAAAACCAAAGGCTTTGGTTTGCTTGATATTGAGTTCAACTGTGTCAGTTTTGGAAAGTCAAAATAATCAAGCCCACATTTTTACAAAATCTGTTATATAATAAACATTATTAGCAATCTTTAATCCTTTTGACCTCCAAGATCAAAACAATTTTTCTTGCCCTCCTCCCTATATTTTTTGTTGTCTTCTTTAGTCTATATAACCCATTATTTTCTACAGCTCAATCAGACAATGTTTGTCCAGAAGGTAGTGGTTGGATTAAATATGACTTTTCTAGCGATAGTCAAAAAGAGCAAAGTCACAATGCCGGAGCCGGTAATATAATTGATCAGGTCTGTATCAAGGGTGGAGAAATTAAAGAATTTTTTACAGCCGATGGTACCAAAAGTTGTTGGCAAGTTATTGGCATTAATACCCAAATTGCCACTGCTAAAGAGACTTGGTTAGGTGACGATAAAGGTGATGACTGTAAAGATATTTCTCATGTTTCTTTTCATGTTTCACCATGTTGCCTTACTCCTTCACCTTCAGCCACTCCCACCAACACTTCTACCCCTACCAGTACACCCACATCCACCAATACCCTCACCCCCACCCCAACCGGACATCATTGTCCCACTCACTCTCCCTGTCCCACCAAAACCCCTACACCTACTTGTCCGTCATGTCCAACCTGTACCCCCAGACCATCTAAAACTCTCACCCCTACTATTACCAATACCCCCACTTCAACCCCAACCATTGAATCTACTCCCACTATTACTAATACCCCTACCAATACTCCTACCGGTACACTGTCTCCTTCTCCTACCCCAACCGATACTCCCACTCCTACTCCAACTCCAACTCCAACCGAGACCCCTACTAACACCCCCGTACCTACCCAAACTCCCCAAGATTCAGATGATAATAACGACGATGATAATGATGACGATAACGACGACAACAACGTCGGTGGAGACGAGTCTCCGGCTCCAACTTCCCTAGTAGCTCAGTCTATTATCCAGTCCGCCCCAACCGTTCTTGGCACATCCGATACTACTAATTATTTAATTGATTCCATAAAAGATGCCTATGGTGGCCAAGTTTTAGGTGTCAATTCTTTACCGGCAACTGCTTCAGACAATATATCCGGAAATCTTCCCAGTTCAAATCAATTAATTGATAATCATTTTATGTCTATTCCATCTCTATCAATTTTAGAGCCGGTTTATCAATCCCAAACTTTGGGAGATGAATTACTGGTAGGAGACAACCAGGTCTTACTTACCCAAATCAATGACGCCAATGTCTACTATGGCCACAATCAATACGGATTATTTTCAAATCTATTTCAATTAACTAAAGGTAAATCAATCTTTATTAATACTAATTCTGGTTTACAGGAATTTACTGTTACTTTAAAATCCAATGTTAATTTTTCAGATTTAAGTGTCTTTGAAAACGCTACAGCAAAAGACATATTTCTAGTCACCTGTAGCCGAACTTATCCCAATACCAGAATTGTTATTAAAGCTAGTTTACTATGAAAAAGACCAAACAAAACGATATTCCCACTTTTGCCAAAATCTTTCTGATTATTACAGCCCTCGTCATCTATTTTTTTGTCAGAAAACCTTTCCAAACTACTCCTCCGGTTGTTGTTGAAAATGAGCCCACTCAAACCATTTCTTTACCTCAAAACTGGCAAGCTGATGATATAAGTGATTCTTCAATCAAAATCACTCTTCCAAGCCCGGACTCTACTTATATTCCCACTATTATTTACAAAAAAAACACTCTGCCTGATACCGATATCACCCCGGCTACTTTTGTTGATAATCAAATTAAAGGTGCCCGGTCTGCTATTTCCCGCCTGTCCTATTCTCAAAACCAAACCGATCCCCACGATTCACTATACATCCGCCTTCTAATCGGTTCCTATTATGACAAACAGCAAAAAATATCTCTTATCCAGCGAATTTATTTAGATACCACTCTTAGCCAAATTCATACTCTGACTGCTTCTTATGTTGAATCAGTCAATGGCAATCTTACAACTGATATCAATACGATCTTTGATACTCTTTCTTCTCAATACATTCTCGGAGCAGATTCTCAAAATTAAGCTATAATACGCCGTGGTTGTTATCAAAACTCCAAAACAAATTGAAGGTATAAAAAAGTCATGCCAACTTGCCAAACTTACACTCGACTATGCTCAAAATCTTATTGTTCCTGGTGTTTCCACCGCAGAAATTGACAGAAAAATAGATAAATTTATTAGAAAAAAGCACGCTACTGCCGCTCCTCTCAATTACAGGGGTTTTCCCAAAAGTATTTGTACTTCGGTAAACGATGTCATTTGCCATGGTATTCCCAATAAAAAACAGATCCTAAAACAAGGGGATATTATCAATGTTGATATCACCACTATCCTAAACGGTTTTTATGGTGATACCAGTAAAACCTTTCCGGTGGGCAAGATTTCCGCTCAAGCCCAAAAGTTGTTAGAAGTCACCCAAAATGCCCTTAATTTATCCATAAAATCTCTTAAACCTGGCAAGTTATTAAATGATTGTGTCGGTAAAATTATCGAGCCTTATGTTACTAAATTCGGATATTCAGTTGTCCGTGAATTAGGCGGCCATGGAGTCGGCCTAAAATTTCATGAAGATCCCTTCGTTTTTCACTTTGATACCAGAGCTTCAAATACTGTTCTAAAGCCCGGTATGATTTTTACTATTGAGCCCATGATCAATGCATCTCCCAATTGGCGCCTCAAACAGGAAAAAGATGGTTGGACAGTCAGAACCGTTGATGGTGCTCTATCCGCCCAATTTGAGCACACTGTTCTGATTACCAAATCCGGCTACCAAGTTCTTACTAATTAATTTATTATCTCTTCAAAAAAAATATAGTATGTATACTATTTATATAGAAATACAAAATAATTTGTGTTATTTTAGACAAAACTTATTAACTTAATGGACCCTGAAAAAACATGCCAATAGAAATAAGAAATGGAAATCAAACATTTGTCACCCGAATAGATGTCGGTAAATTTTATACTGGATCATTATATAACGGAACACCTCTTAAATTAGAGAGTACAAAATATGGCTTTCATATAGTTAATGACCCTAGTATGGCCGGATTATCATCGGGTCGATTTGTTTCTGGAGATGCTCTTCAATTAGTTGATGGTTTGGTGGCAGTAGCTGTAAGATAATTTTATCCACCGCAAACAGACTTCCTACCTCTTTCTAAAGTCATTTATAAACATTGATACCAAAAAAACCGATATTGTTGTCATAGACATTTTAACCAAGGGATCACTTACAAAATCTAAGAAATGGATTTTATCTCCCCATACCCAGTTAGCACAAGTAAATATTACCACCAAGCCGGCCATCAAATCCCAAAATTTAATTTTCTCCATAAATTGATTGTATAATACACCAATGATCCTTTTAGATGGCAAAAGATTAGCAGACCAAATTCTTTCAGACCTTAAGGCCAAAGTAGATCCAAATAACCCTCCTCACCTCGATATTATTGTGGTTGGTGACAATCCGGCTTCAGCTACCTATGTCAAATTAAAATCTAAAGCTTGTCAGGACATTGGTATCAAAACCACTCTTCACCCCCTTGATGACACCGTTGATAACTCACAAGTCATAGATTTGATTAAAAAATTAAATTCCACCGATACATCTGGTATTATGGTTCAGTTACCCCTACCTACTCATCTCGATAAATATCAAATACTAAATTCAATAGATCCCACCAAAGATGTCGATGGTCTGACTGCTACCTCTCTCGGGCTTTTATTTCAGGGCGTTGAAACCAGTTTTATTTCGGCCTCCCCCTTGGCCGTCATTACCCTTTTAGACCATTACAAAATCAAATTTCAAGGCAAACACGTCGTTATTGTCAACAACACTCCCTTAGTTGGTCTACCTCTTTCAGCTTTATTTAATAACCGCCAAGCCACTGTCACTGTCTGTCATAAATATACCCAGGATATCAAAAAAATCACCTTTACTGCTGATATTTTAATTTCAGCTGTTGGCATCAAAAATTATATTACTGCCGATATGATTAAAAACAATACCGTTGTTGTTGGCTTGGGTGTCTCTAAAGACGAATCTGGCAAAATGGCCGGAGATTTAGACTTTGGTCACTTATCCACCCTTGCTTCCCATCTGACACCAAATTTTGGTGGTATTGGTCCTATGACCGTCGCTTGCTTACTAAAAAATGTTATCAATTCACACACTCATGGCCTATCTAAAAATCCAGCTCTTTGATAGAGGCACACCTGCCGGCAAAAAGCTTTTTGCTGATCTAGAAGAAGTTTGCCAACGTCTTCAGCTTGATATTTCTCCCGATTATATTACCGATATGTACAAAATCATTGAACAGGGTATTCAAGCTAACACTGTTTTGATGATCAATCACGAACCTGTATTGGTAGATAAATTTCCCACTACATCAGAGCTGGAAGCCATTATTTCAGAATTTGTTTAAATCAAACAATTTTTTTGCGTTTTCATCAATTATTTTTTCCACCTTAGCTTTACTCATCTGCCACACTTCAGCTACTTTTTTATAAACATACTCCACATATTCCGGTTTATTTTCCTCCCCTCTAAACGGCACTGGTGTTAAAAATGGTGAGTCAGTTTCCAGCACTAATCTGTCTTTGGGTATATTTTTTACTACTTCAGTAAGTCCTTCTTCATAAGTTAAATTACCATCAATCCCAAAGTACCATTTCTTTTTTAAATCTAATATTTTTTTTATTCTTTTTTTACCTCCGGTATAGCAATGAAATACTCCAAAAGCTTTATAAGTAGATAATATTTCAATTACCTCATCCACCGCCCCTCTGGCATGGACTATCAACGGTAACTTATATTTTTCCGATAGGCAAATTTGGCCTCTGAAAAGTCTTTCCTGTTCTTTTTTACTTCTGTCACTTTCACCAACAGGCGCTGGGGAATAATCCAGTCCACACTCTCCCACCGCCACAATAAATTTTTTATTATCTTCAATAAGTTTATCCAATCTATTCAGTTGTTCATCTATGCTTTGCTTGTTTTCTGGATCCGTTTGCTGTGGGTGTATGCCTACGCTGGCAAATAAATTTTTGTGAATTTTGGCTAGTTTTATATTGTTTTCCGATTCTTCTACATTACTAGCTGCCAAAATTGTTTTTATTTCAGGAATATCTTTTACTCCAAATCTGTCATTTATATGTGCATGTGTATCAATCATTTGAAAATTGTATCACTTTTTCGTAAAATACCTTATGCCAACTCCAGATCAAACTCCGTCAAAATGTCCAGAGGGTACGGTTGAAAATGCCAAAGGTCAATGCGTTCCTATAGACCAAATATTCACTCAAACAGATATAGATGATATGGTACGAGGTTCCCGTCAATCAGGTGAATTAGTAAAAAAACATCTACCTAAGAAACCCGCTTAAATAGTCCTTCTTTCGGTAATTTTATTACTCCCGTAAACAGATCTATTATAGTTTGACTGGTTTCTGGTATAAAAGGTATCAGATGATAGGCTGCCTTTTTAAGCTCTCCGCCAGCCCACCTTAAAAGTTCTTGCCTGGTCTTATCTTCAAAATCCTTTTTCCACGGTTCCTGTTCATTAAGTTTTAAATTTACCGAATTTACCCATTTTTCAAAAATCAATAGCACTGCTTCATTAAACCTTAAATCATCAATTAGTTCTTTCACTTGGTCGTCATATTCAATTTTACTAGTGTCTATTTTTAATCCTTGTCCCATTTTTGCCAGTCTCGACACCAAATTTCCCAGGTTATTAGCCAAGTCAGCATTATATCTTTCTTTATATTTACCTATTCCCACATCACTATCATTATCTCTAGGAAAGCTGGTTGCCACCAGATATCTGGCTCCGTCCACTCCAAAAGCATCAATTAATTGAGATGGCGATATAACATTACCCAAAGATTTGCTCATCTTTTGCCCATCTATCATATAAAAGCTATGGGTAAATGTTTTTAAAGGTACTTCTAAACCTGCCGCCAATAGCATTGCCTGCCAAATAACCGTATGAAACCACAATATTTCTTTTCCTAAAATATGAAGGTTGGCTGGCCAAAAATCTTTTTTAGCTTCCAAAAATTGGCAAGCACTATAATAATTAATTAATGCATCAAACCAAACATAGGTTGTCTGACTTTTATCCCATGGCAGGGGAATTCCCCAACTTACGTTAGCTCTCGAGATAGATATATCTTTTACTCCTGCTCTAAGTTTTGCCAATACTTCAGCTCTTTTACCAGATGGCTCTATATAGTTTGTTTTGTAATTCTCAATCAATTTAATAATTTGAGGTATATATTTTGATAATCTGAAAAACCAATTTTCTTCTGACTGCATAACAGTTTTTTCCGAGGGATGTAGTGGACAATGTCCGTCTACTAGATCACTTTCAGTCAAAAATTTTTCACAGCCAATGCAATACAAGCCTTCATATTTATCTTTATAAATATCGCCCTTATCGTATATTTTTTGTAAAAAATCTTTGACCACTTGTTCATGTCTGGGGTCAGTTGTCCTAACAAAATGATCAAAGCCAATATTTAGATTTCTCCATGCCCTTTCAAATCTTGGGGCAATATCATCACAATATTTTTGGACATCTGTAAATCCGGCCTCTTTTGCCGCATCAGCTACTTTTTGTCCATGTTCATCAGTGCCTGTCAAAAAAAAGACATCTTCTCCTATTTGTTTGTGAAGCCTAGCCAGTATGTCAGCCACCACAGTTGTACAAGTATGACCAATGTGGGGGACATCATTTATATAATATATCGGGGTTGTAACGTAAAATTTGTTTTTCATAAATGCCTAACTAAATAATAATATACTATTTAGATTTAGACATTTTAGAGCCGGCTTTCTTCTCTGTTGCTTTTTTAGTAGGTTTTTTAACCGCAGGGGTAGCTTCTTTCTTAATAAGTTTTTTAGCCATATTTGACTTAAGCCTAGCTACCTTGTTTCTGTGATATATCCCCTTCTTTTTAGCTTTATCAAGTACTGATTCAACCTTTTTTAGTTGTTCCTGGCTGGGTTTAGCTAAATAAGTTTTAACAGTCAATTTTATTCTATCCTTAAACGATCTATTTTTTTTCTGTCGTTTTTCAGATTGTCTTAAAGCTTTCTTAACTGATTTTGTGATTGGCATGGCTGTATTTTACTTGAATCATTATCAACATTCAACAGCTAGTAGTCTAAAGCTATTTCTTTTGATATCTTTTAACTAAGATTTCCCTATGACTCTAAAAACCCGTTTAAAAAATATTAGTATTAGACAACAAAAAAATATATGGGCTGCTTCCCTTGTTTTATCTTTCTCATTTGCCATTTCCGCCGCTCTGGGTTTAATTAGAGAAAGAGTCATTTATCCCCGTTTTTTATCTTGCTGTCCTCAGGAGCTTGACGTTTACAAAGCTGCTTTCAAATTACCAGATATGGTTTTTAAGCTATTAGTAACCGGTGCTCTATCAGCCTCCTTTATGCCGGTTTTTTTATCCTATAGTCACAAAGATAAAAAACATGCCCACCTTTTAGCCAGTACTGTTATAAATGTTTTGTCTATAGCCCTTATTGTTTCTCTCTTTTTTATCTACATCTTCGCCTGGCCTTTATCACGTCTCTTAGCTCCTGGTTTTGACCAGCCTCAGCTTTTATTAATGGTCAGACTTACCAGAATTTTACTGATTGCCCAAATATTTTTTCTTATTAGTAATTTTTTTACTAGCATAATTCAAGCTAATCAAATATTTTTGGTTCCTTCCCTGTCTCCAATTCTTTATAATCTGTCTATTATTCTGGCTACTCTATTTTTATCCCCAAAGTGGGGTATATATGGTGTTTGTCTTGGAGCCGTCTTTGGTGCCTTTTTACACTTTTTAATTCAAGTTCCTCTTATTTTTAGACTTGGTTTCAAATATAGTTTCTCATTTAATACAAGTATCGATGGGTTCAAAAAAATTGTTCGGTTAATGATTCCCCGAAGTATTAGCACAGGCTTAGGAGAAATCGAAAGTTTCTTTTCTCTAAGGTGGGCTAGTCTACTTCCTGCCGGCAGCTTCGCTCTTTACGCTCTTGCTCTTCAGTTGGTTTTTTTACCCAGTCGGATTTTTAGTACCACTATTAGTCAGGCTTCCCTACCAGCTCTGTCTAGACGTCTGGCTCAAAATCAAATGTCAAAATTCAAGTCCTTGGTCGTTAAAATATTGTTCCAGGCTTTATTTTTATCAATGCCAGTTGCCGTCATCTTTCTTATCTACCGCTTACCCATTATCAGACTAGTTTTTGGTTCTAAAAACTTTCCCTGGGCAGCTACCAAAAAATTAGCTCAAACTATTATCTTTTTATCTCCTTCTATTGTTCTCCAATCTATTATTCAGGTTTTAAATCGGGCTTTCTATGCCGCTCAAAATACCAAGACCCCCCTAAACATCTCTCTGAAATCTCTTGGAGTGGGTTTAGCCATTGCCTATATTTTAGTTAAATTTACCTCTCTGGAAATCTTTGGTTTAGCCATCGGTATTACAGTTTCCAATTTTATTCAAGCTGTCGATCTTGTTACTTCATTCTCCTCGAAAATTAATCGGTTAAACTACGGCAAGCTTTTTATTAGATTTGCAAAAATTCTCATTCCTTCAGTTTTAATGGCTTTAGTGGCTTGGGCATCCATTCGCTTATCAGATCAAACTATTTTTGATACTACCAGGACTCTCAACCTTCTCCTATTAACTGCCACTACATCAGTTTTAAGTTTCGCCGTCTATCTTTTTGTGGCCTACTTGTTCAAAGTTAAGGAAATAAAAGATATTTTAAAATTACTTAAAAAAAGATCAAAGTCATTTGATTTATCAAAATCATAATTTGACTTTTTACTTTTTACACGAAACTATATATACTTTTGTAAATGACACCTGCCACCAAAAAGCAAGTCTCGCTACTGCCAACACAGAGTAATCCTCAAAGTGCTATCAACCTAGCTATGAACTGGCTGACCAGTGTCGGTCGGGTCGTCATCATTTTTGTTGAATTATTTGTTGTCATTGCCTTTCTTTCCCGATTTTGGCTAGATAGAACTAATGCCGATCTTTCCGAAACCTTAAGACAGCAAAATGCCATTCTTGACAGTACCAAAGAATTTCGCGCCGAATTTAACATCCTTAAAAACCGGCTGGAAGCAATTGAATCTTTAAGCCAGCACAAAAATATTACCCAAGCTCTAGACTCCCTGGTCAAAAGCACCCCTCCCAGTATCTTTTATCAAAGTCTAAACTTAGATACCACTTCCGACAAACTTGATACCAGTCTCGATGTTATTGCCTACGACAATCAGACTATGGTTGATTTTATAACCAATCTAATTTTAAATCCCAATATGGATAATGTTACTGTCACCAAAATTGAAAAAGAACCTAAAACCAGCTTTTTTGCCGTATCCCTATCTATTAATTTCAAAAAGGCTTTTGTAGCAAATCTATGAAACCTGAATTAATTACCAAGCAAACTTCATCAGCCGTCCTCACTTTTTTAGGTGAGAAGAGAAAAGAGAAGCAATTTATGCAAACTGCCGAGATATCTTTCACCATCTTTTTTATTTGCTTCTTTCTTTTGGTTGCCATCAGACCAACTGTCTTTACTATTACCAATCTTTTAGGTGAAATTAAAGCCAAAAGAGAGCTATCGGCTAAACTTAAAAATCAAATAAATAACGTCATCCAAGCCCAGACAGTTTTTAGTCAAATTCAGGCTGACTATGATCTTATAAATAGCAGCTTGCCGGAAAGATATTCTTTTTATCATGCCAGTAACCAATTAAAGGGCATTGCCTCGCAAGCTAATATTGGCCTAAATAAAATATCATTTAGCCTTACCGATAACAAAGACGAAAAAATACCATACTATTCATTTTCTCTTAATAATCCCATTGATTTCTTCCAAATCAGCAATTTTATTAATGGTTTAACTCAAAACAGACGCTCCATTCAAATTAGCAACTTTTCAATTGCTCCTGCCAACGATTCAGACCAAAATCCCAACCCCGAGGGTGACCAGCCTGTTGTTTCAATCGGAGATATTGTTATCAGATTAGCTACTAAAATTTTCTATCTCCCATCAAAATGAACGAAAAATTAAAAATCTCAAAATATTTTCTCTTTATCTCAATTTTTAGTTTCCTGGCTATTTTATTTTATATAGCACAGACCGGCTATTCAAAACTAATGGGACAAGTCACCTCTGATAAAGATATCAAATCCTATGAATACGAGATAATTGATACAAATATAAACACAGATATTCTTGAAGATATCAAACAAAAGCAAGAATACACCTCTCCGGTAATTCCAGTACAAGAGTTTACCCCTGACACCTCGGGAGACATATCTGACAATGAAGACCAATAATCCCAAAAAGATTCCCAAATTTATTGGAATACTATTTCTACTGGTTTTACTTTTTGTCGGCATTTATGCCACTAGTTTTACTACCACATTCAATAGTCGGGCTAGTCAGTCTTGCTCTCCTGTCAATATTCAGATTACCAACCTCACTTTTCAATCATTTGATATTTCTTTTTTGACGTCAAAAGATTGTCAAGCTTATATTGATATAAACGGAAGAATTTTTGCCGATAGCCGAAAAATTAATTCTTCAAAAACTCATTATTTTCAGGTTGATGGTTTAAATCAAAAAACCGCTTATAATTACAAAATTGTCTCAGATGGAGTTGACTACGTTCATACAGATTACAAAATTACTACTTTTTCAAACCCCAACCAAACACAAACTGATACCGCCTTATCCTGGGGTAGGGTATTTGACCAGTCCAACAAACCCGCCGTTGGCAGTATTATTTACCTTAATATACCAGGAGTTTACCCCTTGTCTGCCCCCGTTACTGCTCAGGCCTATTGGAGTCTTCCTCTGGTCAATAGTTACACCATTGAAGGTAAAGCCATTTCTTCCCCTCCTACTGATACTGTTGATGAAATTATCGTTTTAGCTCCTGATGGTCAAACTACCATACTTACTAACAACACCGGCAACAGAAATCCCGTCCCCGATATAATTCTAGGTAACTCTCAGTTTCAATCTGTTCCGGGATCAATCGAATTCGACCAGCTTCAGTCAAATCAAAATAGTTCAGTTGATCTTACCCTTCAAAACCCACAAGAAGGTGAAAATTTAAACAATGCTCAACCTCTTTTTTTTGGTCAAGGTCCTGCCGGTCAAGTTATTCAGATCGAATTAAATTCATCGTCCCAAATTTCTGACTCTATTACTGTTTCTCCCGATGGTTCCTGGCAGTGGACTCCACCCACAAATCTGGAGCCGGGCGATCACTCTATTAGTCTAAAATACACCGATCCTCTGACAGGCTTAGTCAAAACCGTTACCAGAAATTTTTCAGTTCTGGCCCAATCAGATGATACGAATCCCGCTTTTACTGCCTCATCATCAGCCACTCTCGCCCCTCCTTCACCCACCATTACAAAAGTTCCCTCAATCACACCCACCGGCACTCAAAAACCGACATCAATACCCACCAACACTCCCATGCCTACTGCTACTAAATTTATCTCACCAAGTCCTACTTTACTCCAACCATCTCCAACACCAGCAGAAACCCTACCGCAGTCAGGTGGTCTTTTTCAGACTTTAAGTCTAGTCACTATGTCTTTAGTTTTTATTATAATTTCGGCTCTTTTTTTAGCTAGTTGAAACTTTAAATTAAATTAATTAGACTGATGTAGATGAATTTTAAAAAAAATAAAGGTTTAGCCAACATCTACCCGATTCTTTCAGTAACCTTTATTCTTTTGTCCCTAGTCGCCACTCTTTTTCTAGTTAAAACTAAACAAGACCTTAGAAATTTAGCAGGTTCTCCCTGCTCTCCAAATGGTTGCGAAGAGGCCTTTTGTGACACCTCATCTGGTGCAGAAGTACCAAGTTGCAAAACCTGCATAAATGGCACCTGGGGACCTAGTTCTCCTTGTAATTATCCAGAAGTTTGTGGTGACCCAACCAATCCTTATGATAATTCGGCTAAAAACTTAGGAGGTTGTACCTATACTCCTCCACCAACTTGTGGCGACGGTAGATGTTCAGACGGTGAAAACTGTGACTCTAGTAGTGATCACTATTGTCCACAAGACTGCGCTTGTCCGACTAATACACCTGTACCCGGAGCAGCCGAATGTCCAACCGATGTTACTCCTTACGTAGTCCAAACAGGTACTCTACAATCCGGCTATGCCAATTGTAATGGCAACGCTTGGTGTATAAAACTTGAGTTACCAAGCCAATATGCTCACTGTACTTATTTAGCTGAAGCCTACACTGATGCTCCACAAAACTGTGACAATCAAGAAGCACACAAAAAAGTCAGTAAAACTATAAATAACGGCGGACAAATTTGTTTTTCAGATTTTGATTGGGGAACAGATTGTAAGGCGCAGATAGACATTCGTTTTAATCAATCAGGTTCTCCCGCTGGTAACTTAAAAACCTATAAAGAAGTATGTGGCGCCAAAACAAGTTCACCTACACCCACATCTCCTACCAAAACCAACACCCCCACTCCTACCCGCACTCCTACACCCACCCGAGTTATTAGTAGTACTCCCACTCCTACCCGCACTCCTACTCCCACAGCTACCCGTATTCCCAGTAACACCCCCACTGGTACCCTCAAGCCAACCTCTACTCCTACCCGTACTCCCACACCCACTCGTACCCCCACCCCAACCGTCACTAACACTCCTCCTCCCGGTGCCACCAATACACCCACTCATACACCTACATCCACTCCAACAGTAACCAATACTCCACCCCCAGGAGCTACCAATACTCCTACCAATACCAAGACTCCTGTACCTACTCAAGTTATTGCAGAAGGCCCCACCCCCACCAGAATTGAATTACCCGAAGCTGGATTCGATTTCCCACTCAAAAGTCTATTCCTGAGTGGTACTATTATCGCTCTTATGGGTATTCTGATATTATTGTAAGTAATGGCAAGTATACGAACACCTAAAATTATTGCAGTTCTGGCTGCCTTGCGGCCTATTCAATGGACCAAAAATTTAGGTATTTTTGCTTCAATTATTATCAATGGTAAGTTATTTCAAGTTGATCTTCTTATCAATACAGTTATTGGTTTTATCACTTTTTGCCTCTTATCATCTTCCTCCTATCTCATAAACGATTTAGTTGATTTAGACAAAGATCGCCTTCATCCGGTTAAAAAATTTAGACCTTTAGCTAGTGGTGCCATTACCAAAGTAGAAAGCATTATTTTAGCCATTTCCCTTCTTGGTTCAGGTTTATTTAGTGCCTATATTATCAATCCTGGTTTTTTTGGATTAGCCATCTTTTTTATTTTACTTCAGTATTCATATTCTTTTTTATTTAAAAAGAAGGCACTTTTAGATATTTTGGGTATTGCTTTGTTCTTCATCATCAGAGCCTATGCTGGTGAAGTTGCCACCGGTTATCATTTACCTGTTTGGCTGATGCTTTCGGTCATTTTTCTGTCTCTCTTTATTGCTAGTGGAAAGCGCAGAAGTGAATTGGTCAGTACTGGCAAAGTTACTCGTCAAGCTCTTCAAGGTTATTCCAAAAATTTACTTAATTTTTACACTTCAATCTTTGCTGTTTCCACTCTCTTAAGTTATGCTATGTTTACTTTTTTTGAAGAAAGCATTATTTTTGATGGCATTATTCATGATTGGCTACTTGACAATGCCATCTGGGCCATTAATCGAAAATGGTTTATGATCACCCTCTTTCCAGTAATTTTTGGCATTATGCGTTATGGACAAATCATTTTCGAAATGCAGGAAGGGGAGCGACCAGAAAAAGTGATGGCTACAGATCTCCCTTTGCTTTTTTCCCTAACTCTCTGGGGAATGCTGATGATTACCATAATTTATGTTATCTAAGTTAAAAAAATTTTCCCCTCTATTTCTAATCATACTGACTCTGCTTACCCGTTTTGTTGGTATCTCCTGGGGGGATGGATTCTTTTTTCATCCAGATGAGAACAATATGGCTAGATCTATTTCTGAAATGAAGGGAGATTTAAATCCTCACTTTTTCGCCTATGGTCAATTTCCCCTCTATCTGGCTTATTTTTTAATCAATTATTTAAAACTTCCTCAGACATTTTCAGTTGCAGTTTTTAGTCTCCGTTTTTTTTCGGTTCTGTTTTCTTGTCTGTCAATTCTGGTTTTTTATCAACTTTCATTAATTTTTTTCAAACCAAAACAAGCTTATCTTTTTATTTTACTTCTAATTTTTTCCCCTGGTTTAATTCAAATTTCAAAATATGGTACCACCGAATCTCTTCTTGTCCTTGTTTTCAGTACGCTCATTTATTTATCTTTACGCTTTTTCCAGACTAAAAAGTTTATTTACTTATTTATAGCTTCAATCATTTCAGCCATAGGTATTGCCACCAAAATTTCTTCACTTATCTTTATCACTCCAGTACTTCTCAGTCTTTTTTTTAGTCAGCTAAAATTAAAAAAAACCGTCTTTTATCTGTTGTCCTTTTTAATATTTACTCTTATATTAACTATCATTTTTTCTCCTTACAATCTAATCAATTGGTCAGATTTCAAATCAGCTTCAGTTTATGAAACAGGTGTGGCTTTGGGTACTATAAAAGTTTTCTATACCCGCCAGTTTGAAAATGCTTCTGCCTATCTTTTTCATTTTACAAAAATATTTCCCTATGTTTTGGGTCTGCCGGTTTTTATTTTATTTTTTATAACCTTATTAACAAAACCCCCCAAGCAATTCCAATCCAAAAAAATTGAATTTTTAATCGTTTTCTTACCATCTCTGATTTACTTTACTTATTTTGGCAGTATTTATGCCAAATGGACCCGTTTTGTTTCACCCATATTTTTTATTTTCCCTTTTATAACTACTTTTTTCTTAATTAATATTAAAAATCAAATTCTTAAAAAAACTCTGCTTATTTTATCAATTCTTCCAGGCTTTCTTTTCTTATCAATTTATCTTCAAAAAGATATCAGAATTCAGGCGTCAGATTGGATAAATCGAAATATAGATTCTACTGCTACCATTTTTTCCGAAGCCGGTAATGTCGTCAATATCCCTCTAAACTCTACCATCAATACTATAAATTTTGATTTTTACAATCTTGACACCGACCCTGATCTCCAACAAAAATTACCCCAAAATATTCTCAACTCTGACTACATTCTAGTTCCCAGCCGCCGCATGTTTAAAAATCAGGCTAATTCGGCTTGGCCTAGCTCTTACAAATACTACCAAGCACTTGCCGATGGTAGTCTTGGTTTTAGCCAAGTTAAACTTTTTTCAGTTTTTCCTTACTTTTATAGCCAGGAGAATGCTGAAGAAACTTTTACAGTCTTTGATCATCCGGTCATTAGACTCTATCAAAAAACTACCAGCTACGATTTAAATTATTACCAAAGTTTACTTTTAAGTGATTAGAAAAAATACCAATACTATCCTTATTTTAATTTTTATTCTTGGACTATGCCTCCGACTTTATAGTCTCAATTGGGATCAAGGCCACCATCTTCATCCCGATGAAAGATTTTTGACTATGTTTGTCAATGATATTAGTTTGCCTTCAAGCTTTAGTCAATATTTATCTTCCGGCTCACCCTTAAATCCTTACAATTACGATCAATATAAATTTTTTGTTTATGGCACTTTCCCCACTACTTTAGTTGCTTTTGTCTCTAATATTTTAAATCTTAAATCTTACCTCTATATAAATCTTGTTGGTAGGGCATTATCAGCTCTATTCGATAGTCTGTGCATTTTCTTACTTTTCTATTTTTTTAAGCTTATTTTAAATAATTCCAAAAAAGCTCTTATTCCATCTCTTCTTTATGCCTCAGCTATTCTCCCCATTCAGCTATCTCACTATTTTGCTGTTGACACCTTTCTGAACACTTTTATATTTGTCACTTTTACCCTTCTTTTGTACTGGCTTTACCACAAAAAGTTTCTTTATTTAATTTTAGGTTCTATATCCTACGGTCTGGCTTTATCTTCAAAGATTTCAGCTGTTTTTTTTGCTCCTATTATCTTGCTTATTTTTCTATTTCTTCTATGGAAAACAAGGTCATTTACATCAACTTTTATTTATGGTTTGATATTTGGTTTAATTTCATTTTTAACCATAAAAATTGCCAGCCCGTATTATTTTTCTCAATTTTTCACCCCCAATCCCATTTTTGTCGATTCCATCAAAACTCTATCAAGTTTTAACAATCAATATTTTCCTCCTGCTGTCCAATGGCTTTCAAAGACCAAATTTATCTTCCCTTCACTTAATTTAATTTTTTGGAGTTTAGGCATACCCTTAAGTCTTATTTTTGTTTTTTCTCTTTTCAGGCTTCCTAAATTAAAAAATATCCCTATATTTCTATCTGCCATATGGATAACTTATCTTTTTATTTTTCAGTCAGCTCAATTTTCCTATGCTCAGCGTTATTATTTACTACTTTTCCCCACTCTGATTATTTTCATTTCTTATCTATCTACACATCTTTCACCAATACTTATTAGTTTATTTTTTGGTTTTCATTTAATTTATCTTGTCGCTTTTCTAAATATTTACCGTTTACCTCACTCCCGTATCCAAGCGTCAGATTGGATTTATCAAGACATTCCTCAAAATTCGGTTTTAAGTTGTGAACACTGGGATGACTGTCTACCTTTGCCCATTGGAAATCAGAGCATTTTTCATCAAACCGTCAGCCTTGATCTTTACAACCAAGATACTCCTGATAAATGGCCCCAAATTTACCAAAATCTTTCCCGGCTCGATTATCTAATTATGTCTTCAAATCGTCTTTGGGGCTCTATTCCCAAAGTTGCTGACATTTATCCCCAAACTTCTCTTTTTTATCGACAACTCTTCAATGGAGAGCTATTACTTGATTCAGACATTTCTTTTTCCAAAATTGCTCAATTCAATAATTATCCAGGATTTTACTTACCTCTTCTTAAAAACTGTTATTATCTTGGTCCTTCTGATTACCCAGGTGTTCAAAATAATTGGTTTGATATAGACAAAAAGTGTCTTTATCCCGGTATCTATCTTCGAGATGATTTGGCCGATGAATCTTTCACCGTCTACGACCACCCCCAAGTCCTAATTTTTAAAAACAATGATTAAAAAATATCATATTGCTACTCTCAAAAGTATTTTGCAAAATCTAAAAAATCCTTACAAAACCATTTTTAACTTAAACACACACACACACACACTTGTTGGTCTGAAGAATGGCACCAAATTTCTAGTTAGAAATTTTATGGATCTATGGGTTATTGGTGAGACTTATATCAAAAAGGATTATCAACAACACGGTTGTGCAATAGCTGATAATTGGACAGTAATTGATATTGGTGCGGATCTGGGTGATTTTTCTGTATTGGCCGGGCAAACATCTTCCCAAAACAAGGTTTATGCTATTGAGCCTTTTTTGTCCAGCTATAAGTTACTTAAAAAAAATATCAAACTTAACAATTTAAATAATATTAATGCTTTCAATATTGGTCTGGCTTCAAAAAATGGTTATCTTTCAATTGATCAAAATCAAACAAATTTAGGAAACAATACAAGTAATTTTAGTCAAATCAAAACATCCAATTCTGTCAGGTCTTATACCTTGTCTTCTTTTTTAATGGCGACTAATATGAAGAAAGTCGATCTTTTAAAGTCTGATTGTGAGGGTGCCGAATTTGACATTTTTTTAAATCTCCCTCAAAAAACTTACAAAAAAATAGATAGGATTGTTATGGAGTATCACCTTTTTAATCCTCAATACCATTTAAGAGATTTAATCAAAAAACTTAATCAAAATGGCTTTAATATTAAGAAAACTCCAAATCCTATTCATAAGGACATTGGCTTTTTATATGCTTACAAAAATTAAATTATGTCTAGTTTCTTTTACCAATTTATATCCTTTTTCGGTTAATAATTTCTCAATTCTTTTATCGTTATCTTTCTCCACACATAATACTTTTGGCTTATATTTCCAATCCCAATTTTTAAGTATTTCGAAATCCAATCCTTCTGTATCAATTGATAAAAAATCAATTTTCTTATCAACATATTTATCTAAAAAATCTTTGACAGCCAATATTTTTATCTTTTCAATACTGTCAACATTAAACCCCTTCTTATTATTCTCTAATACTGCTTTTTTGCTAAAAGTATTTAGAGCTGGTATTAGATATTTAAAATAGTCTAAATAGCCGTTATCAATCCCAATTCCGGCATTAACAAATTTATCTCTGGGTCTTTTAGTTAAAAATCTATTAGCCACCTCTGGATTGGGTTCCACTACTACACCCATCCATCCTCTTTTATAAAATCGGAAACAATTACTTAATCTTTTTGGGTCATATGCTCCAATCTCAACATAAAAACCTTTTTTAGAAAAATTTAATAATTTGTCTATCTCTCTATCTTCCCAATTTTGGGAATAAGAATTACACACATACTCCCGAATTATTTTTCTATAAATTTCCGCTACTCCTGCCTTTAAAAATTTTCCTAAACCGACTTCTTTAATTACTCTATACATTTTAAATATTCGTTAACAAAATTTTTTATATTAAACAATTCTCTAGCTTTTTCAAACAATTTATCATCATATTTAGTATTCAATACTTTATAAATTTTTTTTGCCAAATCGCCACTATCTGCAACTCCAGCTATCTCTCCCAATCCTGTCATTTTTACCGGTATTCTGACTCCGGGTAAATTTGATGCCACCACTGGGCAATTCGAGACAATCGCCTCAGCCTGAACAATTCCAAAAGTTTCTAAATTATTTGTCGATGGCAATACCAAGCAATCAAATATTTTATATAGATTAACTAACTCATCATGATTTGCTGGCCCATACAAAACTACCTTATCACTATGTTTATCTATTAACTTTTTTAGGTTTTTAAAACTATCATCACCCACCAAATCTTTATAAGGACCAACCAAAACCAATTTCACTTTTTCTAATTTAGCAACTGCTCTGATGGCATAATTCAGACCCTTTTCCCAGGCAATCCTTCCTACAAACCCCACTACTTTCTCATTTTTTAATCCGATTTTTTTCTTAATTTCTGTTTGTTTATCTTTATCTTCTTTTCCCACTACCACTGGAGGCAATATATATTTTATTTTTTTAGAAAAATACTTTAAAAATATCGAAGTTTGGGCATAATCTTTTGTGTAGGATATTATTCTGTCAGCCATCATATATGTTATAAAGTGAATTGGGTAGGTAAGTAGACTTATTAATTTGTTAGCTAAGCTTCCTGTAAAATTAAACTCACAGTGATGAATTACAATAAATTTTTTCCCCAATATCTTGCTCCATAGTCCTAGCCAGACAGACTCAACTTGCGGTAAATTTGCAAAGATTATTTGGTTTTCTTTTACTTGTTTTAGGGCATCCCACCAAAACATCGGCATTAATACTCCCTTGTTTACTGCTAAGGCTACTTCTGATCTAACAATTTTTATATTTTCATTTTTTTCAAATTTACTCAGTTCTTTTTTGTATCTGGACGTTAAGATACTTACTTGATGTCCTTTTTCGCTTAATTTCTTTGCTAATATATCCACATAAACAGTTACTCCCGAAATATTTGGTAGATAATAAGTGCAGCTAACTAAAACTTTCTTCATTTCTTTTCAGCAATCGCTACAATTTTAGCAAATCTTTCCCTCATTATATTTCTCTCAACTTGCCCCATATCTTTTACCACCATATCCTGCCAGATTGATCTACCGGCTAAAAAGCCAGAGCAACCATTTCTACAAGCTATTTCCAATCTATCCAAAAATTCATAAAAATATGCTCCGGCAGTCAGCAAAATCCAATTTGTATCCCCTAAAAGATTACTGATTTGCTTACAACTAGCTTCATCCCCTGGATATTCCAGTTTAAACACATCTGGCCTAAAATCTCTCTCCAAAAAATATTTAACCGATTCTATAACTAAATTTTTTCCCAAAGCCTGTCCATAAGTTACAATTTCAAAGAAGACCGGTAAACCAACCTGATGGCAATCTTCTAAAAATTGTTTTGCAGTTTCGTATTGTTTAGTGGCACTATTTAAAAATGGATTAAAATAAACTAAAAGTTTTGCCCCAGATGCTCCCATATTTTTTAATTCATCTGCTTTATACTTAATTTTTGTTAATCTCTCTCCCTCAACATTTTGATAACCGCTTTCCTCTCCACACAGTAAAAACGGTTTGGTGCATCCACTTTGTTTATAACCCGATAAACCATAATCCGGGTCTAGTAATACTCCTGTAAACATATCAGACAGAGCTTCTATTATTTGTTTTTTCTTAGCCGCCAAAATTTGTCTATCACTAGTTGCCAACATTTTTTCAAAACTACCTCTCTGATCTAAAGCCAACATTAAATATTTTGTATCGTTTGTAAACATTTTTATATTCATATTCAAATTTAGCACACTTCCAAATGCTACACTTGTTTATGCAAGAAGAAGAATATAAAGCAGTCTGGCTGTCTCATAGTTCAATTTCTGATTTTTTAGCTTGTCCCAGAGCTTATTATCTAAAGAATATCTACAAAGATCCAAAAACAGGCAACAAAGTTCAAATAGTTACCCCGGCCCTTACTTTAGGCTCAACTGTCCATCAAGTAATCGAATCTCTGTCAATACTACCCCTGTCTTCTCGATTTGATACACCTCTTGTGGAAAAATTTAATTCTCTTTGGACAAAAGTATCCGGTAAACGCGGTGGTTTTCTTGATCCGAAGACAGAAACTAAATATAAAACCAGAGGTCAAGACATGCTTACTATGGTCGAAAAACATCCTGGTCCAGTAGAAAGATTGGCAGTTAAAATCCAGATGGATTTACCTCATTATTGGTTATCTCAAGCTGATAACTTAATTTTATGTGGCAAAGTCGACTGGATTGAATATTTAAAAGCTAATGACAGCCTTCATATTATTGATTTTAAGACTAGTCTCAATGAAGAGGGTGTTGATTCCCTGCAGCTTCCAATCTACCATCTAATAGTAGCCAACTGTCAAACCAGAAAAATTCAAAAAGCCAGTTACTGGTATTTACAACATGGTCCTCAGCTTACTTCAAAAGATTTACCAGACCCCGTTTCTACTACTAAAAAAATTTTAGAAATAGGCAAAAAAATTAAATTAGCCAGAAGTTTACAGCATTTCACTTGCCCTAAGGGTGACACTGGTTGCCGATATTGCCAGCCTTTCCAAGCCATTGTTAATGGTCAAGCTGAATTTGTAGGAACGGGGGATTATAGGGATAATTATATTATTACTTCCTCCGGTCTAGATGATAAAATCGATTCAATTGTCCTATAAACCGGAAATTTAGTGTATAATAAACTTATGGTTGATATTTCAAATGGTAACGGAGCTAATAGTCATGAATTCAAAAAAGGAGATTTTATAGTAGATTTTGGTCAGGTTTTTAAAATTATCGATACCAAATCTATCAGCACGTCAACTGGTTCTGATACTTTACTTGTATTCTCCCCTCATTTCAAAACCGATCAGGAGTCAGACATTACCTCTTCAATTCCCCAAAAAAATATTGACAAAACCACCATCCGTCCTCCTATGAACAAAACTCAAGTTCAAGACGTTTTAAAAGTCTTATCTGATAAAAAAATCAAAAAAGACTCTGAAATTGTCGATGTCTTAACTGCCAAAGCTGTCTTAAACTCAAATAATCCTATAGAAATTGCCCAGACTGTTAGGAAAATTTATCTTGAAAAAATTAGCAAAGACATCAAATTTACTGGCAGTAAAAACTACATCTTTGAGCTTTTAATCAGCCGCTTAGCAGAAGAAATTGCCCTAGTTCTAGATATTAATCCAGACAAAGCCACCACCAAAATCCACAATCAACTTAAAAAAAAGTAATTTAAAGATTTAGGTTGATTACTCCCAAGCCTACTAAACCTGTTAGTAATAAATATATTCCCACCAATGTTGACAATAGCTTTGGATTAGTCAGTATCAACACTCCAAACACTATCGATAGTAGTGGACTAAGATTTCTTAATAACATAAACTATTCTACCCATGTTTGAAGAAATTATCTACGATCTAGAAACCCAAAAACTATTTGAAGACATCATTAGCGGAAACCCCGCCGATTTAGGAGTTTCAGTAGTTTGTTTGTACAAAAGAAAAATTAATGCCAATTTTAAAGAAATTGAAGGAAAAATGTACACTTTTTGGCTTCAAGATCTCGCCAATATCTGGCCAATTTTTACCAATGTCGATCGGATTATAGGTTTTAATTCTCTAATGTTTGACAATCAAGTCCTTTCTCCGCTTTGTTCTATGTATGATTTCACTAAGCTTAACCACTTTGATATTATGGCTCATATCAAAAAAGCTCTTGGTCATCGTCTGTCTCTAAACGCTATTGCCTCAGAAACTTTAGGTATTGGAAAAACTGACGTTGGTACCAATGCAGTCCTTTATTGGCAAAAAGGCGATCCTCAGAGCCTTTCCAAATTAGCCTCTTATTGCCAAGCCGATGTCCAGGTTACCAAAAAAGTTTATGATTATGGCCTAAATAATGGCTTTTTAAAATATAAAGACAAATGGAACACAAGTAGGCTTGTCAACGTTGATTTTTCATATCCACCAAAATCTGTCGACGCCAATCTCAATCAAATTTCGTTATTTTAATTTAGTACAGAATAAAAGATAATAAGGCATGTTTTTAAAATCGATTTTATTTTGGCAACCTCGTCAAAGTCTATTTAAAATATTGTGTAGAACTAGCCTTGGCACTAAATTATTAATTATTTTAAACTATCTCATCTGGCTTATTCTAGCCTTTGTTTCCTATTTATTAATCAAAAGTGATGCCAATATTTTTTGGCAGCTTCTCTTAGCCACTCTTTTTGCAGAAGTTGTCGAAAGATTTTCTAAAGCTTTTTTATTTTGGTCCAGGCCAATTAGTAAATATAAACACAATTTACCCAAAGGTTTAGTTAAAAGTTGGTACGACACCGGTTCTTTCCCATCAGGTCACACCAGTAAAACTTTCTTCTTTCTTCTTTTCTTAAATCAGTATCAAATTTATGATACTAATATCTTTCTAATCGCCACTATTCCTCTGCTTCTGTTTAGAGTAGTTGTTGGTTTCCATTACCCTATAGATATTTTAGGAGGTCTTTTAGTAGGTTTTTTATCCTGGTCAATATCACATCAAATCACCTTCCCTCATGTTTTAGTAAACTTTATTAAAAATATTTTTGATAAAATCCCCTTACTATGAATTCAGTTGAGATTGGTCACCTTTTTACCTGGTATCTGACTCTTCTTATTTTAAGTCTTTCTTCTCTTCCTACTTGTCTTCTTCTTTTTAAAAACTTTTGGGATAAAGGTTACGCTTTTGCCAAAACCATTTCATTAATTTTGGTCACATTTTTGGTCTTTGTCCTAAGTTCAGTCAAGTTAATTTCTTTTAGTCAATCATCTTTATCTTGGTTAGTTATTGGTCTGGTTGCTTTCAACTATTTTTTTCTCAAAAAGAAATATTTTAAAAGTTCCAAACTGATTGATTTCATTAAACCTCATTTAGGCAAAATCATTTTACAGGAATTAATTTTCTTTGGGTTTTTAGCTTTTTGGACTTATGTTCGCGGTTTTAGACCAGAAATAGATAACCTTGAAAAACCTATGGATTGGGGTTTTGTCAATTCAGCTCTTAAAACTACTTATTTACCACCTCTTGATATGTGGTTTTCAGGTCAGTTTATTAACTACTATTATTTTGGCCACCTCATCCACGCTGTTATAACCAAAATTAGCTCAGTTCCATCTACTATTGCCTATAACCTCAGTATGGCTACTGTTTTAGCTTTCACTTTCACCCAAACCCTTTCTCTGTCAGCTAGTCTTATCAAAGTGGGTTTTAAAAAATTTTCATTCTTAAAAATTTTCCTTTTAGCCCTGACTTCATCTGTTCTGATTACCTTTGGTGGCAATCTTCACCATCTTTACAAAATAACCAAAATCAATATTCAAAATAATCAAAAACTAGTCCTAAGTCTTCCTGAATTTAAAAAAGCCTCACTTAGTTATTGGTACCCTGACGCCACTCGTTTTATTGGTTATGACCCTGATATCGAAGACAAAACCATTCACGAATTTCCCATTTACAGTTTTGTGGTGGCCGATCTTCATGGTCATATGAACAACATTCCTGTCTTTTTGCTTTTTTTAGGTTTTATTTTTACCATTTATACCAATTTCAAATCTACTTTATTTTTTAATTGGCCTCTAGTGGGTGGCGCCGGTTTCCTTTTATCAATTTCCTATATGAGTAATGCTTGGGATTTTGCCAATCTGGGTTTGTTTTTTGCTCTTTTCACCCTCGTTTACAATTTATGCTCCCCGTCATTGCAATCCAATCCCACGTCATTGCGAGCAGAGCGAAGCAATCTCTTTACTGTATTACTAAAAACTTTTGTAAACGGTCTGCTAACTATCGTTTCCTGGTTTATTTTTACCTTCCCTTTTTCCAGGAATTTTGAGCCTATGATGGAAGGCCTAAAATGGTCAGACTCTCATTCTCCCTTTTGGCAATTGTTTATTCTTTACGGTGGTTTTTGGTTAATAAATATACCTTTCCTTTTTATTTTTAAAAAATATCTTCATAAAAAAATTAAGCCTCCTTCTGTTAGTCAAATCTTTGTCCTATGTCTAATTTTGACCGCCACCATTCTTATAGTTCTGCCTGAAATTTTTTATGTCAAAGACATTTATATTTACAGTCATCGTCGAGCTAACACCATGTTTAAGTTGGTCTATGCCGCCTTTATGATGTATTCAATTTCTGCTTCATACGTCTTATCATCTTTTACCCAGTTAAAAAACAAAGCCATCAAACGAATTTACAAATTTATTTTTGTTTTAGTTTTTTTAATCCATTCTACTTACGCCTATTTTGCGGTTAATTCAAATTATGGCGGTTTAAAAAATTTCCAGGGTTTGGATGGAATGGTCTGGTATCAAAATCGTTATCCTGATACATTTAACGCCATCAACTGGTTAAACAACAATGTTGTTGGCCAGCCGGTAATTTTAGAAGCCGTTGGTGATAGTTATACCGATTTCAATATGGTCTCTTCAGCCACTGGTTTTCCCACTGTCGAAGGTTGGATTGTCCATGAGTGGCTCTGGCGTGGTGGCTATGACCAGCCTGCTGCCCGCCAACAAGATGTCGAAGCTATCTATCAATCAATTGATGTTGACAGTCTTCGTCCCCTTGTTCAAAAATACTCAATCGACTATATCCTGGTAGGGGATAAGGAATTTGAAAAATATCCCAATCTAAACCAAGAAAACATAGCCCAAATTTCCGACCTCGTTTTCCAATCCAATCTAACCAAAATATATAAAGTTAGAAAATAACTTCCTTTTGTTTTATAGTTACAGAATGCCAGATATCTTAACCGGATTAAATCAGGAGCAAAAACAAGCCGTTACTTACACAGGCGGACCTCTTTTGGTATTAGCCGGAGCCGGCTCCGGTAAAACTCGTGTTCTAACACACCGGGCTGCCTGGTTTATTAAGGAAAAGTCAGTTAATCCCAGTCAAATTCTTTTACTTACTTTTACCAATAAAGCCGCCGGAGAAATGAAAGACAGAATGGTTTCCTTGGTAGGAAGAGACACCAATACTCCTTTTGCCGGTACATTTCACTCTTTTTGCTGTCGACTTTTAAGAATTGAAGGCACTCACATTGGTATTCCTCAAAATTTTGTCATTTATGATGACACCGATAGTCAGGATCTTGTCAAACAAATTATTCTTGATTTTGGCTATGATATCAAAGAAGTCCCGCCTCAAAAAATAAGCTATATTATAGACAATTTTAAAAACTATTACTTGAAACCAGAACAAATAGGCGATTACGCCAAAGGCTTTTTTGGAAAAATTGCCTTACGTGTCTATGCCGAATATCAGACCCGTTCCAAACTTTATAATGCTCTCGATTTTTCCGATCTATTGTATAAAACAGTTGAACTTTTCATAGAAAAACCTCAAATTTTAGAAAAATATCAACAAAGATATCAATATGTTTTAGTCGATGAATATCAGGATACCAATGGTATTCAATATACTCTAACAAAACTCCTATCCAAAAATCACCGCCAAATTACCGCAGTCGGAGACGCCGCCCAAGCCATTTATGGTTGGCGTGGAGCAGATTTTAAAAATCTAGCTAACTTTACCCGTGATTTTAAAGACGCTCTAGTGGTTAATCTGGAAAGAAATTATCGATCAACTCAAATAATTTTGGATGCCGCCAACGCTGTTATCAGTAAAAATTCCGGCCATCCGGTCTTAAAACTTTATACCACCAAAACCAGTTCAGACAAAATCAAATTATATCTAGCTGATTCCGAAGTTGATGAAGCTGATTTTGTGGCTCAAAAAATTCGCTTTGCCAATACTATTATGGAAATTCCTTTTAAAAATATTGCTGTTCTTTATAGGATGAACGCTCAGTCACGTGTTATTGAAGAGGCTTTCTTAAAATATGGTTTACCCTATGTTCTAATTGGTGGCACCAGATTTTACGATAGAAAGGAAATTAAAGATGTCCTGTCTATGGTCAAATACGCCATCGATAAACAGGATAAAGTTTCTGAAGATAGAGTCGGTAAAGCTATCGGTGTCAGACGTAAAACCAATTTTGATAGTTTTTTGGATGGTTTCCAAATGGAGCAATTAAATTCCACTCAAATTTTAGAAGGCTTATTAGTTAACTCGCACTATCTAGATAAATTTGATCCTAAAGACGAAGAAGATAGAAAAAGAATAGAAAATATCAAAGAGTTAAAATCGGTTTCTGTTCAACACCAAAACATCCTAGATTTTTTGGAAAATGTGGCTTTGGTTCAGCAGGAATACTCCCTTCAGGAAAAAAATAAAAAAGATGATACTAAAAAAGGGGTTAGACTAATGACTCTTCATGCTAGTAAAGGCTTAGAATTTGAGATGGTTTTTTTGGTTGGTTTTGAAGAAGGTATATTACCCCACTCTAGAAGTATCTTAGAAGGGGATGATGTTGAAGAGGAAAGACGTCTTTGTTATGTTGGTTTGACCAGAGCTAAAGATTATTTATATATTACTCTGGCTCAGAGGCGCCTTTATTTTGGTAAAAGTAGTATGGCCGAGCCCAGTCGATTTTTAATGGATATCCCTACCAGTTTAATTGAACAGGAACAGCCAGCCGAAATTACCCGGGATTATCGCAACACTAAAAACAAAACCGATGACGACTTTTTCTACGACCCCGATTTTTAATATATAATCATATCTATGATTACCCGTATTCTCTACGAAGAAGAAAAAGATTTATATGATTCTGTCATCACTCATCCTATCCAAACATGGGCTTGGGGAGATTTTTTAAAGACTCAAGGTCACACAATCTACAGACTTGGTGCTTTTGAAAAAAATAAATTAATTTCTGCCTACTCAATTAATTTTCACTCAATTCCAAAATTACCCTATACAGTTGGTGTTTTGCAAAGAGGCCCCAAAATTGATCAGGATATGCTTCTTAATATTGGAAAAATTGCCAAACAGGAAAAAGCTATTTTTATCAAAATAGAACCCGATGTTATTAACAAAATTTATACTTCTCAAACAGGCACTAAACAAATTAACCCATTACCAGACTTTTCTGATTTAGTCCTGTCACCTAAAACCGCATTTTTCCCGCATAGCCATATCATTGATTTATCAAAATCCATCGACACACTTTTGGCCCAAATGCATCCCAAAACCCGCTACAATATCAAAGTTGCCAATCGCCATGGAGTTGAGGTCGGGCAAGATAATAGTCAAAAGGGTTTTGACCAATATCTCAATCTTCTTTTTGAAACTACTAAAAGACAGGGTTTTTATCTCCATTCAAAAAAATATCATCAGTCTCTGTGGCAGACTCTAAAAAACACTGGCATGATTCACGTCTTTTTGGCAAGGTTTCAAGGGGAGTTATTAACCGCCATGATGTTTTTAAAAGTTAAAGACAGATTTTATTACCCATATGGAGCTAGTTCAGATAAAAACCGTCAAGTCATGGCTAGCACTCTTACTATGTGGGAAGCTATTAAAGCTGGTAAAGAATTAGGTTGTACCCATTTCGATATGTGGGGAAGTCTTCCTCCAGATGCCAAACCAACCGATAGGGGCTTTGGTTTCCATCGATTCAAAGAAGGTTTTGGTGGTCAGCTCGTTCAATTTGTAGGTAGTTTTGACTATATTATCGATCCTCCTCTCTATAAAATCTATACTCTTGTAGACGAATATAGGTGGAAATTCCTCCGTTTCAAGGCTAATCTATTTAGATTTTAATTGTTATACTACCAAAATGACTAAAACTAAGCTAAGTCAAGCCCAAGTTGATCATATTGCCAACCTGTCAAAGCTAGTTTTAAATCCATCTGATCAAAAAATCGGTCAGGAACTTTCTCAAGCTACTAACTATATTCAAGTCTTAAATGAATTAGACGTTAGCAAGATTTCACCAACTTCACAAGTCAATCACAAACATAGCATTTTTAGAACCGACGAGGTTAAACCATCCTTCAGTCAAAAAGATGCTCTGTCTCAAGCCCCCAAATCCTTTAAGGGATTTTTTGTTACTAAAGCAACTATTAAAAAATAATATGTCTGATCTGAACAGTTTGACATTATTTAAAGCTAAAGATGGCCTTAAAGCCAAAAAATTTTCCAGTCTGGAATTGGTGACTGACTGTCTATCCCGGATAAAAACACTACAGCCAAAACTAAATTGTTTTGTCTCAATTTTTGAAAAAGAATCGCTTGATAAAGCCAAAAAAGCCGATCTGGAAAAACCTTTAGGTGGTATCCCCATTGCAGTAAAAGACAATTTTTGCGTCGAAGGCACTAAAACTACAGCCTCTTCAAAGCTTTTAGATAATTATCAGGCTCATTATTCGTCTACTTTTACCAAAAGACTCGAAGATGCTGGGGCTATCATCATTGGTAAAACCAACATGGACGCTTGGGCTCATGGTTCATCTACTGAAACTTCAGATTATGGTCCGACTAAAAATCCATGGAACACTAACCATCTTCCCGGGGGTTCCTCTGGCGGTTCCGCCTCTGCGGTATCTTCAGATCAATGTATAGTTTCAGTTGGTTCAGAAACAGCCGGTTCAATTCGCCAGCCAGCTAGTTGGTGTGGTGTGGCTGGTTTTAAACCAACCTATGGTCGATGCTCCCGTTATGGACTAATTGCCATGAAATCAAGTACAGATTCTCCGGGACCAATTGGTAAAACCGTTGATGACACCGCCTATATATTGTCTCTTGTCTCCGGTCACGACCCACTTGACGCCACCAGTTTGGATTTGCCCCCCTGGCAACCCCCTAAATCTCTAACCAATTTAAAAGGTTTAAAAATTGGTCTTCCTACCTCATATTTTCCCTCTCAAATTCAGCCAGACACTAAATCGGCAATTTATAATGCTGTTAAAATCCTGGAAAAACTTGGAGCAGAGATCGTTAAGCTTGATGATATGATGGATCCCAAGTATTCAATTGCTGTCTATACTATTCTTCAGAGATCCGAAGTCTCTTCGAATTTGAGCCGTTTCGATGGAGTTAGATATGGTAAAGATAGGTCTTTTTTTGGTGCCGAGGCTAAAAGAAGAATAATGTTAGGTACATATAGTCTATCAGCCGGCTATTATGATGCTTTTTATCTAAAAGCTCAAAAAGTCAGAACCCTAATTTGTCAGGATTTTGATAAACAATTCAAAAAAGTCGATGCTATCCTTGGTCCTGTTTCTCCAACTACAGCTCTAAAGCTCGGTGCTACCAAAGATCAAGCTATGTTTGGTGAGCTTCAGGATATGTTTTTAGAGCCATCTTCAATTGCCGGACTTCCAGGCATTTCCATACCTTGCGGCTTTGATAAAACTGGTCTTCCTATTGGTCTAGATATCATTGCCCCCCAGCTCCGGGAAGATATTGTTTACCAAATTGCCAAAATCTTTGAAGACAACACCGATTATCATCTTTCTAAACCAAAACTATGACTAAAAAAACTACACCCTTAAGAAAAAATCAAAAATACTGTTTATTTCTTTTTAACTTTCTTAAATGACAATTACACCCATTATCGGCCTTGAGGTTCATGTAGAACTAAAAACCAAATCAAAAATGTTTTGTGGATGTTCTGCCACCCATTTTCAGGTAGAACCAAACACTCACACTTGTCCTGTTTGTTTAGGTCTCCCAGGGGCGCTGCCAGTTCCAAATATTACTGCCTGTCAGTGGTGTATTAAAATCGGTTTAGCTCTAAACTGTTCTGTTAACTTAGAAACATTTTTTGAAAGGAAGAATTATTTTTATCCGGATCTTCCCAAAGGTTATCAAATCAGTCAACTGCAAAAACCCTTTTCTGTCAACGGTTTTATCGACATTGATGGTCAAAAAATCAGAATCAATCGAGCCCATATGGAAGAAGATACTGCCAAATCCCAACACCAGTTAGTTGATGGAAAAGAGGCAACATTGCTCGATTTTAACCGAAGTGGTGTTCCTTTGGTAGAAATCGTCTCCGAGCCAGACATCACTAGTGCCGCCCAGGCCAAGCTTTATCTTCAAAAAATCCAGCAAATTGTTCGCTATTTACAAGTATCTGACGCCGATATTGAAAAAGGCTCTATGCGCTGTGAACCTACTATCAACTTAAAAATAGAAAACAATGGCAAAACTTATTACACCCCTTTAGTCGAAGTTAAAAATGTGGCTTCTCTAACTGGTGTTCAAAACGCCATCAACTTTGAAGTTAAAAGACAAACAGAAGAATTTAATAAAACCCAGCAAACTAAATCTGCTAAAAACAAAACCACCCGTGGTTGGGATGCTGATAAAAGCAAAACATTTTTACAGCGCCACAAAGAGGGTAGTTCTGATTATCGCTATTTTCCCGAGCCGGATATTCCCCCTATAGTATTTAGTCAAAAAGACATCGATAAAATCAAAGACAATCTACCCGAGCTTCCTGATCAAAAACTGATAAGATATAAAAGTTTGGGTTTATCAGATTATGATGCCATGCTTCTGACCGATGATTATCTTTTTTCACTTGCCTTTGACAAAATTACTAAAAATAATCCAAAAATAGCCAAATCAGTTGCCAATTTATTACTCGGGCCAATCAAAGAGCACCTTAATCAAGTTCAAAAAGATTTAGATGTTGATAAAATTAATCCACAATATTTTGCATCCGTAATCGATGCCCAACTGTCAAACCAAATCTCTGCAACTGTCGCCAAAACTATTATTTTGGATAGTTTTCAAACAGGAGCTGATCCCCTAATTATTGCCCAAGATAGGGGATTAATCCAGGTTTCAGACACTTCTAAGTTAGAAGAAATTGTGGATAAAGTCCTCAAAGACAATCCTGATGTTGTTAAAAACTATCCTAAAAATCCAAATATAATTGGCTTTTTGATTGGTGCTGTTATGAAGCTAAGCGCTGGTTCCGCCAATCCTCAAATCGCCAAACAAATTTTAGAAAAGAGATTAAAATAAATCAGATATAATTTCTGTCCTTTAACCAATTTTTAGGATTATCTTGTATATATTTTTTAATTGTCCAATATTCTTTAACGTTTCTAATAATTCGATCATAATATCCTCTTTGCCAGAAATTATGTCCAATTATGTTTTGTTTTTCATTAATTCCGCGTGCTGAAAATGTCTTCAAACCTCTAATTATTTCACACAATGAATATTGTTTCCCCGTAGAGACAGGTTTTAAACCTGTCTCTACCTTAAAATATAATTTTAAAATCATGTGTACATGGTTTGGCATAATAATATATTCATCTACGAAACAATTTGAATAATGCGTTGGTAATCTAACAATAATTTCATTTAACATTACAGACAAATCATTTTGAACAAATTTATTAGAAATTATTTCCCCCAGACAACAATTACGATTCTTTGTACAGATTGTCACAAAATAAAATCCATTATTTGAATAATCCCAACCTTTATACCTTATTGATTCGATTCTGTATCTATTCTTAAATAGTGTCACCTAAAATATTTTACATTTTCTATTCCTTGATACAATTTACCAATGCCGGATTATAAAAATATTTTTAAATCTGAATATCAAAAATTAAACCCTGCTCAAAGGCAAGCTGTCGATACTACTGATGGTCCGGTTATGGTGGTGGCTGGGGCTGGCACAGGTAAAACTCAAACTATTGCCCTTCGTATTGCCAATATTTTGGATAAAACCGACACACCTCCTTCTTCAATTCTCTGTCTTACTTTTACCGATAACGCCGCCTTTAACATGAGGAAGCGTCTTCTAGAAATTATTGGCCCGACTGCCTATTCAGTTCAAATTCACACTTTTCACTCTTTTTGTAATATGGTCATTTCTACTAACCCTGATCTTTTCCCTCAAACCAATCTTAGGAGTATTGAAGAAATCGATAAAATCGAAATTATTGGCAAGATTATTGATAAATTACCCCACACATCCCCCCTGAAGCCAACCGGCGAACCACTCTACTATCTTTCTAGTTGTATTTCTTCAATTCAAACTCTCAAGCGTGAAGGTTTTTCACCCAAATCTCTCTTAAATCTTTTAAACCAGCAGCAAATTTTTATAGACAATCTCAGGCCTTTATACGACCAGCTTAAAAGTCTTCGTTCCAGCAAAAGCTTTGAAACTGAATTTTTAACAATTTTTCAAAAAATATTAGAAAATCCTTACACTCCCACCGGTTTCAAAACACTTTTTTCAGGTAAGTATCGCCTTTTTCAAGACGGTTTTTACGCCGTTGGTAAAGCCAAAAATCCGTCCATAAATTTTAAAAATGATGTTTTATCAGTTTTTGACCAAATCAAAAATAATTTAGCCAAGCAATTCGAACTTCAAAAAGTTTATAAATCTTACCAGCGTCAGCTTAAAAGACTTTCTTTGTATGATTTTGATGACATGATCAATTTTGTTACTTCAAAGTTTTCAAAAAACCCAGAATTTTTAAAACAGTATCAGGAGCAAATTCTCTACATTTTAGTTGATGAATTTCAGGATAGTAATAATTCTCAAATTAAGCTTTTAGACCAGCTTTCTGCTTACTTTGATAATCCCAATCTATTTGTAGTCGGGGATGATGATCAGTCTATTTTTAGATTTCAAGGTGCTTCAGTTGAAAATATTATTAATTTTTCAAAAAAATACTCTCCTCAGGTTTTTGTTTTAGTCAATAATTATCGAAGTCATCAGCTTATTTTAGACAGTGCCCGGCAGGTTATCAGTCAAAATCAACTTCAACTAGTCAAGCACATCAAAAATATTGATAAAAATCTGGTTTCAAAAGTCGACTTTGATCCGGATCCAATTAACCTTTATCTTGCTCAAACTCCCACTCATCAGGCTGTCTTAGTCGTCGATAAAATCAAAGATCTAATAGCCTCTGGAGTTCTTCCCCAAAATATTGCCATTCTCTATAGACAGCACCAAGACGCCGACTTAACCGAAAAACTTTTATTAAATTCTCAAATCAAATTTAGCCGCCACAAGCAAAACAGTTTAAATGAAAACTCTATCAATTATTTTATAAGAATTCTTAAAGCTGTAACCAACCCATCCGATAACTTTGCTATTTTTTCTTTTCTCTGTTTACCTTTCTTAGGGATTTCTAGCTCTACTTTGCTAAAAATTAACTATAAAACTAAAAAACTAAAAATCGGTTTACTGGATTATCTCCATAGTCCCAATCTTAAGTCCAGAAAAATAAAAAAATATCTATCCATTCTGGCAAATTGTTTTACACAGGTGGAGAATATGCCTCTGGATAGACTTTTCGTTTATATAGCCGACCAGTTTTCTTATCTCAGTTATTTAAACAGTTTAGCCAATAACTATCTTTCCATTTCTCAATTTTATAATCTGTTTGCTTATCTAAAGTCCTACCAACAAACACACCAGAAAGCTAGTTTAGATGACTTTACCAAAAGACTGGATCTATTGTTGACCAATAATCTTTCCATACCCCAAACATTTGTACCCTCAGATGACCAGAGCATTTTTCTTATGACTGTTCACTCTGCCAAAGGATTGGAATTTGAACACGTTTTTATTATCAATTGTATTGATGGCCTTTGGGGAAATAGTCGGGCTAGAAATACTTTACCGCTTCCTCTGGGTATTGTTTCCACCAATCTTGATAATGATCCAAATGAAGAAGACCGGCGCCTGTTTTATGTTGCTCTAACCCGTGCCAAAAAACAGATCTATTTGTTTTACCCTCAGACCAAAGACAATGGCAAAAATATATCACCCTCTCAATTTATTTTTGAAATAGATGCCAAAAATGTTGACTCGAATACCAAAATCAGACCAGTTTCTTCATCAGATTTAGTTAATCTGATGACACATCCAAGTAATTACTTTTTAACCGATCAAAATCAGGATTTAATTGAAAACTACCTAAAAACTTCTTATAAATTTAATATTACTCATCTCAATTCTTATTTAGCCTGTCCTTACTGTTTTTTTTATAAAACTATTTTAAAAATTCCTTCTGTAAAATCTAGTAAAGCCAGCCTTGGCACAGCCGTTCATACCACTCTCTCATACCTTCATCAAAATCCTAAGTCAACCCTTAATAAACTAACCGAGGTTCTAGAGTTTAGTCTAAAACAAGAAAATTTAATTGAAAAAGACTATCTGGATATGTTTGCTCTGGGTCTTGATATTTTAAAAAAATATTTAGTTGACCATCCGAATCTTTTTGGCGTTTACAAACTGGAACAAAACTTTTCCAGCCACCAGCTTTTTTTTGACGGTATTCCTATCACCGGTAAAATAGACAAAATTGAGATTTTAAAGACCTTCACCAACGGCAAAAAAGATATTATTGTTACCGATTTTAAAACTGGAAAATTTAATTACACTAAGATTGCATCCAAATTTGACCACACGGGAGGAGATTATTTTAGACAAATTTTGTTTTACAAACTTTTAATTGATCTATCTCCTAAGCTAAACTATCACTTCCAAAAAGGCCAAATTGAATTTGTCGAGCCAGATCCCAAAAATGATAAATTTACCAGAAGTATCAACTTTTCAGATCAGGATATGGACAATTTAAAGTCTTTAATTAAAGATACTTATCAAAACATAATTGATCTTAAGTTTCCCATCAATCCCGATTGCAAAAACCGCGACCACCTCCACCAGCTCTAGGCAATATCATTTTCTTGTCTAAACCTCTCATCGTCATCCATTGCTTCTTGTCCAATCTTTCCGTCAATTTTCTCACCTGCCACTTGTTGTGCTAATCCATCTTCACCATCAAATTTTTCTGTATCCGTTCTCTCTCCACTCATTATGGGGCTACCTTGCGAATCTCCTTCATGTGGCAATTCTGCTAGATTCCTTCTGGCTCTACTTTTCTTACCTTTTTCTGTTTGAGCTAATGTTGCGTCGACAACTGGACCGCTAGATTCTCCCACAACAACAATTTTTCCACCTCTCTTCCCAGGGTGTCCTTCATATGTAATTGTTGGCATACTTAATTATATCTCCTAAAAGTGTTACCATAAATTATGGATATCCAAAACCTCCCCACCAAACCAAAAATAGATAAAAAAAATATTCTAATTCTATTTTTAGCCATTCTTAACTTATTTTTAATTTCATATGTTTTACTAGTTAGATCTTTGCCTTCTACCAAAATACAGCCAATTACTACTTTACCTACACCCTCTCAACCAGCAGACCCTACTTCCACCTGGCAAACATATAAAAATAATAAATATGGTTTTGAATTTAAATATCCAGCTGAATTAATTTACAAACCTTATTCAGGAAATATAAATGATGATGGAGAGGATAGTATTCAATCCATCGACTTTAGAACCAAACAACTCGAGCTAGGTAGAGAAACCATTAGTGGTATCAGATACCTTATCTCGATATCTGATTTTGGATGTGAATTATTTGACAGAACAAAAACAACAATTGATCCTGCTATTAGTGACATTGAAAATATCACAATAGACTCATTACCAGCCAAACTTTATCATTTCTCGTGGGATGGAACCGAGGGTGAAGTTACTCAAATTCCCTATAACAATAATAATAGTTGTATTTATCTAAGTGTTTCATACGGTCCAAATTACCAATCTCTTTGGGAAAATCAATACAACCAAATCCTGTCTACTTTTAAATTTACTGACTAAATACTCTTTGTCTTGTTACAATTGAGAATGAACCCGATTTACATTATTCTGTCTCTGGCCCTTGGTTTTGCTTTTGCCTATTTTTTTTTGAAGAAAAAAGCCAATACAGATACTCTTTCAGAGGATATCATCAACAAGTTAAACCAAAAATTCCCCGAGATCTTAAACCAGGCCAACCAAAGTTTAGTTCAAATGGCTAATCAAAAGTTAGGTGCCCAAAATCAGGATATAAAAACAGATCTGGTTAACAAGACTCAAACTTTTGAAAAGTTAGTTGATAGAGTCCTAACCGAATTGGAAAAAAATCAAAAAAAGCTTGAAGTTTCTGATCAGGACAGAGTTGGCTCCTTTAATCGTCTAAGCCAGCAAATGAATGAATACCAAAAACTATATGAAAAACTTCAGACTACTACCGAGGGTTTGAAAAAAGTTTTAAGTAACAATCAAATGCGCGGTGCTTTTGGAGAAAAAGTTGCCGAAGATCTTTTAAAGATGGCCGGTTTTGTCAGGGGAGTCGATTATGAATTCAATAAAGAGCAATCTAGCACCGAAACCCGTCCCGATTTCTCTGTCTACTTACCCGATGGTGCCGTTATCAATGTTGATTCCAAATTTCCTTATAGCAATCTTTCCAAAATGGCCGAAGCTGAAACTAAAGATGATAAAGAAAATTATCAAAAAGCTTTTGAAAAAGATGTCAGAGAAAAAATTAGACAGGCGAGCTCTAGGGGATACATCGATGCTGATTCAAATACCGTCGACTTTGTTATCGTTTTTATTCCCAATGAAATGATCTTTAGTTTTATTTACGACAAAATGCCCCAAATTTGGCAGGAAGCTTTAGAGAAAAAAGTAGTTTTAGCCGGCCCTTTTTCCTTTACCGCCATTTTGCGTATGGTCCGCCAAGCTTACGATAATTTTAGAATTCAGAAAAATACCAAAGAAATTATTAAGTACATTAAAAAATTCTCTGAAGAATTTGACAAATATAACTCTGAATTTGAAAAAATTGGTACTCGCCTCGATGCAGTTTCCAATCAATATGATAAAGTCAACACCACCCGTACCCGTCAACTTCAAAAAGTGGTCGACAAAATTTCTTTGGAAGCACCAGATGAAGTTAGTCAGCCAAAATTAATTAGTTGATATGTCCAAAAAAAAGCCTCTGTTTTTAATACCCTTATTTTTAATTATAATTTTATTTATTCTGCTACCTCCCACCACTTGGTTTGTGGCTTTATTCTTCGGCCTTTTTTTCTTGTTTTGTTTTTTATTTCTTATTTTTTTGTTTTCCAAAACTAAAATAGCACTGATAGTTTCACTTTATCTCTCCTTATCTTTATTGCTAAAAATATTCAACCTAGCTACTCCTCTGAACCTGTTTTTTTTACTTCTAATACACGCAATAGTTCTTGACATCCGTTAGCAAAGCCTCTATTATATTGCTAATGACTGATCTAACCCAAAGACAAATCAAAAT
>DBRI01000019.1:0-42998 GCA_002306295.1 Patescibacteria group bacterium UBA1372 | reverse complement strand
GTATCTCCGGCCACTATTAGAAATGAAATGTCTGCTTTAGTCCAGCTTGGTTACTTAAAAAAAGAGCATACCAGCTCAGGTAGAATCCCAACTTCTATTGGTCTCAAATATTATGTCAGAAATTTAATGGCTTCAACCAATCTACCCATTACTGAAGAAGTCAAAACTAAACAAAAAATGTGGGATTATCGAACCGAATTTGACAAGCTTATAAGGGAAGCAGCCAAGCTTTTAGCTCAAAAAACCAGATCTATGGCGCTAGTTACTACAGACCAAGGAGGTATTTTTTCTTGTGGATCAAGTAACCTTCTTGAAGAACCCGAATTTTACGATATTGATGTTACTAAAACCGTTTTATCTTTAATAGATGATGCCGACTATTGGCTAGATATAGTCAAAAAAGCTGACACAATTGAGCACGACCAGGGTATTTGGCTTTTAATTGGAGAAGATTTAGGCTTGGAACACCTAGAAACTTGTGGTTTTGTCTATCAAAAATACGAGTCTGGCCCACATCGTGGTATTCTAGGAATTGTCGGACCGGCTAGATTCAAATATTCACAAGTTGTTCCACTAGTGGATTATCTTGCCCGCCTTATATCAGGTATTTCTTCATAAAAATATGAAAAAAACAACTTCAAAAAAACAAACACAATCTAAAAAAACGTCAGCTGAGGCAAAAATTGCCGAGCTTCATGATCGGCTCAATCGGTCTTTAGCTGATTATCAAAATTTGGAAAAAAGGATTGAATCTCAAAAACAGGTCTTTCTTACCTTTAGTCTAATGTCGATTTTTGACAAATTACTCTCCAGTATCGACGATTTTTATTTGGTCAACAGCCACTTAAATGACAAAGGTTTAAAAATGGCTTTAGATAAACTTGAATCAGTTCTCAAGAGCGAGGGCTTAGAGGAAATCGACGCTTTACAAAAAACTTTTGATCCTCATACCATGGACTGTGTAGATACCACAGACAAAGCTAAAAAAGATATTGTTTACTCCGTTTCCAAAAAGGGTTATAAATTTAACGGAACTGTAGTCCGTCCGGCTCAAGTAATAGTCGGCACAAAAATTTAATTATTATTTAATTTTTAAAAAAAATTATGGCAAATACAACCAACAAAATTATCGGTATAGATTTAGGCACTACCAATTCCTGTGTCGCCGTTATGGAAGGTGGTACACCAAAAGTTATTCCTACTTCCGAAGGTCGAAATTTAATTCCATCAGTAGTCGAACCTGTTAAAAACTTAGTCGGAGATTTAGCCAAAAGACAAATGGTTTTAAATCCCCAAAACACTATCTACTCTATAAAAAGAATTATGGGCAGACGTATGGATGATCCGGCTCTTACCAAAAGCCAACAAACCACTGCCTACAAAATTGTTGCCGGTAAAGACAATATGGCTGCAGTTGAAGTTGGTGGAACAGTTTATACTCCTCAAGAAATTTCCGCTAAAATCTTACAAAAAGCCAAAGCTGACGCCGAAAAATATTTAGGTGAAAAAGTTGTTGATGCTGTCATTACAGTTCCAGCTTATTTTGATGATTCCCAGCGTCAAGCAACCAAACAGGCTGGAGAAATTGCCGGTCTTAATGTTAAAAGAATTGTTAACGAACCCACAGCCGCCGCTCTTGCCTATGGTCTGGATAAAAAGAAATCAGGTATTGTAGCTGTTTATGATTTAGGTGGTGGTACCTTTGATATCTCTATTTTGGAAATAGGCGACGGTATTTTTGAAGTTAAAGCCACCAACGGTGATACTTTTTTAGGCGGTGATGATTTTGATCAGAGAATCATTGATTGGATATTATCTGAATTTAAAACTGCCAATGGTGTTGACTTAAGTAAAGACCCACAAGCTCTTCAGAGAATTAAAGAAGCGTCAGAAAAAGCCAAGATTGAATTATCTTCTTCTCAAGAAGCTGATATCAATTTGCCTTTTGTTACTCAAAAAGATGGCCAGCCACTTCATTTAGAAACCAAATTAACCAGATCCAAGCTTGAGCAATTAGTTGATGATCTGATTCAAAAAACTATCAGTCCCGTTGAAAAATGTCTTAAAGATGCCAAACTCAAAAAAGAAGATATTACCGATGTCTTAATGGTTGGTGGACAAACCCGTATGCCCAAAGTCCAACAAACAGTTAAAGATTTATTTGGCAAAGATTTAAACAATTCAGTTAACCCTGACGAAGTAGTCGCCGTTGGCGCTGCTGTCCAAGGGGCTGTATTAACCGGAGAAGTCAAAGATGTGGTTTTATTGGATGTCACCCCTCTGACTCTTGGCATTGAAACGGCTGGTGGTGTAATGACATCTCTTATAGACAGAAATACCACCGTTCCCACCAAAAAATCACAAACCTTTTCTACTTATTCTGACAATCAAACCCAGGTTGAAATTAATGTTCTCCAAGGAGAGCGCCCTATGGCTGCTGACAATAAATCTTTAGGTAGGTTTATTCTAGACGGTATTCCTCCAGCACCCCGTGGTATTCCTCAAGTTGAAGTTACTTTTGATATAGACAGTAACGGTATATTATCCGTTTCTGCCAAAGATAAAGCCACCAGTAAAGAGCAAAAAATTACTATTCAAAATGCCACCAATTTGTCCGAAGAAGAAGTTGAAAAGATGAAAAACGAAGCCGAAAAATTTGCCGACGAAGACAAAAGAAAGAAAGACTTAGTCGAAGCCAGAAACCTACTGGACAATACCGTTTTTGCTGCCGAAAAAACCATTAAAGACTTAGAGGGTAAAATCAAAGATGATGATAAGAAAAAACTAGAAGATGAAATCAAAAAATCCAAGGATGTTTTAGCCAAGACTGATGCCCTAAAAGACGATCTGGATAAAGCCAGGGAATCTCTAAGTACAATTCTACAAACCATTGGTACTGCTATGTACCAAAATCAACCGGGTCAAGATGAGACTCCTCCTCAAGATCAACCCAGCCAGGAGGACAAAAAACAGGACAAAAAAGACGATTCTAAATCAGCCGAAGAAGGGGAGGTTGTTGAATAAACAATGGCCGATGAATTTGGGGAAAATTTGGAAATACAACCAAGAGGTTCTTCAAAGAACCCCAAAAAGGGAAGTAGTTCTATAACCTTTGACCAAGCAGTCGATATGGGTGAATATAACCCTCAATATTTATCCACATTTCCCAAATGGCAAAATCTTACTAAGAATCTTAAATGGAATTATATTAGACAAGCCATTAAGAATAGAAGAAGGTTCTTAGAAGTTAATTATGCCGAAACTTTCAATGTTATTGATTTTAGCAAAAAACCACAGCTTCAAAAAGTTTTAAATAGTATTCAGAGTCAGTTGAAACAACTTCAACAAGACGAAGAAGAATTAAGGTTAGAATATTGCTAATATGAAAAAAGATTTTTACGAAGTACTAGGAGTCAAAAAAGATGCTAGTCAGGCTGATATCAAATCGGCCTATCGTAAAATGGCCCTGGAGTTTCATCCCGATAAAAACAAATCTGCTGACGCCGAGGAAAAATTTAAAGAAATCAATGAAGCCTATGAAGTTTTAAGTGATATTCAAAAGCGCCAGGCTTACGACCAATTTGGCCATACTGCTTTTGAAGGTGGCAGATCCGGTCCTTTTGGAGGTAATACTTATACCCAGCAGCAAGGTCCATTTACCTTTACTTACACCAATGGTGGCGGTGGTAATCCTTTTGGTAGTGGGGGATTTGATTTTGATGGTTTCAGCAATCCTTTCGATATTTTTGAGCAATTCTTCGGTGGTCCATTTGCCCGTACCGCCCGGCTTCCTACTTATAAAATCAATTTAACTTTCCAAGAAGCCGTCAATGGTTGTCAAAAAGAAGTTAATATTGACGGTAAAAATAAATCCATAAAAATACCCGCCGGTGTTGATAACGGTCAAAAAATCAGATTTCAGGACTTTATTCTTTACATAGATGTAGACGAAAGTTCAGTCTTTAAAAGAGATGGTGCCGATATTTACCTTACCAAAACCATTTCTTTTAGCTTAGCTGCTCTTGGTGGACAAATTTCTATTCCTACCCCTGACGGTTCAACTATCTCTCTAAAGATTAAGCCAGGCACCCAATCAGAGACATTAATTAGAGTTAGAGGCAAAGGTGCCCCGGTTATAAACTCTAGATCCCGTGGAGATTTGTATATAAAAATTTCTGTATCTGTACCCACCCGCCTTTCTCTTCACCAAAAAAAACTAATCAAAGAACTAGATTTATAGCACTATCAGTTATTTGTTAAGGAAACGGAAACCGCCTTTTAACAGGTGTTCTAACACCCGTATCCATTCTCCCATCTCTAAGACAATAGCATAAATTAAACCCTTGAAAATCAATATAATCCATATCAGCTCGTGGACAATATCCATCAAAACATTTTGCCGGTTCCTTTAGACCATATTCGCTTAAATCATATACTTCCAAAGTACCCAATTTAATAGCTCTCTCTAGAGGTAATCCAGGAAGAGCTAAAAATACATACACTCCTATGCCTGTGTAAAAATGTAATTTATTACCACGAAATCTTTCACCACTATTGTGTATTAGGCCACATCTTCTCGGTTCAATAGTTCTCCCAATATTAATAACACCAAAACGACCCACATTTGTATAAAACAAAGGAAAAAGCTCTTTCCAGTTTGGCATCTTAAACAATATTATAGCATTAGACTATGTTATACTAAACACAATTAAACTTTAATTTAAGATTTTGATTTGGGGGACTGAAGGTCCCCTTTTTAAATAAAATGGATATAAAAAAATTACCAAAAACCGAGTTTGCTGCAGCAGTTGCTCAAATCGCCGGTGAAAGAAACATCGACGTCCAATCAATTTTGGACTCAATTGAGGCTGGTTTAATTTCTGCTTATAAAAGAGATCAAAAAGAAAAAGCTATTGAGGTTTCAGAAGAAACTGATTTTCAAGTTGAGCTTTCTCCTGAAAGTGGTTCATTTAAGGTCTTTGAAATAAAAGAAGACGGTAAAAAAGTTGATGTTACTCCTCCAGGTTTTGGTCGGATTGCCGCTCAAACCGCCAAACAAGTCATAGATACCCGTATCAAGCAAGTCGAAAAAGATATGGTTATTGCTTCATTTATGGATAAAGTTGGAACGTTAATTCATGGTAATGTTGTTAAAATCGAGCCTACTAAAATTTTAGTTAACATTGGTAAGGCCGAAGCCATTTTACCTAAAGAAGAACAGGTTAAAAACGAAAGATTTGAGCTTGGCGACAGAAAGTTATTTTTAGTTAAATCAATCGTTGAAGATGATGAAACCGAAAAAAGAGACATTATTTTGTCCCGATCTGATTCTGAATATATTACCCGCCTCATGGATAGGGAAGTTCCTGAAATTAGCAGTGGCGCAGTCGTCATCGAAAAAATTGCCAGATCCCCAGGAATTAGATCAAAAATTGCAGTCAGTAGTAAACAGCCTGGTGTTGATCCTGTTGGCTCTTGTATTGGCCAAAAAGGTAGCCGTATCCAATCAGTCTTAAACGAAGTTCCCGAAAATGAAAAAATCGATATTGTTCTGTATTCAGAAGATATCAAAAGATTTCTGGTTGAAAGTTTATCTCCCGCAACCGACGTTGAAGTTATCTCTATTGATGGTGATAAAGCAGAGGTGACTGTTCCTGAAGATCAATTAGCTTTGGCTATTGGCTCTGGTGGAGAAAACATCAGACTAGCTGGAGTCCTTGCCGGATTTGACATCAATGTCACTGGTGCTCCTCCTAAAAAATCTAGTTAATTTTTTAAAAACTAATTATGCAAACCCGTCCCCCAATAGTCACTTTTATGGGCCACATTGATCATGGTAAGACCACTTTGCTTGATAAGATCAGGCAGGAAAACACCTGGAATAAAGAAATTGGCGGCATCACTCAACATGTATCTGCCTATCAAATTGCCATTGGAAAAACCGGTAAAAAAATCACTTTTATCGATACTCCCGGTCATGCTGCCTTTAAAAAAATGCGCCAACGCGGCGGTCTGGTTACCGATATTGTTGTATTGGTCATTGCTGCTACCGATGGTATTATGGCTCAAACCAAAGAATGTATTAGTTTGATCAAAGATCTAGATTTACCTTTAATAGTGGCTTTAAACAAAACCGATTTGTCTTCGGCTTCTCCTGACCTTGTTAAAGGACAACTGGCGGAATGCGAACTTTTACCCGAAGAATACGGTGGTCAAATTGCCTGCTTACCGGTCTCTGGCAAAACCGGTCAAGGCATAGATAAATTACTAGATATGATTCTTCTAACTGCCGAAGTTCTCGAATTAAAATCTGAGCCTGAAGCTCCCCTAGAAGCTTATATTATCGAATCAATTGTTGATAAAAATAAAGGATCTGTGGCTACTGCTATTGTCAAGAAGGGTACATTATCACTTGGCGATACTTTTTATATCGGGCAAACCGAAAACAAAGCTAAGGCTCTCTACGATTATTCTGGCAAGACTGTAAAATCAGTAAATCCATCAGACCCTGTTCAAATTTTAGGTTTTCAAAATTTACCTCCAATAGGGGAGCTGATTACCGATGTTCCGACAGATACTTCCAAACCAGATATCACCACTACCAATCAAGCTTTAGTAGAAGAAGATACCCCCAAAATTCCGGCAATTGTCAAAGCAGACACGGTAGGTACCCTTGAAGCTCTATTAAGTAGCTTATCAGATGATGTTTTGATTTTATCATCTGGTGTTGGTCCAATTACCGACAATGATATTTTCTTGGCTGGTAGTTCTAATGCTCAAATTTTTGCTTTTAATTTAAAAATCAGCTCTTCAGTCTCCAACCTAGCCAAAGCTGAAGGAGTCACCATCGTCTCCTCTTCAATAATTTATGAGATTCTGGAAAACATCGAAAAACAGGTCTTAAAAATGCTTGAACCTACTATAGACGAGCAGGTAGTAGGTCTTGGCCAAATTATTGCCGAGTTTAAAATCGATAAGGTCAGAATTGCTGGCGTCAAATGTACTTCTGGTAGGCTAAAAAAAGACGATCAAATCCACCTTAAAAGGGGAGACGAAATAATCAAAGATACCAAAATTGACAATATCCGCCAAGGTAAAATTGATGTTGATCAAATCAAGGTTGGTAATGATTGTGGTATTACTTTTAAACCCTACGTTGACTTTAGGCAGGGCGATGTTATAATATCCTATATAAAGGAAAAATGAGCTTAACCAATCGCTCACAAGTCCTTTTAGGTTATAAAAATCCGTTACAAAATTTGCCCCAAAAAACAAACATGAAAAACTATCAGGCAGGTGATATCAAAAACATGTTAGACAGCGCCAAATCGGCCCAAGTTGTCATTCCTCAAACTTCTATAGATTCTGTCGGGGCTGGTTTAGCTTTAGCTTTAGGCTTAAAAAAGAAAGGTTTAGACGTTTCTGTCTTTACCACTTCACCAACTGACAACAATTACTCCAAATTAAGTGGTCTTGACCTCTTAACTACTGAACTAAAGAAAAATGATCTTACTATTACTATAGAACACCCCGTCGACCAAATTGAACGTGTTTCTTATAATGACGATGGCGGTAAGCTAAATCTAATCGTTCAAACCAAAACCACCTCACCTCAGATTCAAAACGATAAGATATTTATTAATAATGGTGGAGTCATGGCTGATATTTCCTTTATTTTAGGAGATGATTCTACTCTTGGGGCCAACGCCGATATTGTTAGCAAAGGTAATTGGATAGTTATATCAGATAAGCAGATTAGTCCTTCTTGGGCTAAAGCTACTATCATTGATCCTAGTGCTCCTTTTTCCGAAATATTTTCCTTTCTTTTACCAATGATTGGACTGGAAATTGATATGGATATGGGTAAAAACTTACTAATAGGTCTTAGGGTTGCCACTCAATCTTTTTCAGTCAATGTTTCGCCTGAAAGTTTTGAAGCTGGTGCCTTGTGTCTTAAAGCTACCCAACCCGCTCCAGGTCAACCCGACCCCCTAGCTTCAACTCCTCTTAGTGCCGTCGAAAACAAATCCCTCCCCGGCACCAATCAACCCAATCCCGTTTCCAGTGTCTAACATCTCGTTTTCAAGCTATACTAAATAATGTCGGTTGATCAATTAAATGCAGAAGTTTTACCCCCACCATATCCAGTCATTAAAGACGACTTTACAGAACCCAGACCAGATATTTGGAGCTTAAAAAGAATTGAATCGGGCAGATATTCTTATACTAACTATTTAGATACACCAGCCATAAAAATTGATATTCAAAAGAGTGACAGACAAGCTACGGACACATTTGGAAAAATAGGTGAAAGATCAGAAATTAGCGAAACACCATCAATTTTACTACCTCATGGACCAGATGTTTGGTATGGCTTTTCTTTTTGTTTTCCTTCCGATTTTCTCACTATAGACAACAGGACCGTTGTTGCTCAGTTAAAGCAATACACTCAAAGTCCGGAATCTCCCTTCTGGTCGCTAAGGTATCAAAACGGAGTATTAATTTGCCAAATTACAGGTCAAGATTTACCACAAAGTATAAAATTTAAACTAGAAGGAGAATGGAGAGGTCAGTGGCATCGAGCCTTACTAAATTATCAACTCGGTAAAGATAAACAAGGGTATATGAATATGTGGCTAGATGATCAACCTTTTGCTCAACATCAAGGTAGTATGGGCTATACTCCAACAGAAGATCTAACATATTTCAAAATGGGATTATACAGAGATCAGGTCGAAGAACCACAGTCAGTTTATTTTTCTAATTTCAGACGAGGCTTTAATAGACAGGACTGTACTACCTAAACTGTGGTACAATACTCCCATACTAAAACCGGTGCCGAAGTTGGCCACAACCAAGGTTATTAAAATTTACTGGTTTTAAGTTGTAATTTATGGCAATCACAAAAACTGACAAAAAAAAGGTCATTGAGAAATTCGCTACTGAAAAAAGTGATACTGGTTCTCCCGAAGTTCAGGTTGGTCTCTTAAGCGCTGAAATTGATAATCTGTCCAAACATATCGAAGAAAACAAACACGATTTTCCTGGAAAACGGGCTCTTATCAATAAAGTTGCCAAGCGTCGAAGACTTCTAAGATACCTAAACAATATGGATAGCAAAAGATACCAAGAACTAATCAAAAAAGTCGGCCTCAAGAAATAATACTTTCATTTGTGTTACAATAAACAAGTTTACAATTGCTATTACTCTGAATTTAGTTGAGTGTTTACTAAAACATTGAGCCAAGTTTAGAGTCATAGGCAGCGTAAACGGATTAATACTTAAAAAATTTATGGATAACAACCTAAAAAATACCCAAATCATCCTTTCTGATGGTAAAAATTTAAAAATTGAAGCTGGAGTTTATGCTCCTCAAGCTAACGGTTCCGTTATGGCCACCATCGGTGGCACCACCGTTTTAGCTACAGTCGTTCTTGGGGCCCTTGACACTGAAAAGGATTATTTTCCCTTATCAGTTGAATTTCAGGACAAACTTTACGCCGGTGGTTTTATCAAAGACAGTCGCTGGCTCAAGCGTGAAGGTGGTCTAGACGATGAATCAATATTGCTTGGTCGACTTATCGACAGATCTATTAGACCTCTTTTTCCCGCTGGCTTTCAAAACGAAGTTCAAGTAATTGTGACAGTTCTAAGTAATGACAAAGTCAATGGGGTTATCATTCCGGCCTTTAATGCTGTCTCTTTAGCTCTGTCTATTTCCGACATTCCATTTAATGGATCTGTTTCCGCTACCCAAGTTGGTTTGGTCAATGATTTATTGATTCTAAATCCGCTAAATGCCGAAATGGAAAAATCTTCTCTGGATTTGATAGTCTGCACAGGCCCTTTCGGAGTCAATATGATTGAAGCCGGAGCCAATATAGTTGCCGATGATACTGTTTTAGAAGCCATCAATTTAGCAGATCAAAACAATCAAAAAGTAAATTCACAAATCGACACTCTGGTTAAATCTGTAAAACTTCCCAAAATTGAGTATCAATCAATCTCACCTGATGCCAAACTTATCAAAGAAATTGACACATTAATAAGCGGTGACATTGATACTTTCTTTAAAAACGGTAAAGATGATGGTAAACACGTCTCTTTAGAGCAGGCAATTTTTGAAAAAGTTACCGATCACTATCAATCTCAAATCGATAAATTGGAAATTACTGAAGCCAGTTTAAAATTAGCTTTTGAGGAAATTGTTAAAAAACATATCAGAGCTAAAACTATGGCCGGTTCTAGGTTTGATGGACGAAAACTGGATGAAATCAGACCCATCACTTGTCGAATCGATGTTCTACCTCAAGTTCACGGTTCAGCCCTTTTCCAAAGAGGTTTGACCCAAGCTCTAACTACAGTCACTCTTGGTCCCTTATCTCAAAAGCAGTATTTAAATAGTTCAGTTGGCGACAAAACCAAACGCTATATGCATTTTTACAATGCTCTGCCTTTCTCAACTGGTCAAACCGGCCGAGTAGGCCGACCTGGTAGACGTGAAGTTGGGCATGGTGCTCTAGCCGAAAAAGCTTTATTGCCTGTTATTCCCTCTGAAGAAAAATTTCCCTATACTATTTTAGTTAATTCCGAAGTCTTATCTCAAAATGGTTCTTCTTCTATGGCTTCCACTTGTGGTTCTACCTTAAGCCTTATGGCTGCTGGTGTTCCTATCAAACACATGGTTGGCGGCGTCAGTATCGGTATGATGTCAGACGGTGATAAATATATTCTTCTAACTGATATTGCCGGCATCGAAGACCACAATGGCGATATGGACTTTAAAATTACCGGTACCAAAACTGGTATTACAGCTATCCAGCTTGATGTTAAGAGACCTGGGTTGACTTTTGATATGATTAAAGACACTTTTGTAGCCAGTAAGACTGCCCGTCTTCAAATTTTATCCACCATGGACTCTGTTATTAGCTTACCCAAAACATCCGTTTCCCCTTTCGCTCCTAAAGTTGCTTTAATCAAGCTTCCCGAAGACAAAATTGGAGAAGTCATCGGACCTGGAGGTAAGATGATCAAAGCTCTGATGAAAAAATATCAAGTCCAGATAGACATTGATGATGATGGAATTGCTTCAGTTAGTTCTCTTGACTTAGACAATACTCAAAATTGTGCTCTGGAAATTGAAAATATGGTCAGAGAAATCCAAATTGGTGAAGAGTTTGATGGTACTGTTACCAGAGTCGAACCTTACGGTGCCTTTGTTGAATTAGTTTCTGGTAAAGAAGCCCTGCTTCATGTCTCAGAACTTTCAACTGGTTTTATTTCCGATGTTACTAAACTTATTAAAGTCGGCGATAAAATCCATGTTGAAGTTGCCGGTCGTAACCAGGAAAATCAGATTAAGTTATCAGCCAAAAAATTTAAATCAGAGCACACTGGTGACGCTCAACCTCAGGGACTTCCCCAAATGGAAAGACCATCAAGGCCATTCCAGTCCAGAGGAACAATCGGTAAATTTAAACCGCCAGCCAACATTAACAGGGTAAATCGGGTTAGGAGATCAAACTAAAACTGGTTTTTAAATCCGTTTTTCTTTATATTTAAATAGTGACACAAGTTTCACAAAATATTTCACAAGCCATAGATAAGCTTTCTAAACAAGCTAGTGCTGTTCAATTACCCCAAGCCTTAGCTATCAAAATTCAAGATCTTTTAGATGAATTAGATATAAGTAAAGAATCAAACCTTTTTTGGCAAAAGTACCAACAGACAAAAAAGTACATTGAGTGGATTATTTCACTTCCTTGGAATAATCAAACTCAAGACATTCTCGATCTTAATTACGCCAGGGAAAAACTTGATCAAAATCATCACGGTTTACTTGAAGTTAAAGAAAGACTTCTCGAATACGTTTCTGTACTAGCACTTCAAAAAAGCCGTAGTCCGGATCAAAAAATGCGTGCCCCTGTCCTTCTCTTTGTTGGTCTTGTTGGTACAGGCAAAACTACTATGGCCAAATCTATTGCTGATATGTTGGGTAGAAAATTAATCAGAATTCCCTTTGGTGGCTTGGGAGATCCTCTTTATTTAAGAGGACAGTCCAAAACGCACCCCGAAGCTGAGCCTGGTCAAATTATCAAAGGTTTGGTTCACGTTAAATCCAACAATCCGGTAATCTTGCTTGATGAAATCGATAGAGTCGCCGATGATGCTCTCAATACTATTATGGGAGTCCTTGTTGAACTTCTTGATCCCGAGCAAAACAGTAGTTTTGAAGATCATTATATTGACCATCCCTTTAATTTGTCTCAAGCCATCTTTTGTGCCACCTGCAACAATACTCAAAGGATTGCTACTGCAGTTTTAGATAGACTTGAAGTTATCGAAATGCCCTCATACACAGACGAAGAAAAGCAAGTTATCGGCCAAAAGTACCTTCTTCCCAAAGCTTTAGCACAGGCCGGTTTAGGTCAACAGGAAATTATTATCAAAGACTCCGTTTGGCCAACCATTATTAGACCACTTGGCTTTGATGCCGGGGTTCGTACTTTAAACAGAAACATCGAGCTTTTAGTTAGAAAATCAGCTCGCCTCATTTTCGAAGGTCAAGTTAGACAGGTTTCTATTGACGAATCAAATATTAAGAATTTTATTCCTCAGTGGTAGCTTTATTTTAAAAAAATTATGAATGCAAATATACAAAATATACAAAAACAATTTACACAACCAGGTACAAATGATGCCTTGAAAATCATTTCATTAGGCTCTTTTGGAGAGGTGACTCAAAACATGTTCGTTTATGAGTTTGCGCCCCAAGGCAATTTTTCTAAAAGCCAAATTATTATTGTTGACTGCGGAGTCGGTTTTCCCGAAGAAGATGAGTTTGGGGTTGATCTCCAAATTCCAGACACAACTTATCTTGAAGATAAAAAAGACAGAATTCAAGCTATCATCATCACTCATGGTCATGAAGACCATATCGGTGCTATTAGATTTGTTCTGCCTATTCTTGGCCAAAACATTCCCATTTACGCTCCCAAACTAGCCACAGCTTTCATTCAGGAAAGGCTCATAGAAGCTGGACAAAAAGCCAGAATCAACACCTACGATCGGTCAAGTATCATTAAGCTTGATAATTTCTATATTAAGCCAGTTGCTGTCAATCACTCCATTCCGGATACTTTTCATCTATCCATAAAAACATCTTTAGGTGTTTTTTATCATGGTTCTGATTTTAAATTTGATTTCTTTCCCATAGATGGTAAGCACGCTGATTACGAAGCTATCAGTAGAATAGGTAATGATGAAAATGTAGTCTGTCTTTTGTCAGATTGCCTAGGTTCCGATCACGAGGGTTTCTCACCTTCAGAGGCTAGTATTGCCCAAAATTTTGAATACGAAATCAAAACTGGTAAAGGTCGTGTTTTTGTCACCTCAATTAGTAGTAACATTTTAAGATGGAAGCAAGCCATAGAATATGGTAAAAGAAACGGTAGAAAGGTAGTCGTGGTTGGTTTTTCGGTTGACAAAGCTATTAAAATTGCTCAAGAATTAGGTTATATCAAACTTAACAAAGAAGATATTGTACCCATAGAGCGTATCAAAAACTTTCGTGATAATCAACTGATTTTTTTAGTTGCTGGTTTTGCTGGCCAACCCACCTCTGCTCTTAGCAAGATCGTTATGGGTAAACATCGCATTAAGATTAGCAAGGGAGATAAAGTTATCTTTAGCTCACCTGACTATATTCCTGGTACCACTTCAGGCATCTATAAAATGATTGACAATCTAGCCAAAATGGGGGCAGAGGTTACCTATGGTAAAGATGAAGCTATTCATGTTTCCGGTCATGGTTATCAAAAAGACCATGCCCTCTTAATTAGCTTATTAAGACCAAAATACATTCTTCCAATTGGTGGTAACTATAGACATATAAAAGCCTATCAACTTATGTGTCAACAGCTTGGTAGATCCGACGATCAGTTTATTTTACCTGAGCCTGATGAAGTAGTCACATTTAGACACAATCGTTTTGACACCAATTCAAAAATTTCATTAAGAAAAGTACTTATTGATGGTTTTGGCATTGGCGACGTTGGTGCTACAGTCCTCAGAGACAGACGGACTTTAGCTGAAGACGGTATGTTTTCGGTTGTTCTTCTGGTAGATACTGCTCAAGGTAAATTGATCAAAGAACCGGTTTTATTGAGTAGGGGATTCGTTTTTGCCAAAGAAAATCAAGAGCTTTTAAATCTTCTAAAAAGCGAAATTATGGAAAAATTCAGAGAATATGTTGGCAAACCCATGAATGTTGAGTTCGTCCGTCAAAAAATTCAAGGGCACCTAGAAGAATCAATCTTTAAACACACCGGCCGCCAACCCATGATCTTGCCATTACTAATAGAGGTTTAATTTTCTTTTAATTTCTTGGCTATTGCTACCAGCCCTCCGCCTGTGCCAATTAAGGCTAGTGTTGGCAGAAAGATTCCAACAGTTGGTAAAGTCTCTGTTGCACCTGATCCAACTGAATCCCAATCAACAGCCTCACTTCCTAGCGTTAGAGTAAAGCTAACTGTTGAACCATTACTGGATACCGTTACATTATGGTCACCCGCAACCAATGCCGTATCTGGTCTAAAAGCCCATATACCATCAGATCCAGCGTTTATTACTCTTGTTACATCATCTATTGTTACTGTAATTTCAGCTCCGGGTGTAGCCTCACCCTCCATCGTTGGTTGTAAACTCGTATTCCACCAATGAGATAGCTGTTGGCCTCCGGTACTAACTCCCCCAATAGAACTAATATGAAATCCTGACGCCAAAACCCCTTTAGTAAAAACCATTGCAAACATGCACACCAAAACCACAACTTTCTTCATAATTAAATATATATTTAATTAAAAATTTGTGCAACTAATTTTGTTATACTAAAGCTGTTATGGATACTAAAAAATTTGTTTTATCAAAATCAAAGGATATTGCCTCCTGGTACAACGATATTGTTTTGAAAGCTGAGCTAGCCGATTATGCTCCAGTTAAGGGTTGTATGGTTATCAGACCCTATGGATATGCTATCTGGGAAGCCATTCAAATCTATCTAGACCAACTTATTAAAAATAAGGGAGTCAAAAATGCCTATTTTCCCATGTTTATACCAGAGGATTTTCTTAACAAAGAGAAAGAACATGTCAAAGGTTTCTCCCCAGAGCTTGCTGTAGTCACTCACGGCGGTGGTCAAAAATTAAAGGAAAAATTAATACTAAGACCAACTTCAGAAACCGTCATGTATTACATGTATCAAAAATGGACCAATTCTTGGCGTCAACTACCAATCCTAATTAACCAATGGTGCAATGTAGTTAGATGGGAAAAACGTACTTATATGTTTTTAAGAACCACTGAATTTCTCTGGCAGGAAGGTCATTGTGCTCATTTAACCCACCCCGAAAGTATGGATCAAGTTCTCTGGGCTCTCGATGCTTATCAAAAAACTTACAACAATCTTTTGGCGTTATATGGCATCGCTGGTGTCAAAAGCGAATCAGAAAAATTTGCCGGTGCTGGTAAAAGCTATACCTTTGAAATTCTTATGCCAAACGGTAAAGCCCTTCAAGCCTGTACTTCTCACGACTTAGGTCAAAATTTTGCCAAAGCCTTTGACTGGACCGTTGCCGATAAAGATGGCAAAAATACCTATCCATGGCAAAATAGTTGGGGATTATCTACTCGAAGCATTGGTGGTCTTATTATGGTTCAAAGTGATGATGATGGCCTAATTCTTCCCCCCAATGTTGCCCCTATCCAGGTTATTATTGTTCCCATCCCTGGTCAAAAATTAGATAGTTATCTTAAAAACATTACCGATAAATTGGTCGGGTTACGCTACCTTATAGACCAGGATGAAAATGAAACAGCCGGATTTAAATTTAACAAATGGGAAATCAAAGGTGTTCCAATTAGATTAGAAATTGGTCAAAAAGAAGCTAATCAAAATCAAGTCACTTTATATAGAAGAGATACCAAACAAAAACAAACTGTCTCATTAGATAATCTTTCTTCTGAAATTGAAAAAATACTTAAAGATATTCAGACTAATCTTTTTGAAAAGCATAAAAAGTTTACTCAGGACAACACTCACACTGTCGATTCCTACGATCAGTTTAAAAAAATTATGTCCACTACCAAAGGTTTTATCAGTGCCTTTTGGTGTCAGGATCCTACCTGCGAAGCTCAAATCAAAGCTGATACCAAAGCCACTACCCGTTGCTTACCCATAGACGCTAAAAAAGAAAATGGAGTCTGTGTTCACTGTGGCAAAACTGCCAGTCATCGCTGGCTTTTCGGCCAATCTTATTAATGTCTCTACCATTTTAGAAATTTTATCTCTATACTTGAGTATGGCCAGACGTCGGCGAAAAAAAACATTTAAAAAAACTAAACTTGGTTTTTCTCTTAAACTAAAAAAAGATACTGTTGGTTCAGTCATCTTTATTTTTCTTTTAGCTCTAACAGTTCTAATGATTTTTTCTTTTCTAGATCAGGGGTCTGTTCCTATCTATACACACAAACTTCTTAAAAACTACTTCGGCCTAGGGGCTATTATGGTACCCTTCTTAACTCTCCTTTTAGCTTTCAATTTTTACAAAGCCCCAACCCCCTTCAAACAACCAACTATCGTTTTGGGATTTTTTATTATGTTTATCTCTTTTTTGAGTATCTTTAGTCAGGGGTCTGCCGGCAAATTTCTATGGGACCGTATGGAATTTTTATTTACCAAAATTCCTGCCTTTTTTATATTTTTCTTTTTCTTTTTAATTGGTTTTATTGTTTTTTTCGATACTTCAATTTCTCAAGTTATAAAAGAAATCAACAAACTGTTTTTACTTGTCAAAAGATATACTATCGGTAATGCCAGTAAAACACGCAAAAAAGATAAATTTGGTTCCCCTGTTTATGTTCAGGAAGACAACAAACCAAATCAGTCACCTCCTCCCCAAAGAACTGCCGATAAACCTATGTTTGCTGACACTGCTCTATCTAATAAACCCATAACTTCATCTATGAATCAAAATTGGCAATATCCTCCTGACACTATTCTTGATAGGTCGGTTGGTGCCAAAGCAGATAGAGGTGATGTTAGGAAAAATGCTCAGATTATTGAAGATACCTTAGAGTCGTTTGGTATAACCGCCAGAGTTGCCGAAGTCAACAATAGTCCTTCAGTCACTCAATACGCTCTAGAAGTTGCCCTGGGTACTAAATTAAGTAAGATTCAAAACTTAAGTAATGATTTAGCCATGGCCTTGGCTGCTCCTGGTGGTCAGATTAGAGTTGAAGCTCCTATTCCTGGTCGATCCCTTGTTGGTATTGAAGTTCCCAACCGCTCTCTTGAAGTTGTCAATATATCACAAGTGCTAGATAGTCCCGATATGAAAAAGGCCAAGTCTAAAACAGTTGTTCCATTAGGCCTTGGTGTTTCTGGTCAACCGGCTATTGCCGATATTCAGAAGATGCCTCACGTTCTTATCGCCGGCCAAACGGGTTCAGGTAAATCAGTCTGTCTAAACTCTTGGATTTTCACACTTCTTTTTAGAGCATCACCTGACGAACTAAGACTAATTATGGTCGATCCCAAAAGAGTTGAATTGACACCTTTCAATGGAATTCCTCATTTGCTGGTGCCAGTTATCGTTGAACCTGATAAGGTAGTCTCAGCTTTAAAATGGGCAGTTTCAGAAATGGAAAGACGTTACAAGCTTTTCTCTGAAGTCGGTGCCAAAAACATCGAGACATACAACAATATGGCCGCCTTTCAAACTTTACCTTTTATTGTCATAGTTATCGATGAATTGGCTGATATTATGTTGTTTTCTCCGGGTGAAGTTGAAGAATCAATTTGTCGAATTGCTCAAATGGCCAGAGCCGTCGGCATTCACTTAGTAGTTGCCACTCAACGGCCTTCAGTAGACGTTATTACAGGTCTTATAAAAGCTAATATTCCTGCCCGTATGGCTTTTGCCGTTTCTTCATCAACCGACTCCAGAGTTATTCTGGATTCAGTTGGAGCCGAAAAACTCTTAGGTAGGGGAGATATGCTTTATATTCCACCCGAACTAGCCAAACCAGTCAGAATCCAAGGTTGTTACGTTTCAGATTCTGAAATCGAAAAATTGATCACCTTTTTAAAGTCACAGAAAACAGCCGAATATGATGATCAGGTTACCAGTCAGCCTGTTAGTGGCGGTAGCTCCAGTACCAACTTGGTCTCGGTCGAAGGCGAAGAAAGAGATGTCATGTTTCAAGAGGCTGTTAATCTAGTCAGACAAGAGAATAAAGCTTCTGCCTCTCTCCTCCAAAGAAGACTAAAATTGGGTTACGCCAGAGCTGCTAGAGTCCTAGACCAGCTGGAAAGAGCCAACATAATTGGTCCAAGTAATGGCGCCAAACCCAGAGATATATTACCTCCTTCATCATCAGTTTAAACATGTTTAAAGCCAGTGATATTCTTAAATCCAGCCGACTTGAAAAGGGTTATGATTTAAAGGAAATTAGTAAAAAAACCAAAATTCCTCAAAAGTATTTACAGGCTTTTGAAAATTCAGATATAAAAAACTATCCTGCCGAACCTTATTGTTCTCTTTTTGTTTCCAAATACGCTTCATTTTTAGGATTAGACGCCCAAAAAACCACCTCTCTTTTTAGACGCGATATGGACCTAAAAACCAATACTTTTACACCATTAAAAAAACAATCTATATATCTGACTCCTCAGTTTATTTTTACTGTTTCAGTTACTCTAACTCTTTTTGTTATGTTTTCCTTTTTGTTGGGTAGATATCTTTCTTTTAACAAACCCCCAAATCTAACCGTCATCTGGCCTGAATCAGTTACGTCTTCAGAAATAAAAATAACTGGAAAAACCGACCCAAATAGCTCTGTCAGAGTCAACGATGATCTAATCATAATTGATTCCGATGGTAACTTTAACAAACTTGTTGATATCAGCCAATCTGCTTTAGTTACTGTAGAAGCCAGATCTCCTTATGGTAAAAAAACGGTTATAGAAAAAGATTTATCTCAAACCAAATTTCATCTTGATTAAATTTGGCATGAATAATTTTTTAGTCTATACTTAAATCATGAATCCAACTCAAGTAGTTATCATCATCAGTATTTCTGCTATTACTATATGTCTAATTGTTCTTACCATTTGGGTTGTTTCTCTTCTTTCAAATCTAAAAAATACTATTATCAAAACCAACCTAATATTAGATAACGCTAAGCTCATAACTGACGATATCAGCGCCCCTATTAGTCAAGTCAAAGATTTTTTTGTTGGCGTCAGAGAAGGTATTACTTTAATTCAAAGTTTTTTTAACAAAAATGACAAATAGGAGGAATAGCTACGCTTTCTGGTTGGGTTTTCTTATAGCCATAATTATCGTTGCTGCCATCTCAATTTATTTTTACCAGGGTAATAAAGATAAAAAACTCAAAGATATAAAGTCAGATTTAGAAAAGTTTTTTAAAACTAAATTTAAAAATTGTCCCAAAGTTAACCCTCCCAAGAAACCTACACCAAAGATAACTAAATTCAAGAGCGTTCCCAAAAAATTTTTCTCCAAGCGCTAGCTTCATGCTAAAATCAGTCATGAACGCCAGAAAACTCAAAGATTTGTTTGTTTCATTTTTTAAAGACAAAGGGCACATCGAAATTCCCAGTGCTTCTTTAATTCCCGAAAACGACCCCACCACGCTCTTTATTTCAGCTGGTATGCATCCCTTAGTTCCCTATCTTCTGGGTCAACCACACCCTCAAGGTAAAAGGCTGGTCAATGTTCAAAAATGTCTCAGAACCGGCGATATAGATGAAGTTGGCGATACATATCACCATACTTTCTTTGAAATGCTTGGTAATTGGTCTCTTGGAGATTATTTTAAAAACGATATGATTCCCTGGTCTTATCAATTTTTAACACAGATTTTAGCTATAAATCCAAATCATCTCCAGACAACCTGCTTTCAAGGTGACTCTGATGCTCCCAAAGATATTGAATCTGCCAATATCTGGCAACAGCAAGGCATAGATTCTAAAAAAATACACTATCTTCCTAAAAAAGACAATTGGTGGGGTCCAGCCGGAACAACTGGCCCTTGTGGACCAGATACCGAAATGTTTATCGATACCAAACACGCCCAGTCACAGATTGATTTTAAGCTTGGTTGTCAGATTGGTCGATATATTGAAATTTGGAATGACGTTTTTATGCAATTTAACAAAACTGCTGATGGAAAATTTATTCCCTTATCTAACCCAAATGTTGACACCGGTATGGGAGTCGAAAGAACCGTAGCCGTTTTAAATGGTTTTTCAGACAATTATCAAACCAGTATTTGGCAACCAATCATCAAGTCTATTGAAAAATTAACTAAAGATAGATACATCAAAAACCCTAAGCCTTTTAGAATAATAGCCGACCATCTTAAAGCCTCTGTTTTTATCATATCAGACGGAGTAGAGCCTAGTAATAAAGAAGCAGGCTACGTCTTAAGAAGACTAATTAGAAAAGCAGTCAGGACAGCTAAAGATCTAAAGATTGACACTAATTTTACAGTGACTATAGGTCAAGCTGTCATTGATAATCAAAATAATTATGCTGGTATATACCCGGAATTAGACAAAAACAAACAGAAAATTTTGGAAGTTCTGGAGACCGAAGAAACAAAATTTAGAAAAACTTTAAATAGGGGATTGCTGGTAATAAAAAAGCTTATCGACAAAAATAAAAATCTGACCGGGCAGGAGGCTTTTGACTTGTACCAAAGTTTTGGTTTCCCTATAGAATTAATTGAAGAAGAACTAACTAAAAATAATCTTAAATTAAACAAATCTGATTTTGAAAAACACCGCCAAATTCACATTGAAAAATCCCGAACTTTATCTAAGGGTAAATTTAGTTCAGGTTTAGCTGACCATTCTCAAATTATTACTAAATACCACACCGCCACTCATATCCTTCATACCTGTCTAAGACAGGTTTTAGGAGATCATGTCAGTCAGGCAGGTTCAAATATCACTCAGGATAGACTTCGTTTTGATTTTATTCACTCAGATAAATTAACCGACGACCAAATTAAAAAAGTTGAAGACTTAATTAACAAAATAATTGATAAAAATTTACCCGTTACTGTAGAAAATATGAAATTTACCGATGCTAAAAAATCAGGAGCTTTAGCTTTTTTTGGCTCTAAATATCCAGATGTCGTTTCAGTTTATACAATTGCCGGTTTTTCAAAAGAAGTCTGCACTGGTCCTCATGTCTCTGCTACCGGTCAAATTGGCAAAATAAAGCTAATCAAGCAAGAATCGGCCGGTAGTGGTAAACGCCGGATTTACGCTAAAATTGCCTAAAAGCCTCTATTTGTTGTATTCTTTAGTAATGCCAAGAATTGTTTTAATTGCAGTTTTTACTGATACCAATCTACGACTGTTATCCGTTTCACTAGGCTCAAGTCCGGATATTCAAACTTCTTCAGAAATTTATCCCACTAGTTCTGAATCTGAATTACAAAAATCATTTGCTTCCTGTTTAAATCAAGTATCTAATTCTACTAATGACTTAGCACTAATCATACCCTACACCTGGATAGATTCAGACGGCAAAATTTCCAAACAAAAAAAATCTATCATTTCCTCTCTTTGCAAAAAACACAACCTTAAACCAATAGGCTTTATGCCAAGCGACGAAGCTGTTTTAGATTATTTTTCAAAGGAGCAAGGTATACCTTCAAGTCCGGTTCTTGTAGAAATTACTGACGATCTGGTTTATGTTTCTCTGTCTGATATGGGTGTAGTTAACAAAAGATCAAATCAGTCTTACCAAGACAAATCCAAAATCCCTTCTCTTTGTCAAACACTTATTTATGAACTTAAAAGGGAAGATTCACTGACTCCAAAAATATTTGTCTGGGGTAATTTTGATAGACAAGACATTTTAAATTTTAATAATTTCCCCTGGATTGGTAAGGATCAGGCTGATATTTTTCTTCATTTCCCAGACATTATTTTTTTTGACTTATCTCAGGTCAATAAAATTTATCTAAACGCTATCAATAATCAGATAAACAAAACTGATATCAACCAGCCATTGGTTAGCCCGGAAATTAATGATTCTGACAACAATACTCAGCAAAATCCAGTAGAAAACGACCAAGATCTTTTTGAGAAAAACGATACCAAATCTTTAGATCAAGTTGACGCGCAAGATTTTGGTTTTATCAAAGACACTGGTATTAAAATATCAGATCAACTTGATACTCAAACAGAAGAACCTTCGCTACCTCTAGTATTTAATCCGACTCCAAATCAGTCACCTCCTCAACCTTCTGAATTTATCAAGCCAGCAAAACCCAAATTTAAACTACCCTCTTTAAAGCCATTAGGCAAAATAAAAGCCTTACCAGCAATATTATTATCAATATTTATAATATTGCCAATCGTTGTTTTTATATTTTTCTACAAAATCGAAGTAGATCTTTTTGTTAAGCCAGCTGATATTAATTTATCCACTTTGGTAGATATCAATCCGGATATCTCTAGTTCTGACTTTGATCAAAAAATTATTGCTGTTAAAAAAGAACAAAAAATCTTAACAGTCACTGATCAAATCAAAACAACCGGAAGTATAACTAAGGGTGAAAATGCTCAGGGAAAAGTTGTTATTTTTAATAAAACCGATGAAGCTATAAATCTTTCCAAGGATCAGGTTTTATCCACTACAGACGGCATTAAGTTTGTTTTATTAAACGACACTCAAGTTGATTCAAGTTCTCTCGATCTAGAGGAGGGCACTATTTCTATGGGTAAGACTATAGCTGTTGCCAAAGCTATGGAAATTGGATCACAGGGAAATATAGTTCAGGATACTGCCTTAAGTTTAGACAATTTTACTAGTAGTCAGCTAATTGCTAGAGTCGAAGAATCATTTGCCGGAGGAAGTAGTAGGCAAGTCGCTAGCGTTGCCTCTGCTGACAAACTTAGTCTTGAGGAAATCCTTTTAGACAAAATTAACCAAGATATTAATCAAAATAAACCTGATACTGACAACAACTATTTACTCAAGTCGACTATTGATATTCAGGAGGGTACCATTGTTTACAATAGAGAAGTTGGCGAGGAAACTGACACTCTGTCGGGAACATTGGACTCAACTATTACTTACTACACTCTCTATCCAGCAGAAATCAATCATATTATAAGTATGCTTATCAACACCAACTCACAAACTCCTATCGATACAGATAGTTCCAAGCTATATTTCGATTTCTCTCCTGCAGATGAATTTTCTGGTAATCTTTCTATTACTGGTCTGGCTGTATCTCAAATTAATTTTGACAATTTAAAAAAGCAAGTTACTTTTAAGAATATTAACAACATATATCCAATTCTTACTGGTAATGTCAATCAAATCTATGATTACAATGTTCGTACCAACAGTCCTTTCGGAAAATTGCCTTTATCACCACTTTTACCTGAAAATATTAGTTTTGTAGTCAAAATCGAATCATGACCTATGTTTATTTGAAAAAATCATCTTCTAAAAAATCAAAAACTAAAAAGAAAAAGGCAGCCCTTGTTTTATTTTGTCTTGGTAGTCTTTTACTTTTGTCAGCCGTGGTTCCAATCATCTCTTTCTCCTTTAGATATTCGTCTCAATTAAGTCCTGTCATTTCCCCTTTGTCTAATAGTTTTTACAACCAAGATTCAATTTTAGCCGATACTGACACAGATTATACTCATTTAAGTAATTGGTTTGTTGAAAAAAAACCTGATCTTAGCACTACTTCTATGTCATCAAATCCTCAATCGTACTCTATCTCTATTCCCAAACTTAACATCAAAGACGCCTCAGTCGTTGTTGGCGGAGAAGACCTTAAAAAAAGTCTAGTTCACTATCCCAATACAGCCTTACCCGGCCAGTTAGGTAGCGGTGTTATATTTGGTCACTCAGTTTTACCTCAATTCTTTAATCCAAGATCTTACTTAACCATTTTCTCTACTCTCTACAAACTTAAACAGGGAGATGAAATTTTTGTATATTACGACAATGTTGATTACAAGTACATAGTTGACGATATGTATGAAGTTGTCCCTTCAGATTTGACAGTTTTAGAGCAGAGATTTGATGGTCGCTTTTTGACTATCATTACCTGTAGCCCTCCGGGTACCTATCTAAGACGTTTAGTTATCAAAGCAAAAATTGTTGATATATAAAATGAACTGTTTAGCCATAGACTACGGTAAAAAAAATATCGGACTAGCAATTTCTGTTAATGGAATTATCTCGCCCATAAATGCCATCAAAAATGATTCCAATCTAATTGAAAACTTAAAACTAATAATAGATCAGTACAAAATTGATAAATTGTTTGTTGGGATTTCTCAAGACAGATCGGGATTCAATACTAAAACATTTATAGAAAAGCTCAAAAACATGTTAGACTTAACAGTGGAAGGTGTTGAAGAGACTGTTTCCACAATTGAGGCCACCCAAATTTTTAAACAAAATAAAAATAACAAAAAAAATTTGACAGGCAAAATTGATTCAATTAGCGCAGCTGTAATCTTAAATCGCGCACTGGGTCAATATTAAAATTTAATTAAAAAAATGATAAAAAATTTAATTTCTCCTATTCAGGCATGGTTACTATCACAAGGCCGTTGTGTTGGCTGTGGTACAACTCTACATAAGGGTAGAAAAAAAATTGTTAGAAATAAGACCACCGTTACTTGTCAATGTGGCCGTATCTTTATATACAATCCCAAAACAAATTCCTACAGAAGAGCTCTTTTTTCTGAAATCTAAATGAAAAAATTTTTGATAGCTTTTTCAATTCTGATTTTAGCTGCCATTTTTTCTTTTTTAATCTTTTTACAACTATCCTCGCCTGTTTCAAATCAGGACAATCATCAAGCATTTGTAATAAATAAAGGCGACGGTTTCAATTTAATAGCCAACAGACTCAAGCAGTCAGGTTTTATCAAAAATGAAACAGTTTTTAAAATTAACGCCTATCTTCTTGGACTTCATTCCAAATTAAGAGCTGGCACCTTTAATCTTAGTTCAAATATGAACAATGCAGGCATTATTAGGCTCCTGACTACGGGAGGAAGTATCGATAACTGGATCCAACTTCTTGAAGGTTGGAGAAACGAAGAAATAGCCACCTATCTAGACGAAAATTCATTTTATTCAGGCAAATCCTTTCTTTTTTTAACCGAAGGTAAACAAGGCTATATTTTTCCAGATACTTACTCTATTCCCAAAGATAAAGATGTTCAATTTTTTATTGACAAAACCTTAGAAAACTTCAATCAAAAATATCAGCAAGCTAGCCAAAACAGTACTCCTATTTTAAGTCAAACCGAAATTATTACTTTAGCCTCCCTTTTAGAAAGAGAAGCCAACAATCTAGAAGCTAAAAAAATGGTTGCTGGTATTATTTACAATCGGCTTTCTATCGATATGGCCTTACAAATCGATGCAACTGTTCAATATGCTCTCGATAGTCTAAAATCACCTCAAAAATATTGGCAGCCAATTTCTAAAGCTGATTTAGCCATAAATCACCCTTACAATACCTACCAAAACCCTGGTCTGCCTCCGGGACCTATTTGTAATCCTAGCTATAACGCCATTGTTGCTGCTTTGAATCCAACTGACTCAGATTTCCTTTACTACATCACTGGCACCAATGGTCAAATGTATTATGCCAAAACTCTAGACGAGCACAATCAAAACATAACTAAATACCTACGTTAGTCTATAATCCGTCGTTTCACTAACAAACCCAAACATACTTAGCCTATGTTTGTGAAATTCAGATAAATTATAAGGTACATTTACACCTGAACCTCTATTTTTATAAGCCTCTTGAGCTTTATGATACTCTCTAAGAAACCACAAATAACTTTCTTGGGCAGCTGCTACCTCTTGATTCCCTGATTCTATCCAACCAATTTTTTGTAAATATTTAATTCTGTCTACTGTAGAAGTTGGCATTTCCTTTATTTGTCTAATGTTAATTCCATACTTCTTTATTCCATCATTAACCAATAAATCTAAAGTTCTTTGCATCAATCTCAAAAAACTTGTCTTAAAACCTAATGCATAACTTTTTCGATCTTCATCGTAATATTGAACCCCAGTATCCGGATCAAATAAGGATACAGCCCTATATGTGGCAGTTCTGCATGCTTTTCCATATTCATTTCTCTGTTGACGCATTTCACGTCTGATCTTCCCACTTTCTGGTCCAATCATCTCTTCAAGCACCTTTAGCCTTGATTTTAAATGAATATTTTCATCGCCTAGAACCAACACGGAATTCAATACACGGTCGGGGTACACTAAACTCGAATTATTAAAAGCATAAGATAGAGGAGTTTCTTGATCTAAACATACCACCATAGGCTGACCTTCCGAAGTTTCATAAAAATACGTGTTGCCAGTAGTACGTCTAAATATTTGCGCAATATCCTGTGCTCTAGGTGCCATTTCTTGTTTTTCAAACACATATACTATCTCAGTTTTTGATTGAGGATGTCTTTCTTTTTTTCCATCACTCCCGACTGTTATCAGTGAATACGGACATAATCTATCCAGTTCTGTACACATAGGAGCCAATACTCTTCTCGTACTTCTGAGATAATTTTCATTGACACATGTAAGTAAACCCGAATATTCATCTAACTGCATACCATAAACATCAAGCAGTTCTCTATTTCTCATTTTATTTATTTATTAATTTTTCTAATCTTAGCCATCTTTCTTTTTTTATTCTTTGTGGAATGTCATCCTTGTATAGTTTTGCTGCCACCGTCCCATTCCTTTGACTATATTTATTAAGATAAGCTATATCAAAACCAATTTTTTTATAAAATTGAAAAGATTTCTCAAAAATTTCATCTGTCTCTCCAGGAAATCCAACAATTATATCTGTACTTATTTTAACTCCTTTAATTTTTTGTCTTAATCTGCCAACCAACTTTTCGTATTCTTTTGTTGTATAACCTCTGTTCATTTTTTTAAGAATCAAATCATCTCCAGCCTGAACTGGTAGGTGAATTAATCTATCAATATTTTTATTAGATGCTATTACCTCAATCAACTCATCTGTAAAATCCCATGGATTTGACGATATAAAAGATACTTTTTCAAATCCCATCATCGCTACTTTAGCCAGTATTTCAGGAAATAGACTAAAAATTCTATTTTTGCCCATTGTTTTAAAACTTTGTTTTTCACCTACCAGATCGGCCCCATAAGAATTGACATTTTGACCCACCAACAAAACTTCTTTTATTCCCTGTTCAACTCCTTTTTTGCAGTCCTGTACGATATCTTCAAATTTTCTTGATACCTCTCTTCCTCTACTAAAAGGCACTACACAATACGAGCAAAAATTATTACAACCAAAACTAATTGGCACAATCAATTTATTGTTAATAATACTAAGTTTGTCTCTCCATATATCAAAATCCTCAATCTGTTTAAACTTAACCCAAGAATAATTGGCCATGACGTCTCTCTTTTTAATATTATTTTGCTTTATCCAACCGGCTAAACATCCGGTCACCACAATATCTATCTTTTTCTTATTTTTTTTATTAAGCTCTTTAATATTTTCAATCAATCCATAAACTCTATTTTCAGCCGATTCTCTGACCACACAGCTATTAATCACCACCACATTGGCTTTGTCGATTTTGTCTGTCTGCTTATAACCAGCCAGCTTCAGACTTTGCCTTATTTGGTCAGAATCAGCTTGATTTTGAACACAACCAAAAGTTTTTATATAAAATTTCATTACCTTTTGATTTTACCAGGTCGTTCAATTAACATAACTAATGGCTCTAATAATTTTTGACATGGATGGAGTTTTATCAGACAGCTTTAAACTAATGATAAATTCTGTAAACAAATTTTCGTCTAAGTATAAGTTCCCTAAAATTACAAAAAATAAAATTGCAGAATTTAAACTAATTGGTGCTAGTACCTACTTCTCAAAACACAATATATCAAAAACGGCTCTTTTATCTCTCTCAAAAATGGTTAAAACAGATCTTTCCAATTCAGTCCATTTAGCTAAACCATTTCCGGGCATAAAAACACTATTAAAAAAACTGTCCCTTTCCCACAATTTATGTGTATTATCATCAAATTCAAAGTCAAATATAAAAAAATTTATTAAAAATAATAAATTACTTTATTTTTCAGATATATATTCTTCTGATTTTTTTGGAAAAGCAGCTGTGTTAAAAAAAATTAAAAACGAGTACAACGACAAGCCTGTATTTTATATCGGCGACGAAGATCGAGATATTCAAGCAGCCAAAAAATCCGGCCTTATCTCAATTGCAGTATCTTGGGGTTTGTCAGATAAGGCATATTTACAAAAACTGAATCCGGACTATTTAATAGACAAACCTATTCAAATATTTACTATCATCAATAGTTGAAATTATCAGTTATATTTGACATTATTAATCTATGAATCCAAACGACGATCAAAAACCAATCATAGAGGAAACTCCACCCACCTCTGGTCCTCCACTCGAACCAGATCAAGAAGAGAAATATAAAAAAATACTAGATGAATACACCAAAAATTTACAACCCGCTGATCTAAGTCCTCAACCTTCTCCCCCCCAAACCCTAATCAATCAACCGGATCACGATTTACAACCTCAATCCCAAGATCTGTCACTGTCTGAAACACCGCCTCAACCCGATCTTCCCATTCAAGATGACAGCCCATCTCAATATGACGCTCCCAAACCTTCAGATTACATTTCTCCAACCCCAGAGCCACCTACAGTTCAGGAGCCTTCTCCAGCTTCAGATGAGTTTAGTCATCAGATACCCCCCCAATATCAACCTCCCCAAGAAGTTCCGACTCAAGATGATTTATCGTCAACAGACATTACTCCTCCTCAAATGACTCCTCCGCCTCCAGTTTCGCCACCCGTCTCTACTGACGATGTTCCTCTGCCTCCCAAAAAATCAAATTTTTTTAAATATCTTTTTATTTTGTCTACTCTTGTTTTTATAGTCATAGTTGGCCTGTTAGTAAAAGATTATTTAAAACTTCAGCAGCTAACTCAAGACACGCCCAAAGTAGAGCCCGTAGTAGAAATTGAACCAACTAGCCTACCGGAATCAAACGACCAAAAATGTTTGGTAAACGACGTTTACCTTTCAATCGGCCAATCTTTCCCTGCCGAAGACGATTGCAATTCCTGTCAGTGTCAATTAGTAGACGGTCAACCAAAAGTAGTATGCAGTACCAATGATTGTGGTACTATTAATGAAAGTTCGCCATCTGCATCACCTACCGAAACAGACTATTTAGATAGTCTCCAATAAAAATTAGTCGGTTTTTACCCATTGACCTGTACCTACTGTGTATATATAATAGCAAGACGTAAGCCCAATTGCGGCTTTTTATTATGTTTTTTTAATCCCAAAAAAGATTGATGAGTTTGAAAACTAACAGAATTAACTGGGGCAAAAATTACCCAAATCTTCCCAAATTAAACCTCTCTCAAGTTCAAAAAGAATCCTGGAAAGAATTTTTACAAAAAGATTTCGCTCATACTATTCAATCAGTCTCCCCTATAGTCGATTATACCGGCAACAACTGGGTACTTGAATTTAGCGATGTTTACCTTGACCCAATTACAAATACTACTGATTATTGTAAAGAAAAAGGTTTAAATTATTCACTTCCGGTCCGTGTTAAAACCATCCTAACAAATAAAAGAACTGGTCAACAGAAAGAAGAAGTTGTCTTCCTCTTAAACCTTCCCACTATGACCTCTGAAGGCACTTTCATTATAAGTGGCATTGAAAGGGGAATAATTAGCCAAGTAGTCAGATCTCCGGGGATTTATTTTACCGGCGAACAAGACAAAGGTACGGGTAAGGTTCTTTACAACGCTGAAATCAGACCAGTTAGAGGAGCTTGGCTTGAATTTTTTGTCGGCCGTAAAAATGTAATTTTTGCTCGGGTTAATCGACGTAGAAAATTACCAGCCACAATTTTTTTGAGAGCCCTAACTGGTTACTCAGACAAACAACTTATTGGAGAATTTTCTGATTTTATCAAAGACACTATTGCCGCCGACTCAAGTAAAACCCAAGATGAAGCACTGATAGAGTTTTATAAAAAAATCAGACCGGGAGAGCCTGCAGTTTTAGAAAATGCCCAAAAAGTTTTCAATGAAAGATTTTTTAACCTAAAAACCTATGAATTAGGTATGGTTGGTAGGTATAAGATCAATAAAAAATTCGACAAGAGCAACGACGATCAAAATCCGGACAATTGGATTCTTTTAAAAGAGGATGTTATAGAAACAATCAAAAGACTTATCAAGCTTCAAAAAGGTGAATTGCATCAAATCGACGATATTGATAGCCTGGCTAATCGCCGAGTTAGAAGAGTTGGAGAGATCGTTTCCGAAATAGCTGTTAAACCTGCTTTAGCCAGATTCGAAAGAATGGTCAAAGAGAGAATGACTCTAATTTCCACCAAAGAAATGCCACTTCCTTCCCAGATGATCAACCCTCAGCCTTTAGTTTCAGCCCTCAATAGCTTTTTTAGATCAAACCAACTTTCTTCAATTCTTGATCAAACTAATCCAATTTCTGAAATTGACTTGATTAGAAGAGTAACCGTTGTTGGTATCGGTGGTATTAGTAGAGAAAGAGCCTCATTTTCTATCAGAGATGTTCACAGTTCTCAGTACGGACGTATTTGTACAGTTAGATCTCCTGAAGGTCCAAATATTGGTCTTGTGAATTATTTGGCATTATACGCCAAAATAAATAAATACGGCTTTATTGAAGCTCCTTTTAGAAAAGTAACTAAAGATAAAAAAGGCTACAAAGTAAACGATGATTATGTTTATCTTGATGTTGACTCAGAATACAATGCTCATGTTACTCATCTGGGAGTAAACATTGATGAAAATGGCTACATCAAACAAGATTGGGTACCTTTCAGGCACCTTGGTGAGTTTATTGAAGGTCCCATAAATCAAGTAGACTATATTGATTTGGTTCCTAGAGAAATTGTTGGTGTGTCAGCCTCACTAATTCCATTTGTCGATCACGATGACGCTACCCGGGCTCTTATGGGTTCCCACATGCAATGTCAAGCCGTCCCATTAATCAAAAACGAAACTCCTATTGTTGGTACAGGTATGGAGCCAATTATCGCCTCTTCAATGCATAGAACTACTCTTGCCAATAGGTCCGGCACCGTTATCGAAGCTGATGCTACCAAAGTAGTTATCAAACTTGATAAAAATGTTGATCCTCAACAAGACTCAGAGTTTCCAAGCACTATCAGTCCTGATGGTAAAACTGAAACTTATTTTGCCAACAAATTTTCCAGAACCAGTCCATATGGTACCTGTTTCAATCAAAAAGTTGTTGCCCTTCCCGGTCAAAAAGTTCAACCAGGTCAACTTTTAATCGACGGTCCATCCACCGAAAATGGTGATCTTTCAATTGGTAAAAATATTTTAGTTGCTTACACATCAATAGATGGTCTGACTTTTGAAGATTCTTTTGTTATTTCTGACAGATTAGTCAAACAAGATATTTTCACCTCAATTCAAATTTACGAATATGAAGCCAGAGTTGTCGACACAAAGCTTGGTCCTGAAGAATTAACCAGAGATATTCCCAATGTCTCTGATGTAGAATTGTCAAAACTTACTGAAGATGGCATTGTCATGATTGGTGCTTCGGTTGGTCCAAACGATATTTTAGTTGGTAAAGTTGAACCTCGTGGTGAAAAAGAGCTTTCAGCCGAAGAAAGATTGTTAAGAGCCATTTTTGGAGAAAAAGCCAAAGAGGTTAAAGATACATCATTAAGAGTTCCCAATGGTGAAGGTGGTGTAGTTATTAAGATTAATGTTCTTGATAGAGACAAGTCTGACGAGCTGGATCCGGGAGTTAGTAAAATTGTTAAAGTATATGTAGCTCAGTTAAGACGAATTCAGGAGGGAGACAAAATCTCTGGTCGTCACGGAAACAAAGGTGTTATCTGCAAAGTTATGCCTGAATATGATATGCCTAGGCTTGAAGATGGCACTCCAATAGATTTAATCGTTTCACCAATTTCTGTAATTTCTCGTATGAATTTAGGTCAGATCTTAGAAACAGCTCTTGGTTTAGCTGGTAGTAAGCTTGGTAAAAAATATTTTGTACCAGTTTTTGACAAATATCCTGAAGACAAAATTGGTTCCGAGGTCAAGCTCGCAGGTCTTTCTGATGACTTTAAATCTCAATTATATGACGGTCGTACAGGAGAAGCCTTCCACCAAAAAACAGTTGTTGGTAAAAGCTATGTCATTAAATTAGTTCATATGGTCGATGACAAAGTCCACGCCAGATCTACCGGACCTTATTCCTTAGTCACTCAACAGCCTCTTGGCGGAAAAGCCAGAATGGGTGGACAGAGACTTGGAGAAATGGAAGTCTGGGCTCTTGAAGCCCACCGCGCCGCTCATATTTTACAGGAGATGTTGACCATCAAATCAGATGATCTTGAGGGTCGATCAAAAGCCTTCCAGGCTATAATTAAAGGCCAACCCATTCCCGACCCGGCTACTCCTGAATCATTTAAAGTTCTTACCAAAGAATTGGCCGGTTTAGCCATCAACGTTACCCCAACCGGTGGCAATAAAATTAGTGATAATATTCTAGATTTTTCTGATGATTCCATTCAGGCTGAACCTCAAATTGAGTCTGAGTCAGAAGCTAAATTAGAAGATATCTTTGAATCTGAATCAACCAACATTACAAAACCTGAAACAAACGATAATGAAATTTAAAACAGTTAGTGACTTTGACGGTCTAAAAATTCAATTAGCTTCACCCGAAGAAATATTATCTTGGTCAAAAGGTGAAGTTACCAAACCAGAAACTATCAATTACCGTACCTGGAGACCAGAAAAAGATGGTCTCTTTTGCGAAAGAATCTTTGGACCAAGCCGTGATTATGAATGTTATTGTGGTAAATATAAGAAAATCAGATTCAAAGGTGTTGTTTGCGATAAATGTGGAGTAGAAGTCACTACTTCCAAAGTTAGACGTGAAAGGATGGGTCATATCGATCTGGCTACTCCCGTAGTCCATCTCTGGTACCTAAAAAATTCACCTTCTCCAATATCAATTATTTTAGATATTCCTCAAAAAAAGCTTGAAGCTGTTGCCTATTTTAGTAAGTTTTTGGTTACTTCAGTTGAGAAAAACAAAAGAAAAGAAGCCTTATCAAATCTAGACAAAGCCTTAAAAGAAAAAGCTGATCAGGTTGACAATGATTCCAAAGATCAAATTGAAGATCTAAATCAACTCTACCAACAAGAAACCGCCAACTTAACTTCCAAAATAAAAAACAAAGAGCAACAAGCTATTGCCATTGACGAGGCTAAAGTAAATTTAAAACAAAATATTCAAAAAGTTAAAAATAGAGCTGAATCTGAAAAAGATAAACTTGAAAGTTTAATAAATTTCCTCGAATCTACGGTTAAAGACATTGATATCTTATCAGTAATTTCTGACGAAGAATATTTTTACCTATCAGAATTTAATGCTGATATTTTCTTTACTGTTGGTATGGGGGCAGAGGCCATTTTGGATGTCTTAGGCAAAATGGATCTAAAATCTACCCTAAAAAATCTCAAAAAAGAACTCAAAAAAACCACCAGCAAAATTAAGAAAAACAAAATTTTGCAAAAAATTAGAATAATTAAAGGTATGCTCGAAAGTGAAACCGATCCTGCTTGGATGGTTTTAACTAAAATTCCTGTCATTCCACCAGATTTAAGACCTATGGTTCAGTTAACCGGCGGCCGTTTTGCCACTTCTGATTTAAATGATCTATACAGGCGTCTTATTAACAGAAACAACCGTCTAAAAAAGTTAATTAGACTTGGCGCTCCTGAAATTATTTTGAGAAATGAAAAAAGAATGCTTCAGGAAGCAGTCGATTCCTTAATTGATTCCCAAAAAGCCAGTCGAAAAAGACGCCAACAGTCAAAAAGAATCCCCAGATCGTTATCAGATCTTTTAAGAGGTAAAAAAGGTAGATTTAGAAGAAATTTACTAGGTAAAAGAGTTGATTATTCGGGAAGATCAGTTATAGTCGTCGGACCTGAACTAAAATTAAATGAAGTCGGTCTCCCCAGAGAGATGGCTATGGAAATTTTCAAACCTTTCATTTTAAGACAATTGATTACTCTTGGATTAGCCCCAAACATCAGAAGTGCCAAAAATCTAATCGATAAAAAAGCCGAAGAGGTTTACGATATTCTTGAAAAAGTAACTAAAAATAAATACGTCTTACTAAACAGAGCTCCCACTCTTCATAAGCTATCCATACAAGCCTTTAAACCAGTTCTAACCGATAGTTTAGCTATCAAGCTTCATCCTTGCGTCTGTGCCGGTTTTAATGCTGATTTTGACGGCGATCAAATGGGCGTTCATTTGCCTTTATCTAAAAACTCTCAACGTGAAGCTAAAAAATTAATGCTAAGTAGCAGAAATTTACTTAAACCCTCCGACAGCAGTCCAGTTACTGTTCCCAGTAATGAAATGGCAGTTGGTTGTTATTACATTACCTCAGTCAATAGTGCCGATATCAAAAAAGAATCAGATAAATCCTTAAAAGATGTTTCAATTTTCTCAAGTGTTGACGAGTTAGAACTGGCATATCAAAATAGATCAATTGAACTTAGACAACTGGTAGCTGTCAGAATGCCAAAAATCGGAATTATTAAAACCAGCTACGGCAGAATTCTTTTTAATCGAATCTTACCCGATTGTTTTGAATATATAAACACCCCGATTTCCGGAAAAGAATTAAGATCAATTATTGTTCAGTCCTTAAAAGAAGCCGGCAGAATTAGAACTGTTACTTTAATCGATTCACTTAAAGAAATTGGATTTTTTGGCTTTACTCTGTCTGGTTTAACTTTATCAACCGTTGATTGTGGTCTTCTACAAGGTAAAGGTAAGTTAATTACTGAGGCTGAGAAAAAAGTTGCTGAAATCAACAACAACTTTAGAATGGGTCTGATTACTTCCATGGAAAAAGATCGACTTTCCCAAGGTATTTGGATGGAAGTAACCGAAGCAATTGCTGAAAAAACATGGGAAACTCTTGATTCAGATTCCCCCATAAAAATCGTCTCAGGCGCAGGCATCAAAAGAGCTAGTAAAGATCAAATCAAACAGTTATCTGGTATGAGAGGTCTTATGGTCGATCCTATGGGTAGAATTGTTGCTCTTCCAACCAAATCAAACTTTAGAGAAGGTCTTTCTGTTTTTGAATATGTTACTGGAGCCAGAGGTACCAGAAAAGGTTTAGCTGACACTGCCTTAAAAACCGCTGATGCAGGTTATTTAACCCGACGTTTAGCCGATGCCACCCACTCTTCTATAATTAGAGAACATGATTGTGGTACCAGCGATTTTTTGACTGTCAGCAAAAAAGACAAAGATCGAGAAAGATATTTTGCCAAAAGGATTTTAGGAAGATTTTTAGTCAATGATGTTGTTGATCCAGTCACTAAAAAATTAATTGCCAAGAAAGATCAAATGATCGACGATCTACTGGTAGAAACTATTGAATCTAGTTCCGTTGAATCAGTTGATGTCAGATCACCCTTATACTGTCAATCTTTAAACGGAATCTGTCAAAAATGTTATGGTTGGGATCTGTCCAATCGAAAATTGGTTGACATTGGTACTCCAGTAGGTATTATCGCCGCTCAATCAGTTGGTGAACCAGGTACTCAGCTAACACTTCGTACCAAACATACTGGTGGTGTTGTCGGTGTCGACGTTACCCAAGGTTTGCCCCGCGTCCAGGAGCTATTGGAAATAAGGACACCCAAACTTCCTTCACCTTTAGCTGAAATTAGTGGAAAAGTCCATGTATCTGAGACTGATGAGGGATATAAAATCAAACTTGTTGGTAAAGACGATGCCAATCAGGAAAAGATTATTAACTATCTCTTACCTAGCAATATCGTCCTAAAAGTCGAAAACGGTGATCTTGTTGGTAAAGGTAGTCCACTATGTAGCGGTAGTCTAGATGTTGAAGAAATTTTGTCAGTTCGTGGTCTTGATGCCGCCAGACGATATCTTCTCGATAGTGTTCAATTTGTCTATGAATCTCAGGGTATTAGTGTTCACGACAAGCATTTTGAAATTATTATCAAAGAAATGAGTGATAAGATCAAAATCAATTATCCTGGAGACACTGGTTTCCTCTATGGACAATATGTCACCAGGGCTGTCTTTAAATCTGAAAACGACAAAGTTAGAGCCGAAAAGGGTAGAGTAGCCAAAGGTAAAAAAGTACTTCTGGGTCTTATCAAATCAGCTTTAACCACAGATTCATGGTTGTCGTCAGCCTCATTCCAACAAACTACCAATGTCTTAACCGAATCATCTATATTAGGACAGGTAGATCACTTGATAGGTTTAAAGGAAAATGTTATTATCGGCAGGCTGATCCCAGTCGGTGATCCACTAAATTTATTCAAATAATTTATGCCAACCTACAATCAATTAGTTAAAAAGGGTCGACCTAGTAAACCTAAAAAAGTTAAAGCTAAAGCTTTAAGAAATAGTTACAATAGTATCAAAAATACTAGTAGGCCTACCACCAATCCTCAAAAAAAAGGAGTTGTCACTGTGGTAAAAACTATGACTCCTAAAAAGCCACACTCAGCTTTAAGAAAAGTAGCTAAAGTCAAACTATCCAACCGAACTTCAGTTACCGCCTACATACCAGGAATTGGTCACAATATTACCGAACACGCTATTGTAGCGGTCAGGGGTGGTCGTGTTAGGGATTTACCAGGTATCCGATACCGTTTGATTAGAGGCTGGTACGATGCATCAGGAGTCGCCGGACGCAAACAATCCCGAAGCCGCTATGGTGTTAAAAAGTCAGCCCCAGCCGCAAAATAATATGTCCAGAAAAAATAAACCAGGAAAAAGACCCATTACCCCCGACTATCTTTACAATAGTCAATTGGTTAGTAAACTAATCAATTATATTATGAAAGATGGTAAAAAAAGTGTGGCCACTCACCAAATACAAAATGTTCTTGAAACATTCAAAAAAACTAAAAAAACTGATGACCCTGTTTCTATTTTAGAACAGGCCATTGATAATATAAAACCTAAAGTTGAAGTTCGTCCTAGAAGAATAGGCGGGGCTGTTTATCAAGTCCCTACTCCTGTCAGGGGCAACAGACAACTATCTTTAGCTTTAAGGTGGCTAGTCACAGCCGCCAGAAAAAGACCAAACAAACAGTATCATCTCTTTTATCAAAAGCTAGTTGCTGAACTTGAAGATTCTCTAAATCAACAAGGGGAAGCTTTTAAGAAAAGACAGGATGTAGAAAAAATGGCAGAAGCCAACAAAGCTTTCTCACACTTGCGCTGGTAATCATTTTAGTTCATACTAATATTACATATGTCACTTTTCCGTAAATCCGACCTAGTTGTTTGGCCCAAAAATCATTCCCTTGAAATTTTTATAAATCGAAAAGAAAACAATCATTTTGTTTTTGAATTCGATTTATGGCAACCACTAATTGATTCAGATATCAAATCCCTTCACTCTTTTTTTAAACCATTATCTGTCAAAAACGTTTTTTGGATCCTTGGTGATGATGTGGTTGTTACCCGATCTTTTATCTACGAATCTTCCATTGAAAATATCAACAAAGATGAAATTTCGGCCATGATGTCAGGTAGTGTAGATTTTGAAATAGATAAAAATCTTTTATCCTACAAACTCGAACAAAATAAAAACAAAACAATTATCCGGGTAAATTTAGTTGATGGTAAAAAAATCGATATTTTAAAAAACAATCTAACCAGACTTGGTCTAAAAATTACCGATTATCAAGTATTATCTTCTTTAATTACCAATACAGTCAGTCAATTTTATCAAGATACATATTCAATTATTTACCCTCTCGACACTCCCCAATATTTATTTATTTTATCCCAAGGTACCAAGATTTATTTAACTGATATTATCAAAGGAGTCTCACTTGATATAAAAAAGAAAATAAATTATTCAGAACTTTATTTCGATCAAATCTGTCAAAAACTATTTCTCCCCTCTGATTTTACAGTTGAATTAAAAATTAGTGATAAAATAGAAAAAAATCCATTTGATGAATCAAAAATTAGTAGCAAGTTTACTCAATCTTCCAATTTTCCTTTACCTGTAATTTCTTTCTTCAATAAAGACCTATATAGCCAAATTCAAAAAAGTACTGATATAATAAAGATACCTCAATTAGAAAACGTTTCAGCTAAACCAGTCAAAATGATAGAAGAAAAAAAAGCCAAGAATCCAATTTTGATTTTTATAGTTTTTATTATTTCGCTACTAGTTGTTTCTGGAATCCTTTGGGCCATATTCAACAAACCCAAAAGTGACGTGGTCTCTCCTTCGGGAGATAATCCTCAATCTCAAGATATTAGCCCTGTTGTAGAACCCACCGATATCCCCACCCCAAGTCCCGCTGCTGAATTAGATAAAGATCTTAAAATTCGGGTTCTCAATGCCACGGAAGTCAATGGTCAGGCCGCCACCATCAAAACCAGCCTAACTTCACTTGATTTTACCGATATTGCAGTTGGCAATAGCTCAGAGTCGTTATCCCGAAATGTTATCCGCTACAAAGCCGATCTTGTTTCAGTTCCTGACTTTATGAAACAAAATTTACCAGGTTTTGCCGACGCTCTTTATGAAGCCATTTTAGAGGATACTGATACTTACGATATAGTCATTCTAATAGGAGAAGATTTATCCCAATCCGCACCTGCTAGTGTTAGCCCGACTGCCACACCCACCGAAGAAGAAACACTAGAGTAATTCCATCAGTTCATCGACTTTATCTATTGCCCAGTTCAGACCCCTGTCCCAGGGATATATTTGTGAAAAATTAAGAAAATAAACATTTTCAATTCCTGTTTTTATATCCATAATTTTTTGACTATAGTTAGTATCGGTTATTTGTTGAGCTCTGCTTGATTTAAAAATTTTTACCTCTTTGACTTCTTTTTGATTAAATTTTGGACAAATCTTTTTTAAATAATCAAAAAAGATCTGCTTGATTTGCTGGTTACTTTTTGAAAACAATACATCTTCTTCAGACACATAAGCTCCCAAATAATAAATATGATTACCATTGTATTTACCTACTAATTGGCTGTGTTTCACCAATGCCACAAAAGGGGATTTCATATCATTTATATTATTCCAATAATAATCCACTAAGTTTTGTTTAGTTGAAAATAAAAGATTTATTGCTCCAATATAATTAACTTGATTAAGTTTTTTCTGAATTTTTTTATTTCCTAATTTTTCAATCATTTTAGCCATCTGGTCATTGCTTGTACATATAATTACTCTGTCTGTTCCCACAATTTTGTCATTATATCTAATCTCCAGGCCGGATCTTTTTCTTGAAATTTTAGATACCTTTACATCCGTCTTGATAATTCCACCTTTTTGTTTTATTTTATCAGTCAGTCTTTCTAAAATACTGCCGAAACTACCGGTTAAATAACCCAATTTTTCTTCTTGGCCTTCCGTCGAACTAGCCCTTAGATAAATTCTTCCCCATAGCCAAGTCATGGAAACTTGTTTGTAATACTTACCAAACTTAGACACCAAAAGAGGTTTCCAAATTACTTCATAAGCTTGTTTGCCTCCATACTTTTTTATCCACAAATAAGCCGGAATATTAGACAATTTTTCTCCATTTCTATTTTTTTGTAAATACAATGTTATTAACCCCGTTCTCACTCTATCCAATAGGCTTATTGGTTTAAATTTGACTAAATCAATTGGTTTTCTAAAAGGATAAAACTTATCGTCAAAATATATAGACATACTCGAATCAAACCACTTCAATTTATCAATTAATCCTAAATCTTTTATTAACTTAACTGCCTTTTTATCAGTTTTGAATATATGATGATAAAACCTTTCAATTGGTATTTGACTTATAGTGTCAGTCGCCAACAATCCCCCCAAAATTTCTTCTTTTTCCAGTATTAACACTTCTTCCCCTTTTTTTACCAGTTCATACCCCGTTAGCATTCCCGAAATTCCACCACCTATAATTACATTTTTCATATATTCAAGTTATAGTAAAACAGAACATATTTATGTTATCATAAACACTGTTTCTTATCCCTGTGGGGATTTTTTTTACAAAATAACAATAAAAATAAAATAAATGGCAGACATTATTAAAAAAACCAAGCGTGATTTTCCTGTCGACAAAGTCAGAAATATAGGTATTATTGCCCATATTGACGCCGGTAAAACTACTACTACTGAAAGAATCTTATTTTATACAGGCAAAATTCACAAGATGGGAAGTATTGATGAAGGCACCACTATTACTGATACTATGATTCAGGAAAGAGAAAGGGGTATAACCATTCAATCAGCTTGTATTACCACTTTTTGGAAAGATCATCGTTTTAATGTTATCGATACTCCTGGTCACGTTGATTTTACTGCCGAAGTTGAAAGATCCCTGCGAGTTTTAGATGGAGCTGTTATGGTTTTTGATGGTAACGCCGGAGTTCAAGCCCAGAGTGAAACCGTTTGGCGTCAGGCAGACAAATATGGCGTTCCCAGAATTGCTTTTGTCAATAAAATGGATAAAATTGGTGCTGATTTTCAAATGGCTCTTGACAGTATTCGTCAAAAACTTCAGGCACCTATTGTCCCAATGGTTATTCCTATAGGTCAGGAACACGACTTTGTTGGTGTGGTCGATCTTCTTAACCAAAAAATGATAGTTTGGGATAAGGATGATCAAGGTATTGAATTTTCAGTCAATGAAATAAGTCCAGATTACCAGGATAAGGTAAACAAAGCTAGGGCAATTATGGTTGAAACAATTGCCGGGGAAGATGAAGTCTTGATGTCAAAATTTTTAAACGACGAAACAATCGAGGTTGAAGAACTAAAAACAGTTTTAAGAAGAGCCACTATAGCCAAAAAACTTTTTCCGGTTTATTGTGGTAGCGCTTGGAGAAACAAAGGTATCCAACCGGTCTTAGATGCCATTGTCAACTATCTTCCATCTCCGGTTGATTTACCACCTGTTTCTGGTTTCGATCCTCAAACTCAAGCAGAAATTACTAGAAACCTAACCCAACAGGAATCTTTATCAGCTCTTCTTTTCAAGGTTCAGGCCGATCCTCACGTTGGTACACTTTCTTACGTTCGTATTTATTCCGGAACACTTAAAAGTGGTTCCCAAGTTTACAATCCCACCAAGCAGACCGAAGAAAGAATTGGACGGCTTTTGTTAATGCACTCAGACAAAAGAGAACCTATTGATGAAGGTTATGCCGGAGAAATTGTTGCTTGTATTGGTCTTAAGGAATCAGGTACTGGGGATACTCTATGCGATCGGTCAAATCCAATCTCTTTATCACCTATTCAATTCTCCGATCCAGTCATTTCTTTAGCTATCGAACCAGCTAGCAAAGATGATCAGGAAAAAATGGGCACCGCCTTAAGCCGTCTTGCCAGTGAAGATCCAACTTTTAAAGTTAGCTACAATCACGAAACCGGTCAAACTATTATCGCCGGTATGGGAGAATTATATCTAGATATTATCGTCGATCGTCTGACTCGTGAATTTGGAGTCAACGTTAAAACTGGTGCTCCTCAAGTGGCTTATAAAGAAACAATATCTATTCCTTCTGAAGGTGAAGGCAAATATATTCATCAAAGCGGTGGTCGTGGACAATACGGTCATTGTAAAGTTAAAGTTGAACCCAAAAATAGGGGAGAGGGTTACGAATTTGTCAATGGTATCAAAGGTGGTGTTATCCCGGCCAACTTTATTCCAGCCATTGAAAAAGGTGTCAAAGAGACACTGTCAAACGGAATTATTTCAGGTTACCCTGCTGTTGATATCAAAGTTACTGTCTACGATGGTAGCTATCATGATGTAGATTCGTCCGAAATGGCCTTCAAATTAGCTGGTTCTTACGCCATTAAAGATGCCTTTCAAAAAGCTAAACCTCTTATCTTAGAGCCAGTTATGGCCATGGAAGTCAACGTCCCCAGCGAATTTATGGGTACCGTTATCGGAGATCTTAGCAGTCGACGGGGTCAAATCAACAGCACCAAGGAAGATAAGGGTTTTTCCATTATTGAAGCTGAAATACCTCTGGAAGCAGTCAGAGGTTATGCTACAGTTATCAGAAGTTTAACCCAAGGTAGGGGATCATTTTATATGGAACCAAAATATTACAAACAGGTTCCTCAGGTTATTCAGGATCAAATTGTTAGCAACTTTACTGGAGGAAATGGTCAAAAATAGATCATTTCAACCTTGCAAAGCAAGCTTCAAGTTGATAAAATCATAAAGCATTTTATAAATTAAAAACTGCCCTTAAAAAGGGAAATTTAAATATTAAAGGAGAAACAAAATGGCTGATACCAAATTCGCTCGCAATAAACCGCATGTTAACGTAGGTACTATTGGTCATGTCGATCATGGCAAAACTACATTAACAGCTGCAATTACAAAAGTTCAAGGAAATCCAAAAGCATACGCAGATATTGCTAAAGGTGGTACCGTTAGAGACGCCAGCAAAATCGTTACTATTGCTATTTCTCACGTCGAGTATGAAACAGACAATAGGCACTATGCTCACATTGACTGTCCCGGACATGCTGATTATGTTAAAAACATGATCACTGGTGCTGCTCAAATGGATGGTGGAATTTTAGTCGTTTCAGCTCCAGATGGCCCTATGCCTCAAACCAGAGAACACGTTCTTTTAGCTAATCAAGTTAACGTTCCTAAATTAGTAGTTTTCTTAAACAAAGTAGATTTAGTTGAAGATCCAGAATTTTTAGATTTAGTTGAAATGGAAAT
>DBRI01000028.1:17130-17723 GCA_002306295.1 Patescibacteria group bacterium UBA1372 | reverse complement strand
CCACCACCAACAGAGTGACTAATCCGACCAAGGGAGTAATCAATGACGGTGGAGTTGACCGTGTCTCCAGCACAGCCAGTAGTAACAAAAGAAGAAATGTCTGCTAGACTTTGGTTATTGAATACATCAGTGGAAATAGTTTGATAAAAATAAACAGTACAACTGAGAAGGGGACTCAGGTTAACAGTATGTGAGGTAACCAAGGGAGAAGTATCGGTAACAGGTGTGCTAGTACCCAAATCTGAACTTAGGCCATAATTAACTTGGCTAGTAGATAATTCATCAGTGGTCCATGAAATGGTACCCCCAACATTGTTTATTACGGGCAAAATGGAAATAGCCTGAGGAGCAGTTTGATCAAAACTAAATGAAGCTAAATATGCGTTTTGAGAATTGTTTATTGTGGTGAAATCTCCACCAACAACAAGAAGGTCGTTAAAAAGATTGAGGGTGTAGATTGTGCCATTGGGGTTAGGGGTCCAAGAATCAAGATATGAATTTTGATAGGTATAGGAATTAGCATCAATATCGTAAATGTCTAGGGTATTGAGAAACCCAACACTAGAATTTTTTCCACCCCAGGAATAGATTTT
>DBRI01000028.1:0-17042 GCA_002306295.1 Patescibacteria group bacterium UBA1372 | reverse complement strand
TGCTAATATCATAGATGTCGAGGGTGTTAAGATATTGACTGGTTTGCTGGTCGTAACCACCCCAGAAATAGATTTTGCCGTCATAGGCAACGGAGGTGTGTCCAGACCTAGCTGTACCACCAGGAGTACCGATAGACCATTGGCTGGTACTAATATCGTAAATGTCTAAAATGTTTGTTTTAGTATAAGCTGATTTTACCCCACCCCAGGAATAGATTTTACCGTCATAGATAACGGAGGTGTGGTAAGCTCGGGCTGTACCACCAGGAGTACCAACAGACCATTGGCTGGTGCTAATATCATAGATGTCTAAGGTATTAAAATATTGGCTAGCTTCCTGGCTGTAACCACCCCAGAAATAGATTTTACCGTCATGGGCAATGGAGCTGTGATAAACTTTGCCTACGTTAGCCGGGTTTTTATTGAGCCTGGCTAGAGCATTGAGGGAGATATCATGAATAGACGTAAATTCACCTCCGACATATGCGTAATTGTCATCGGTTACAATAGAGTTAATCGTTTGTCCATAATTTGGTTGTGGACTCCAATGGTCAAGACTACAATCGGAAGAGTTTAGTCTGGCTAAACCATACCTATCAGCTAAATTTTCCTGGGCTGTGAGAACATATATAAAACTGCCACCAACATAGATGTAGTCATCAGAAAGTATTATTGAGTAAACTGTCATGGGTTCTAATTCTTCGCTAATAAAACAAGGTTTACAATTCCAGTCGGCGGTACCGTGTTCGAGACTGATCCTGGTAAATTCACTGACATCAACCTGGGATTCGCCAACACCAACGAGGTCAAAAGCACCCCCAATGTAAAGATGGTCTTGATCATAATCCATAGCATAAACCGTCCCATTGATGTTGGGGTCCCAGGAGTCTAGGGTGCAATTTTGGTTGTTGTTTAGGCGAAGCAAATTGTTTCTGGTTTCCTGATCCAGATTGGGCTGGGTAACAGTATGAAAGTTTCCACCGACATAAATGTAGTTGCCGACAACTTTGATAGATTTTATACTAGACTCTATGCTGGGTTTGCAGAAAGTATCTAGCTCTGAAGTAGTTTTGTTAATCTTGGCAAACTTAATACGTGGTTGACCATCTATCTCGTCAAATTCTCCACCTACATAAATATAAAAGTCTGATACAGCAAGGGTTCTGACGATGCCATTAGCATTAGGAGACCAAGAGGTGATGGTATTGGTAGACATATCAATGGCGGCTAAATTGTTTCTATTGTATGTGGCTTGACTGTCGGTGATGCTGGAGAAATCACCACCAATGTAAAGAATGTTGGTGGTTTGATCCAGGAACGTATTGAAAACAGGACCATTGGTATAAGGAAAGTTGGGTAGCGGTTGTTCTGATAAAGATGGTTTGATGTCAATAAAAGAATGAAATAAATAAACTATGACCGAGAGGATAAAAAGAGTAATCATTATAAAATATTTTTTGTTGATTTTTCCATTCATATTGACTGTTTAATTAAAACCTAACTATACAAAAATGTCAATATAGCTGGGTCTGTTCGGGGTGAATTTTTATCAAGCAGAAAGATAACTAAAATGAGGCATGTATTTGTGACAAGAATGGTTTGTTAAATGTTTCCATGAATATGGTATTGAAAAATTGAGGGTAGTTGAGAAAGAGTTTTTTTAAATCAAACGATGGGGATATAGAGAGTGGTTGTGTGAATCCTTTAATTGAAGATGAATAAATTATTTTTTTTTCTTGGAATAGTCGGCTTCGTCCCAGGTTAGCCAATCGACTGGAGTCATATCGTCGGGTTCGCCGTTGTAGTTGATAGTGATTTCCTGACCTTTTTTAATTGGCTTGATGGCTCTATAAACCATAGAAAAAGTTTTGAAGTTTTGTTTCCAGTCAGCATTGGGAGTAAAAGAGTGATTGTAGATAGAACCGTAACCCAAGACAATAGAACCACTTCTGGTACTGCGCCATGGATAGATATAATAATTTAAAATAGTTTTTTCGATATGTTTGCGCTCTTTGGGAGTGACATTGATAATGGGACATTTTTCAATAATCTCTCCTGGAGAAAAATCTTTGAGAGCGAAAACTCCCCTACCCGCTTTGGGTGTTTTTCTAATTTCAATAGCAATTTTGGTTGAGTGTTTTTTGGTCATAGTTTATAGTAGCAAAAAGTAGGGTTTGAAAATGCAACTAAATAACTTTGAAGTGGATATCTGCAAGTACTTGGTGATTGAGATAAAAACGCCATTGGTATGAGCCGGGTTTAAGATTGAGATTGTATTTACCATCGCCAAAATCATCACAATTAATATTGGGAATAAGATTGAGATCAAAAACTAAACTATTAGACTGGGTAATAATTTTTTGAGTTGAAGAGTCGATAATTTGAGTATCGATATTTGAAAGTTTCTTTTTGGGATAAACAACATAACAAAATTTATCTTCAGCTGTTAAAAATGTGGTGGTTTTTTGGGGAGTGGACATTTCAATACCAGTGCCTTTGGGTATTTTGGCTAAATATATATCTGAAATAAAATCATTTGAATCTATGATAAAAGATTGAGTATCTTTTTCGGAACGATAGATGGAATTGTCGGTATTGATTTGATTGGTGATGGCGATAATATCCCCGACTATAACGTCGTGAAGAAGTTGAGGAGCTTTTTCATCGGATATTTTATAAACAACGGGCTCTAGAGGTAAGATATGGCGGATAATGCCAAGATGAAGGGTTTGACCTTGATTGAATAAAACTATAGTACCAATAGCTAAATCAGTTTGGTTAAAACAACGGTTGAGAGTAATATCTGTACCCGGAGTAACTAAAGGATCCATAGATTGTCCACTAATGTGAAGAGGGTAAGAACAGAGATATTTATCTGTTAAGGCTGATTTGCCGGTTAATGGAGAAATAAGGTGATTGGGTAGGAGCTTGAACCACAGGGGTGAAGCCAAAAGTAAAATTAAAAAAATGAAAAGTAAAGATTTGGCTAAACTTAATAAAATTTTCATTGGTTAAATAAATTATAAATATATAGTTTGTATAATAAAAGGAAGAGGGATAGGAAAAATGAAATATATTAAGGTATTGTTTTTACTAGTTTTGATAGCCGGGGTAATAATAATATTTGGTGGCAGGGATAAAGTAAATGAAAATGAATTGCCAATAGCAACAGATATTAGCGAAGAAAAAGTAATACCTGAAATAGTTGAAATAAAAGTACCATTTACAGCCCAGGCACCGCTTGGAAACTGGGAAGATATAAAACAAGGAAATGGATGTGAAGAGGCGTCAATATTGATGGCTTACTCCTGGACAAAAAATCAGGAAATAAATAAGGAAATGGCAGTAAGTGAAATATCAAAAATGTCTGATTTTTCCTTTAAATTACTCGGTCATTTTCATGATATTTCAAATGAAGATACAATAAAACTATTTAGGGAATATTTTAAATTCGAAGATTTATTTTTGGAAAAAAATGTAAGTATTGAGAATATTAAAAAGTTTTTGGCAGAGGGGAAAATAATGATTGTGGCGGTTAATGGTGATCTACTAGATAATCCAAATTATCAGATACCAAAACCGGCAAACCATAAATTGGTGATTGTTGGCTATGATGAAAATAGTCAGGAATTTATAAGTCATGACCCGGGAACATCAAGAGGAGAGGGATATAGATATGATTATGAGAAATTAATAGAGGCAATAACCGACTATCCGACCGGATACAGAGAGTCTTTTGAGAATATCGAAAAATCGATGATAGTGGTAGAATCATTATCCAGATAATGGTAGTCTATGTTAGCTAAAGTATGAAACAACAAAATGATTTATTGACATCATCACAATTTCCACCTTCACCTAAACTACCAATTAATTGGGTAAGAATTTTTTTGTTTTCTGTGTTGGGACTAGCTGTTGTAGGAGTGTCATTTTATATTGGTGTCCAAATTGGTCAGAAACAAATTTCTAATTCAGAACTAACAACAGAGCTAGTAGTTTTACCAACTCAAGAGGTAGTGAATCCAACAATTCAACCTACAGTAAGCCCTACACTAAATACTGTTATTACCTCAATAATAAAAAATATTTCCCCAACATCGAAACCAACAATTGTTACTACCGCAACACCCAAAGAAATAATAAATTCAAGTTTTAGCTGTGGTATTTATAATTCAGATAGCTACCCGCCTTTCCCAGCAATAGGGTCTGTTCCTTTGTTTGTGTCGCTCTACCCTAGTGGAAGAACTTCATCTGGCGTAACACTTATAGGATTTCAGTGGGATTATGATGGTAATGGAACGTGGGATTCGGAAACAATTGAACAACAAGCTAATCGCGTTTATACATCTAACGGGAATTTTCGTCCAAAATTTAGAGTAGTAGGATCAAATAAAGAGTATGGGCCAACTTGTACTTATCCACACGAAGTAATCTCAGGTTCTTCTGTTGAATATCAAAACGATATTATCAGCATAGATAAACTTTATACAGAGGTGACGGTCTCAAGATCTAAACAAAATTTTCAATATATGGGGAGTGAAGAAAATTTGAATAACGGAGGTAACCGTATTTATATTCCTTTTTTGACTGTTAGTAGCAAAGAACAATTTACAGCTGTAAGGATTAAAGCTACTTACAATAGCCTATTTGGTTTTTATGAAACAGGCAGAGATATGGATGAGGGTACGGCCTATCATCAACACCTTTTCATAGATAAGTCAAAACCAAATGGTACATACGAGGGAGAATTCACTATTACATATACGACTGACAAAGGTACGGTAACTAAAGATGCGGCAGTGGCAAAATATAAAATAACACTTACTGATTAATATATCTAAACCTGTAATAATTTTGAAAAATTAGTTCTGCCTTTGGCATACAAGCCTCAAGAATACTTGTTTCCCAAAATAACAAAATTTAGATCAGACCGGAAAAAAGCAACAACAAAGTTATCAGAGTAAAAATGGCGAAGATGGCAACAGTTTTAATAAATAGATCGACTGCTTCTTTTTTCCTTGCTTCAATGAAAAGCTGAAGAGGCTGATAAAAAAAGAGATAGGCCATGACGGCAACAGAAAGAGTCAACATAAACAAGACGGCTATGGGAGCAAAAAAAGTGTCCGGCTTGTCTTTCAAGGGTTGGGTGACAAAAGTCATAACCGTAACTCCGAGAATGATATAGGCTGAAGCACCAAGAGCGTTTATGAAAGGATTTTTGGACATATGTGATTATAACAAGAATGTCAGAAAGGTTCCGGCTGTATGGCAAAATTCGGACCCTCCTTGGTTAAAACTACGGACGGGCAAGCACATTTTAAGAAATTGAATTAAGGCGCGCGCTCTTTAAACCTACCTGCCCGCAGGCAAGGACGAGCAGGGGTAGACAACGACTTTTATCGAGAAAATGGAAACAGTATCTTGACAATTGTCTAATTATCGTCTATTATTTGTCTAAGATGTTTAAACCTAAATATACAATTACTGACTTATTATTGGGCAATATTACTAAGGTTAACTCTCTGGTAAACGAGTTGAATAATCGACACTTTGCCAAATTAGTTTTAGTTGAATTTGAAAGAGTGGCCAGAGAAGTTTCGGCTTATACGTCAACAAGTATTGAGGGCAATCCCCTATCACTAACTGAGGTAAAAAAAGTGTTAAGGTCGAAAACAACAAATATTCGAGATACTGAAAAAGAGGTATTAAATTATAATCAGGCTTTAGAAACACTTGATAAACTTCTGAAAAATGAAGACTTAGACTTGTCTTTGAAACTACTTTTCGGAATCCACCAACAAGTTACACAGGGACTGTTACCAATTTATGACTCGGGTAAATTACGAAAGAGACCGGTGGTGGTTAATGATCCGCAAACAGGTAAAATTGTTTACTTACCGCCTGACGCTGATAAGGTGGCTGATTTAATTGCGGAATTGATTGATTTTGTTGGTAAAAGCGGAGAAAATATTGACCCTCTGATAATGGCGGGAGTGTTTCATAAACAAATGGTAATTATCCACCCGTTTATGGACGGAAATGGTCGAACAACTAGATTAATGACTAAGGTATTACTGGCTAAGATGGGATTAAATACATTTAATTTATTCAGTTTTGAAAACTACTACAACCAAAATGTGACGAAATATTTTCAAACCGTGGGAGAATTTGGAGATTATAACGAATTAGTAAACAAAATTGACTTTACAAAATGGCTAGAATATTTTACGGGAGGAATAATTGACGAACTGTTGCGGGTGGGAAAAACTTTACCTGATAAAGGAAATTCTCCTGAGACCAAACTTGAACCATATCATTTGAAAATCTTAGAACATATTAAAAAGAATGGTTACATTACTCAACGTGATTATGCAAAAACGACCGATAGAGCAAAACCAACACGGGCACTGGATTTTTTGAAATTAATTGAAATGGGACTAATAAAACGCAAAGGTGAAGGACGTGGCGCACATTATATCTTGAATGAAAGATAGTGGAAGTGGCCAAAATGTCACAACTGCTCCCCAGCTCTAAAAACTTTATATCAGCATTTACCAAGATAAACTCGGCATTTTCAAACTTGACGGAAATGGAAACGGTGAAAGCAAGATGGAGCGAAATTAAGAAGTTGCAAACTTTAGTAGCTTAGTTCATAAATGATGGGTATCATTCCAAGTAATCAACCTCCATCCAGATGAGTCGAAATGTTCAAGCTTTGTAATACCTGCATTATTGTGATGAGCATGATGGTAAAAGTTCCAATATATTTCCGGGGTCAATTTTTCTTTCAAAATACAATGCAGGACAATTAACGTCATAATGGCCACATGAGTAACGCATATTATGTTTTGATTAGAATATTGAGATGTTAGAAATTCTTCCATTACTATCGCTCGTGATAATATTTCGTTGTACGACTCATCGTCTGAATATTTCCAATCGGTGCTTGCTTGTTTTTGCTTTGTAATTAGGTTTATTTTCTTAGCAAGAGAATCATCGTATCCTAATCCTTCGATTTCTGAGGGACGTTTTCTTTCTTTGAGTTCATCTATATATTGAATAGGAAGAGATAAAGCCTTGGAAATTATTTCAGCACTTTGTTTTGCACGTAAATAAGGACTAGCACATATAGCATTGATATCCATCTTTTTCAGGCGATCAGCTAGCTGATGAACTTGAATAATGCCATTTTCAGTCAATGGGTCGTTTTCATCCTGATGAATACGTTTTTCGTTTCCAGATGACTCACCATGTCTTATCAGGTAAAGATTCATATAATTTAATTTTATCTTTTTTTTCAAATTCTCCCTACCCTTATTAAAGCAGATTGGTAAATATCATGAGCATCAACATCTTGAGGCATTTGAGGATGGTTTTCCATGGCCTTTATCACATCTACCGAATCTGCACCTTGTTCTAATAGCAATATAAAACTATCGATGTCGCTTTGTCTCACAGGACGCAATTGGTTTTTAGCAGCATCGGAAATTCTTAAAGCCCATGTAGCAACAGAATAGGCCAACGACTTAACAAGTATTTTTGATGGATTACCTCTGGAATCAACTAATTCAGCCTTTACCAAGTCAACCTGAGAAAGCCTTTCGTTATTTGGGTCGTTTAGGATTACAGTCTTTCCTTCAATGCTTTTAGCACTTATAACATGTATTTCTAATCGACTTTTTGGACAATCTGGACATTCTATGTTTGTCTGCACATCATATTCGATCCTGTCAGAAGTCAATTTATATAATGAAAAATCTACATCTGAAACGTGTCGCTGGCTAAGAAGATCTGGTATTGCTTTCATGGCGGCAGAAGAATCTTGGGTAAACACATTAGAATCAATATCGGCATGAGGTATATCATCACGTTTCGTTAAGGCCTCAATAGCATAGCTGCCGGAAACAACAAAACACAATCTCGAATCTTCTGATAGACGACGACGTACATGATTAATAATCGTAATATCTTGATCTTTTTGCTCGACTTTGCTCATTGTGCACCCCTTGGTTTACTTTTTCTGATTGCAATCATATCTTGCAGAGTCTGCCATGTTTGCTTAGCGCATTTATCCCAACTAAATTCTTCGACTTGCTTTCTACCTTTCTCGATCATTTCGCTCCTTAGATTCTGGTTTTGGCCAAGAATATTCATTTTCTCAGTAAAACTATCCGGATCATAAGGATCAGCGTATAAAGCAGCCTCACCGCAGACTTCCGGAAGGGCTGAAACATTTGAAACTATAACAGGTACTTTACAGGCCATTGCTTCGAGTGGAGTAAAGCCGAAACCTTCATACATTGAGGCAGTTACATGAATATGTGAATGGCTATAGATGGACACCAGATCAGCCTCAGGTACAGATGGAAGTAGCCTAACATTATTTGATATCCCTATACTTTCGGCGTATTTCACTAATTCTTGATAACCGATACGATAGCCAGTAGCATCGTTTGGCCCTACCATAACCAGTCCTACTCCATCTTCCATTAGATTACTGTGAGAATAAGCTTCAATGATCATTCTTAAATTCTTATGCGGAGCATAGCTTCCCGTAGTTAGAATATATTTTTCAGGTAAATCATATGTAGATCTTACCCTGTTCCAATTTTCTGGATTTTTATCGGAATGGAAAGTTCCTCTGTTAATCCCCAAGTGAATAGCTTTAACTTTTTTGGGGTCTACTCTTAAGTGATTAATTATTTCCTGACGACTAAATTCTGAATCTGTTATTACCATATCTGCATTAGCAGCAGAAAAAGTTCTACTCCAAAAAAGCAGTTTCTTGGACAGTGAATTAATATATTTTCCTGCCAGATCAGGTCGAGCGACAGGCAGAACATCATGCATAGTGCAAACATAAGCACATGGTGAATAGAACTGAGAACGGTTATGAGGATGCCAAACTACATCGAGTCCTAAATTTGCTTGTTGGGATGGATTAGTTATTTGCTCATTTATTATTGTTTTAATAGGGCCGTCTTTGTCGGAATAAGGTAACGGCGTAAAACGGGAATTTTCAAATCCGAAGTTCTCATCAGAAGCACTTCCAGGATAGTGTAATAGCGTTACATTATTTGAATCACCAATCTTGGCCATCTCCATCAAAAGATTGCGAGTATAAACCGTAATTCCACGATCTTTTTTTCCAGCCTTACCAATATTAATTCCAATGCTTAGCTCGTTATTTTTCATTTTATACATTAACTGTTATAGGTAATCCAAGATGTCTAGTAATTAGTTCCCGATATTCATTAATTGCCAAAAAGGGCTCTAGGTCAATAGGTTTACGTGGAAGATTATTTTGAGTGGTACCTTTACCGTTAGCCTCGGGGGTGTTTAGACAGTTCCAATCAATACAACTCAATACATTAGCCATAACAGTCATAGCTTCAGAAAAACTTTTAACCACTGTTGTCAGCACTGAAGTGCTATCAACTTGATCGTAATCTTGGGTGTAATTCTTTTTCGAGACAACACTTTTACAGATATCAGCTACTTGATGCCTTAAGGCACATTGAAGTAAAAAGTTAGATGCAGCAATTTTCGAGGTCGGATCTTTTTCTACCATTTTTTTAGCAATTTCGTCAGCATTTTCAGGGGAATAAATTATTGATTTTCTGTAAAAAGATTCCAATTGATTCTCTGCATCAGCTGCTCGAAAGTGACGAATTCGCGCTTGAACATGATCGATTATATCAATTCTGGCATAATGCATAAATGAGGCATCTGAAACTATTTGTCTTTTGTCTACGGCAATATTGCTGTTCATTCTGCTATCAGACGTAATTCCTTGATAACCAAACATTGTTGAAACAATATCTGTATCGACAAGCAATAAGCTTCCTTTAATTCTTTTTTCCGGCCGATGCGACCAAGTAAACTCTCGTGCTTGAGGATGTTTATCTGCTTCAAATATACTCATTAGAGTGATCTGTTGCTTGGTTAGCTGGACATCCGCTTGGGATAGAATTTCCGGAGGATAGGCACAATAGTTTGCTCCTACTACTGGGCAATCACCTTGAGACCACATATGGCTCAATGAATTTGGTAGACGAGATATGTCCGCATCAGTCAAAAATATTCTTTTATAACCTTCTTCTTGAGCTTTGGTACAGATTGCTTTTTCCGCGGCTACAATCCCTGGTCTCGTTTTAATGAACTCGATATCGGAATTATATTTCGATGTATCGACCATCCAGGCCAGCGGCTGTAAACCCATTGATACTCGAGGCCCGTTTATACCAACAACTATTTTTGCATCCACTCCTAAATTGTTCAGACAAGAATCAACATTGCTAATACACGCCTCCAAGACTTCCAATCCTTCCTGGTCATAAAAGGGAACTCCGACAATAGTTTTGTTCTCAGTATTACCCATAATATTTTGGGCTTATTGTATCATGAAATTGTAAATATGCCTAATGTTATGTATAATTTGCTAAGTGACAGAAATTATTGTTATACATGGCCCTCCAGGGTCAGGAAAGTCGGTTCAATCTGAAAGACTGGCCACAGAAGGGTTGCCCAATCGAGCGGTGATGCATGTTTCAGCCGGTAATCGGCTCAGGGGTATACGAACAGGAGAAATAGCTTCGGCTTACAGTGATAAAGTTAACCCAGAACCCGGAAAGAGGGTATTGCTTGACCACAGTATTATGACCGGGGTGATCTTCGAGTATATAAATCAAGTGTCTGAAGCTTCTATAGTACTGGTGGACGGGTATCCAAGATTTGTCGAAGCGATCCCCTGTTTTCTTGAGACATCACGTAGAAATAACCATGAAATTGTTGGATGTATAAATTTGAACATATCTAGGCGTGTCAGTCTTGACAGGGTATTAGGAAGAGGTGGCAGGGAAGGAGAAGTTGGAACTTCGAATATGACAGAGCTGGCCGAAAAAAGATTCCAAGAACATTTGAACTATACCGTGCCTGCAATCGATGCCATGGGAAGAGTTACGAGGTTAGTGAATTTGGATGCTGAAGAGTCAATTGAAAAAGTTTGGAGACTGTTTTATCGAGCAATTTTCGAATTGGCGATAACTTAATCGGTAGACTTAGGAGCTATTGTAATAATTACGAGGAATTAGACTAGTTCGTTCTTAATACTTTCAAGAAAAGCTACTTCCTGAGACACCATTAGTGGCAGGGCTTCGTCAATTGTTAGCCAGACAGTTTCTTCTTCCGGAATGGATTTTGAATCGCCGGTAATTTTCATGAGATAGAGGTGGATGTCTTTGGTAACTCTAGTACCATCCCGTTCAATTGAGGGTTTGGTGACTATACCGAGTTTCTTGATTATCGCAACGTCCACAAAACCTGTTTCTTCGGTAAATTCTCTTAGGGCGGCTTCTTCGGGGGTCTCGCCAGCTTCAATATGACCTTTGGGAAAAGTTATTTTACCGACATGAGTAAGTTTAGTAAAAAGAATTTTACCTTTATCTACAACTATGCCTCCAGCTGAGGTTGCTTTTTTCATTGCTTATTATATAACATATTCATATAAGCCGATTCAGTTAAGACAGAAGAAGGGATAGTAGTCTTGTTTGGCGATGATCTAATATTGGTGTTTACGGATTAATCTTCAATTTATTTCGATAGTATGGTATTATTTAATCCTGGTTAATAATGAAGTTAATAAATATTCTCCCCCACAAAGAGAAAAATACTTAGGAATATATTGGAATGTCGAAAAGAAAAGAGTATGAAGATTACCTAGCAGCAAAACACGCATCTTTTGGCGTCAGCATAGATACAGTTAGCGGGGCGGTGAAGGAAGCAACAGGACAAAACATTACTAACTTGCATCGTGTGATTGCTGGCGAGATAAACGAGGTTTACGAGGTAAACACTGAGAATGGTGATTACTTTATGAGAATTTCAAGGCACGGAAAAACAGACTACTCTGGCGAACGCTGGGCTCTTGATATGGCATTAGCGAATGGAGTTGTTGCTCCAAAAATGATAGATATGGGAGAAATTAGCGATGAAGGAACTATCTTGAAATATTGTATTGAAGAAAGAGTACCAGGAGAATCAATGAGTAGCTTAATGGATGAAGGGAGGTTGACCCAAAGCCAAATTGATACTATTGGGTATGAGGCTGGTGTAGTATTGGCAAAGTTACATGAGATAAGAACTCAAGGATTTGGAAAAATTTCTAAAGACGGCAAAGGTACTTATCAGAACTGGAGTGAATATGTCCTAAAATATGTAAATAGAAATAATCAGGATTTGTATGAGAACGCAACTAAGTGCGGGATTGCAATACATGAAATAAAGTTGGCTATTGATATATTAAAACAATTTCAATCGTTATATGATACCGTCACCCCACGGTTAATCCATTGTGATTATAGACCCAAACATTTTATGGTATCTGAAGGTAAACTTTCAGGAGTTATCGATTTTGGAAGTTGTATGAGCGGAGACCCGGTCTGTGATTTTGCCTGGGAGATTTATCATCACAACAGGGATTGGATTAAAAAAGGATATCTTTCGGTTGCTTATGTACCTAGTGATTTTGATCTGAGAGTTAACTTATACCAATTGAGAATTAATATGGATTTAATTAGATTCTATGCAATCGAAAATCACCTAATGGGGATGGTGCACGCTAAAAACAAAATGAATGAGTGCCTGGATTATTTTATTAAAAGGTATAAAACAGATTAACCAACTTATTAAAAGATTCAATTAATTGATTAATATTGTTGACAATGATTTAAGTGTACGAAGAACCATAAATCCGTAGAAATTAATAGAAATCCATAGGAATGCTCCCCCTAATAGATGCGTTTTTAAACTATCAAAAGGTTGTGAATAAAGAAGACTTTGTAAATATGGACCAAATAGAATTATTTTATTCTGAATTGTCTGATAAGAACCACCAACAAATGTTAGTCTGAAGGGTAGACTTGTTTAGTATGTTGTTTCTAAAGATTCCAATAGTTCATTTTTCAGTTTTCTTATGTGTTTTTCGAATTTTTCTTTTTCTTTTGGTCTTTCCTGTTTGAAACCGATCTTGTTGCGATGTTCGATAAAGTCTAGGTATAAATCTTCATGATCTTCATGGAATACATAAAAATATACTAATCTAAACCCCCCACTCTTACCTTTATTTGCTGATATATTTGGGATACCAGCGACCCAAATTTCAAATTTATTATTAGGTGACCTATAACAAAGTTTGTTTCTTGGAACTTGTTCACGTAAAACTGTAGTAGCCCACTCTTGAATAAACCCCAGAGAGTTCGTATCCAAAATAGAACAAGATTTACTATAATGCGGAGTACTTATTATATTTCTGGTTGGACACTGATTCATGCGGTATCGGTCAAGAAAAGGTCAATATCTGGAGAATACTTATAATCCACAACATCATATGGCTTTGAGTAAAACCAGGGAGCTTCTAAATGTGTTTGTGTAATGATTTGGTCAGTAGTCCATGTATAGAAATAAGAACATATTTTTTTAAGCAATTTTTTTTCATATGCATCTAACGAATTGTCATCTGGCTCAACTAAAGCGATGAAGCTGTATTTCCCGTTGCTTTTATATGTAGGGTCAAAGTCAATTCTGATTTTTCCTTCTCTTTTTAGTTCGGCTAAAATTTCTTCTGTCTTTGCAGGAACAGGACCATAATCTTCATGAATATAGGTATCCTTGGTAACTGATTGTTTTCTATCTCTGTAAGAAACAAAGTCCAAATAATATAAAAGTTTATTGAGCTTAACCTTGCCTAAAGACGGGCTACTGTTTTTGATGAAATACAAAACTGAAGCAAAGTATTTGTTTTTATTTATTGTGTCCATTTTGCTTGCTATGTTAATCATAGCATAGAAATTTATGAACGATTAACAGTAATCTTGCTAAAATATGGGTAGTTTGTTCAAAGATGTAATGAAAAAAACTGAGAAAAAACCAAAAGAAATTTTTGAAACAGTTGTTGAAACTATCTTAGATGAACTGACTGTTAGACCTAAAAAGGATGAAATTCCACTAGATTTTAAAAACCCAAGACTGGTTGACATAGAGCCTTTTACTGTTTTAAAAATACTTGAAAAACTACAATTTGATTTTGGTGTTATAAAAAAATTTGATAGTCCACCTTCCCTGTCTTATGTCTCAAATCCACCAGAACCAACACCTGAAAATCCAGTAATTTATAATACCTTTTATGTTGAAGTCAATGAAAAATTTGAAAATTGGGCTAATTATTTTTTATATGCTGATGGGTCAAAAGTAGTAGTTGATAAAATAGAAAGAAAGTATACTAGAAAATCGCTTGAAAAGATTTGGGGATTGTTATACGAAATTGAAAATAAAAGAGGCATTACGTTAAAAGGAGATGATATATCAATACCACAAGTACATTTCAGTAAGGCTAGGAACGAAAGAGAGGCTATTGATTACTCCAAAGATAGATTAAGCTTACTTAGAAAACTTGAATATGAAGAATATGCAATAAAAGATGTAGTTTGGCCTGATGACTTTCATGGATATATTACTTTCAAGCTTGGCTCTGGTTATTATGATGCTTACAACTTCTATAAAGAAGAATATGAGAAGGTCGCAAAGGAATATGAAGCAAACAAGTCATTAGAACAAACTAAAGATGGTCCTGTTTACAAAATTATATATACACCAAACAGAGAAATCTTGTTGGATGGTAGATATTTAATTGCTAAACCAAACTTTGAAAGTGAAAATGAAACTGTTTTTACCTATATTTATAATAATCCTAACCGAAGAATTACAAGGAAAGAAATTGAAGAGAAAACGAAAAAGATATTAACAAAAACTTTACCAAATATATTAGACAAACTTAGGATAAAAGGTGATTTAAAGGAAGCTTTTTTTACGGTATCTAGTGAAGCTGTTGAGTTTAGAAATCCAGTAACACAAGAGATGCTAGAAAAGCTAGGAATTAAAAGAATAAAGATTTAAAATATTTTTCGACCGAATTTGACCGCAAACGACCCCAAGTAACCCCACTACGACGACAGAGACTTTTTTCTTGATTATAGTCGGAGTTGATGGAAGAAAATAACTGTTATAAATCAAATTTTCACCTCTTTCTTGAACAAGTCGGCAAAGAGCCGATTAGTACAGAAGAGGCTTCACAGTCTTTAACAAGACTGGCTGATTTTATCCATCTACTATCAGAAATTGACAGAGCTAATATGGCTAAAAAACAAAATGAAAAAACATCAAATAACTGAAGTCCAGATATTACCAATTAAACCAACCGAAGGTCTGGTAGCTTTTGCAAGCCTTATTCTGGACTTTGATCTGTATTTAGGATCAATAGGGATAGTTACCAGACCTGAAGGAGGCTATAGATTATTATACCCCACTAAAAAGATTGGCGATAGAAGTATCAGCCTGTTTTGCCCCATAAACAGAATTTTTTCTAAAGAGATCGAAGAAGAAGTAATTAAAAAATTTGAAGAAGTAACGAAAAATGATAGACACGGTAGTTTTAGTCCTTGAACAGACTATGTTTAATATTACTGACCCAAAGAAGTTTGGATTCCAAACCATAACCGATTTATATAGACGGGCTGGTTATGACAGGATATGTTTAAATCCTACTTTAGCTGATTACAAAAAAGGCCAATATTTACCATGTCTAACACTTAGCCGAAGAATTGTTTTTAATAGACCACAGTTGACCTTAAGGGTACAATTTTCGGTTCCAAAAGCACTTTATAAAAACAATTTTGATGAAGTTGAAGATGAAGACATTGATCGAGTAGTTAACTGGCTACATACTACTTTGCGAAGTTGGGCTGGGGTATTTGTATTGCCTCACTTTATTGAACTGGCCGAAGTGTCAGCAATTCATTATTCGAAAAACCTTATTTTTGAAAATGGGCTTAGATGTCAATACGTACTTGATAAATTTACAAAGGCAAACATTACAAAAAGGTTAGGTTTTAATCAGTGTGATTATCAAAATGGTGGTAGTTGTATAAAGTACCGAACTAACAGTTTCGAATTGGCTTTTTATGACAAAATAAAAGATTTAGAACAGGCTAGAAACAGCCCTAAAAAGTCAGAGGATAAAGATGAGGCAGTAATTCAATTAAACCTGTTAGATGGTCTGTTAGAGGCTAGAAAAGAGGCCATGTTGGAAGTTTTAAGGATGGAAGTGAGACTAAATAGACGGAATGTAATTAGAAAGAAATTAACGGATGCTGGAATTGTGACTGATGACTTAACTTTTAAAAACTTATTTCGGAAGGAATGGTCAAAAGCAGTACTTTTAAATCAATTGGAAGGGATTCAAAATAAATTTCCGACTTTCTTAGAGGATACATCAAATTCTACTGAAGATTATTTACTTCAGTTTCAAATTAACAATCCTCAAGCCACTATTTCTGACACTTTGGTAATGTTTGGAATTAAAGAACTGGCTAAAACTAAAGGAATAAGGGAAATTAGGGAAATGTTTCGACTAAAAAACAATGATCAGTGGTATAGATTCTACAACAAGATTAAAAAGTGGGTTTCTACTTGTAAATTACCGCCACTATTCCCGATTATTAGGCAACAATTAGAAAGCTTTGAATCAGTAAGATTGATTAACTATCCCCCTTTAATGTTAAATAGTGATAAATTAAAATAATATAACTATGGATAAGTATTATTCGATAAATGAAGTGGCAAAAATGCTGAAAGTGGCTTATTTGACAGTATATCGTTGGATACAAACAGGTAGATTGAAATCGGATAAAGCAGGAAGGCAGTATCGAATAAATAAGCAAGATTTAGATAAATTTATTAAAACTTAAAATATATGAAAAATAAACAACTCAAATCGATAATTGATAAGGTACTAAAAAAGGATGACAGATTATGGAATGAAGAAAAAACAGAAATTAATCAGACACTTCTTTTGGATCTAGTTGAAAACATTGACGAAACAATCATTGACTTGTTACTTCAAGAAAAAAACCTAAGAGAGAAGTTCTTTGTCAAAATTAAAGATGTATATGTTTTTAAAACAAATTGTCAAGTACCCATTTCTTTAG
>DBRI01000009.1:42129-82697 GCA_002306295.1 Patescibacteria group bacterium UBA1372 | reverse complement strand
CAGGCCCAGAAAATGTCTTAGCTACCAAACCCCTTTAGAAGCATTTACAAAAGAGTTAAAATGTTATCAATTTACTAAGAGGTGTTCGGATTCAACTTAGAATTCACAGTTTTGATAGAATAGTTTAATGTTTTTGATGATTTATTGGTTAGTTTATGGATTACTTTTTACGGTATTTGTAACCGAAGTGGTGGTTTATCCCGGAATAATAAAAAATTATTTTTTAATTAATCCAACTTGGCTATTGGTTTTTTGGGGAATTCTGTCTTTTATTATGATGGTTAAAAAGAAAAGTGGTGAAGAAATAAAGGGAGATTTTTTAGTTAAAATTAATAAATACGGGGTAATAGTGTTTAGTGGATTAATGATGATTGGGTTGCAACTTTTGGAATCGAGAAACCACCCAAACTATATTTTTTCCAGATTTGGAATTTTTCATTATAATTTGATTTTTATTTTTTGGCTGGCTTTTTTAACTGATTTTTTTAGTATAGATTTAGATAATTTTTTGTCTAAATGGAAAAGTAAAATTTTTAGTTTGTCGGTAGGATTAATTTTGACTTCTGTAATTCTGTATTTTTGGCCAAATGACTTTTTTGCTAAACTTGCCGAAGAAGATGGGGTTTTAGAAAATCTACAGTTTGTATTTTATTTATTATCCGGAATTACGGCTCTTGTGATATCCAGAAAACTTGATAAAAAAAATAATTTGTTGAAAATTGGCTATATTTTGGCAGGATTGGGATTGATATTTGTGGCAGGTGAAGAAATCTCGTGGGGGCAAAGACTATTTAATTTTTCTCTACCCTCAATTCAGGGAAGTAATTACAAAGATGAAATCAATCTCCATAATCATAATTCAATAACCGGGATTCTGAATAGTGTGTTTGTGATTGTGGGATTGTATGGATCTTTGGCTTATTTGTTTTTAAAAAAGTTTGGAAGGTGGATAAACAATATTAGCCCAAGCACTGAGTATTTTTTGTATTTTTTCACTTTAGTGGTGGCTTACACAAGAGTGATAAACATAGATAAGCTTTATCAAGATGAGGTGTCGGAATTTATGCTGGCTTTAGGAATTTTTTTATTTTTGTGGCGGAACTGGATGTGGTTTAGGGGAAATAAAAAACTATGGAAGTGAAAATTGAGAGGTCGTGGAAGCAGGTTTTGAGGGAAGAATTTAGTAAAGAATATTTTGTAAGTCTAGCTGAATTTGTAAGAAATGAGTATAAAAGTAGTACGGTATATCCGCCGGCGGGTTTTGTATTTAGGGCTTTTGAACTGACACCATTTGAAAAAGTAAAAGTGGTAATTTTGGGGCAAGACCCATACCATGGAGACAAACAGGCAAATGGTTTGGCGTTTGCAGTTGGATCTAATATTCCCCTACCACCGTCACTTCAAAATATTTATAAAGAATTGAAAAGTGATTTGGATGTAGAAACAAATGGCAGGGATGGCAGTTTGGAAAATTGGGCAAAACAAGGAGTACTGATGCTTAATGCGACATTGACAGTAAAAGCACATACACCTGGGTCGCATCAAAATAAGGGGTGGGAAGAATTTACAGATGCAGTTATAAAAATATTGTCAGAAAAAAGAAATAATTTAGTGTTTATACTGTGGGGAAATTATGCTCAGAAGAAAGGAGCGGTAATTGACGAGAGTAAACACTTGGTAATAAGATCCCCTCACCCATCGCCTTTTTCGGCTTATAATGGGTTTTTCGGCTCAAAACCGTTTTCTAAATGTAATATATATCTGCTAGCTAATGGCATAGACCCGGTGGAGTGGTGAAATTGGGGAAAATAGCCAATAATTAACCTAAAAAGATTTTACATAAAGTTTTTGAGAATAGGGCTCATTTGCTATTTGGGTGTAATCTGAGGTAAGGTCTGGGAAAAATTTGAAGTAATAATCTTTTTGTCCTTGAAAATCAAGATTACCGATACAGATTAATTTGGGAGGATTGGAGGACAAAGTTTGCTGACGTTCTTTTTTATACTCACCTACTTCATCTATCCAAGGAAACCAGTAGACAAAACGATCTGGTGGTAAACGATTGGAAAAATAATAAAGGTCAACGTCGTGGGGATAGATTAGAATATTGTCGGAAGAATTAGTGTGAGAGGAAATAAGCTGACCAAGCTGAACTCTAGGAGACCAAAAAACGTGATAATTGTACTCTAGGTTTAAAGAATTTTTGAGAATGGGAGATAAATTTTTATATGAAACAGAAAGCAAAATAAAGGTGAATAAAGATAAGATTATTTTTTTAGATGGAAAATAATCGACGACTATCAATGAGAAAGCAGAGATTGAAACTAGAATGAGTGGGTAAATGCCAAAATTAAAAGGAGACCCGGGGATAATCTTATTTTGACGAATGTGTATGGATAAAAAAATTATTAAAACTAAAAATATATTTTTGATTTTTCTGGTTTTGATGATTTTTATTAAAAAGACCAAAAGTGAGATATTAATAATAAACTGAAATAGTTGGTGACCAGAGTTGAAATGAGTCAATAGATAAAACTGATTGGTAAAAAAGTAAGCAAGACTACCCCACCATTTGTGTTGGAAAGGAATGGTGTCAATGTAATATTTGGGGTAAATTTTAAAATTAAACCAGATAGTCTGTTCTATAAAATCGGGTAATTGTCCATTTAAATAAAAGAGTAATAAAGGAATGAGATTGATTATAAAGATGAGAAAAAGAACTGGTTTTAACATTTTTTTTGGAGTAAGAAGTATGGGAATAAAGGAAAGAAAAAATAAAAGTGGTTGAGTCCAAAAAGATAAAGACGAAAATAGGATTGATATAAAAACAGCGTACAAAGAAATTTTCTCCTATCTCAGAATTATTGGAGCTACTAAACAAAACAGAGAAACAACAAAAACGGCCATATAGGTTTCACTAAGGACTAAATTGCCGTGATATAGAGGAAAAACTAATGACAATATTATAATGAATAGTGAAAAAGAGTTCCTACTTTTGGGATTTTGGTAACTTATATAAACAGAAAAAAATAAAATTAAATAGAGTAACAAAACTGATAGCCGAAAAATGGATAGAGTTTGGGAAGGTGAGTTCTGATTCCATAAGGGGGTGAAAATATAAGTCCAATAATAAGGGAATGGAAAATGATGAGAAAAAATATCCTTGTAGAGAAGTCGGTCTGAGTTCATAAAAAAAGCGACCGCCAGATGATCATTTTCATCAAAATTTGACATAAAAAGACGATTTATATAGAAAGACAAGAAAAAAAGAAGGATGGATGCGATAAAGGGAAAATGTTTAAAAAAATTTTTTATGACGGCCACTTCTTTATTATAATTGATTTGAGTGGGGATTTTTGGTTGGTAGACAATATTACCCCCTTCGGTGTGATCTGGAAATTGGAGAGTGAGGGGAGTAAAAGTTGGGTTTTAATTAGTTTCGGTTGGGGGTTGGAGACGAGACATAAAATTTCCACCTAAGGAAATGGATTCAGCAGTAAGAGAACCGCTATCATCCTCTTTACCAATAATCATTATTTGACTACCGACAGACAGATCTTCTATTGAGCCTTGTTCAGTCTTGTTAATGGTAGTGGAACCAGAATAGATAACAATTTTGTTGCTACCATCGGGAGTTTTAATAGTNNCCTACCGGACGGATTGATATTTCTACCCATACCGGGAGTGAATTGAGCTGATTTGAAATCAGGAGTTTTATTTTTCTGGTAGAGAGTACCGGAATAAAAACTTAGGACGCCGACAACTACGGCTATTAATAGAGTTGTAGTTAGATTACTTTTATTCATAATGTGTTAAATTTGTAATTTTAGAAACCCCTCTTTGATTCTCCCCTTGACAGGGGAGAAAATAAAAATGACATATTAATAGTTAAATTATTCATAACGGAGGGCTTCGATTGGTTGTAAATCAGATGCTTTTTTGGCGGGGTACCAGCCAAATAAAACACCAATACTAACCGAAACAAAGAAAGCTAATAAAATAGAAGAAATAGAAACAAAGAAAGTGGAATTAGCAACTTTGGTATAGATATAAAATCCAGTAAGGCCAAAAACAATACCAATCAGACCACCAGTAAAGGTAAGAATAATTGATTCAATTAGAAATTGGTAAATGATAACTTTTTTCTTGGCACCTAAGGCTTTTCTAAGACCAATTTCACGGGTACGCTCAGTAACTGACATAAGCATAATATTCATGATACCAATGCCACCAACTAATAAAGAAATGGCGGCAATACCTGATAAAAGTGTAGTAAAAGTACCAGTAATTGCTGAAGCCGTTTCTAAAATATCAGACTGAGACATAATACGGAAGTCGGCAGAAGTGGGATCAGATAAATTGTGTCTATCTAAAAGTAAATAACCAACCTGGTTTTGAGCAGTGACCATGACTTCATCACTATTGGCTTCAAGAGCAATTGAAGTTAAATGCTTGACGCCAAAGAGCTGTTTCTGGGCGGTGGTTAGTGGAATTAGGATTCTATCATCGGAATTGTCCATACCACTACCCCCTTTTGACTTAGTAACCCCAATAATTTGAAAGTTCTTACCAGAAATTCTAATAGTCTCTCCTACCGGATCGACTCCATCACCAAAAAGGTCGGTGGCAGTAGTGGGGCCGATAACAGCCACTTTTGACATAGAAGTGAGGTGTTGATTGTTTATAAAACTGCCTGATGAAAGGATAATTTTTCTAACATCGGCATAGACGGGTTCAATACCAATAATTGTGGTATTGGTATTGTTTCGACCAGCAATAACTTGAGCACGGCTAGAGTATTCGGGGGAAACATTTTTAATGGCGGTGATTTGGGAAGAAGTTTTGATGGCTTGAGCGTCATCGTTGGTTAAGGTAGTGGCACCGCCAACAGCTCCTCTGACGTTTCCTGATACCTGGAAACCGGGTGAAACAGTTAATAAGTTACTGCCAATTGACTCGATTTGAGACTGGACGGCAATTTTACTGGCTTGACCCATAGACATAAGAGCAATAACACTACCAATACCTATGACAATACCCAAAATTGCCAAACCTGTTCGCATTTTATTGGCAAACAGATTTTTTATACCGGTTTTGATTAACTTAGATAATTTCATAGATTTTTATTAATTTGGGCAATTTTTTGTTGGTGACCATTACCGTCTTTAACAATTTTTCCATCGAGAAGATGGATAATTCTTTTAGCATGCTGGGCAATGGTCGGTTCGTGAGTGATGACAATAATAGTGTGACCCTGGTTATTTAATTTTTGAAAAATGGCCATAATTTCTTCGGCTTGATTACTGGCAATATTACCGGTCGGTTCGTCGGCTAAAATAATTGAAGGATTGAGAATTAAAGCTCTGGCAATGGCGACACGTTGTTGTTGACCACCGGAAAGTTTACTGGGGGTATGATTGAGTCTGTCTTCCAGATCTACTAATTTGAGCATCTGGATAGCTTTGTCTAGTTGGTCACTTTCAGAAATATCGGCATAATCCATGGGAAGAATAACGTTGTCAAGGGCGGTAGTGCGGGATAAAAGATTGTAAGCCTGAAAAACAAAACCAATTTTTTTGTTTCTGATTTCGGCTAATTGGTCATCGGATAATTTACTGACGTCCTGACCGTCAAGAAAATAAGAACCAGTAGTGGGTAGGTCGAGAGCACCTAAAATATGCATAAGAGTGGACTTGCCAGAGCCACTTGGGCCCATAATGGCAACAAATTCTCCCGAGTAAATAGACAAAGAAATATCTGATAAGACTTTTAAGTCTAAATCTCCGGTTTTGTAAACCTTGGAAAGGTTTTTGATTTTGATGATGGGTTTGGTCATATACTGTTTACAAACCCCTAATCATACCTCCAGCTGGCATACCCCCACTACTACGATTGGTACCAATGCCACCAAAAGGAGAAGCAGTATCAGTGCTTGTAGATTTATCTTGGGTGATAGTAGAAGTGACGACAACGTCGCCAGGATTTAGACCTGAAAGGACAATAGTTTGAGAATCATTGGTTTGGCCAATTTCAACTTCAACGGAACTGACAGATCCATCTTTAAGGACATCGACAGAGGTGGAGGTCAAACCCTTGATAGCAGTAGAAGGAACTAAGAGAACATCGGTAATAATATCGGTGATAATATCGGCAGAAACGGCCATATTGGGATAAATGTCAACTTCAAGGGGATCAAGAATAATGGTGACAGGATAATTGGTAACACCAGAGTTGGTACTACCACTAGTGTTGACAGCTAGAACTTTACCAGTGAAGGTATGATCGGGATAGGCGTCAAGAGTAAGATTGACTTTTTGATTGGCTTTGACTTTGACAACATCTATTTCGGTTAGATTGACGGTGGCAATAAGTTGACCAGTAGTATTATTTATTTTACCGACTGTCTGGGCGGAAACTATAGTAGCGCCACTGGTAGAGCTGGTAGAAGAGTTAGCATTTAAAAGTAAGCCAGGAGCAAGAGATAAGTCGCTAATAAGCCCAGTGTCAGGAGCAACAATAGTAGATGAATTTTCCTGATAATTTCTATAAGCAGAGGCGACTTTGGCATTGGCATAACTTATATCTGCCTTAGAATTGGAGTATTTGGCTTCAGCAACAGTAAAAGCTTTTTTAGTTTGATCTAAAGTTTTAATAATTATTGTCCGTTCGCCTTCGGTGTAAGCTTCGTGGGTGGCAGGGTTGGTGTTGTCTGCCAACATATCGTCATAGGCATCTTGGGCATCTAGAATGTCTTGACGAGCTTGCCACATGGCAATGTCTGAAACAGCTTGTTGATTGACGGATTCAAGAGCAGTTTCTTTGGCTTCAAGATAAGTTACCCAAGCGGCGGTTTGACGCTCTTTGGCATAATCATCAAGAGTAATATCGGCAATTTTTTGGCCTTTTCGGACGGTATGACCATTGGTGACATAGACTTTAGTGACAGTACCTGAAGCTTTGGTGGTGATGTTGGAGTAATTGCCCGAAGTAATAGTGCCGGTAGCTGAAATGGAAGAAATTAGATTGCCAATTTGAGCAGTTGAAGTTTGATAAGTGGTTTGGGGTTGGTTGTTTTTAGAAATAACAGTCTTTAGGAGAAAAACTAAACCTATAAAAACTGACAGAAAGATAATTTTATGTTTGAGGGAGGATTTTTTGAGAGATTGAATAAGGTGTTTTAGGTTCATTTGGGGATTGTATTTAATAAATCTTAAATTTTGCTTAAGGGAAGAGTAATGGTGAAGGTTGAACCTTTGTTGAGAGCACTGGTAACAGAAATTGAGCCGTGATGATCGGTAATAATCTTTTTGGCAATAGAAAGACCCAAGCCAAAACCGTCGGTGTTTGACCTGGATTTGTCTGCCCGATAAAATCTTTCAAAAATATGGGGTAAGTCTTTAGCTGAAATACCAATCCCCTGATCTTTGACAGAAAGGCTAATTTTGTGATCAGATTTTGAGCCTGTTATAAAGATTGATGAATTCGAGTGGCTATATTTAATGGCATTTTCTAAAAGAATGATAAAAGCTTCAACTAAACTGTTTTGATTACCTCTGATGATAGCTTTGGGAATTTTTGAAGAAATTTTTATGTTTTTAAGCTTAGCAAGTGAGGCAACTCTGGACTTGGCGATTTTGATAATAGTAGCTAGTTGTAAATTTTGGAGATTGGGATTGATAGTAAGATTGCTAGTAAGTAAAAGCAAATTGTTGGTTAGTTTTTTGAGATGGTTGACTTCCTCTAAATTACTTTTGATAAGATTTCGGGCAATTTTATCGGTAATAGATTTGGCCATCAGACTTGATTCCATTTCGGCCTGAAGAGTGGCGATAGGAGTACGCAATTCGTGAGAAGCATCAGCGATAAACTGGTTTTGTTTGTCCATCATTACTTTGATGGGTTGAAGGGTTCTACCGGCAAGTAAGTAACCGGCACCTCCGGCAAGGAGAAGAATTGAAGAATTAATAAAAAGAAGAGAATAAAATAATTTTGCTTGCTGTTCTTTTAGATCATCAACTGAAATAATAGGCAAATTTCTGGGACGAGGAGGAGGAACTCCTAAATCATCATTTTGATGAAATTGCTGGATGCGCTGATTTTGGATACGAATAAAGCCTTCGATTTGTCTGGAAACATTGGTGTAAATGGCTAAACTAAAAAATAGACTGATAACCGTGATGATAGAAAGATAATAGATAGTTAGTTTTAATCTGGCTTGAGTAAACATTTCTAGACTTTAATTTCGTAACCGAAACCTCTAACTGTGTGGATTAATTTAGTCTTGAAAGGGGCATCAATTTTATGACGAAGGTGGTTGATATGAACTTCGATAGTTGAGGGAAGAATATCGGTGTCGTAGTTCCAGACGGATTGAACAATTTGATCTTTGGTGACAACTGAGCCAATGTGTCTTAGAAGATACTCAAGAATGGCGAATTCTTTTGAAGACAAATTGATATGTGTTTTACCCCGAGTGACTTTGAAAGTGACTGTATTTAGTGATAAATTGTCGACAGTTAAAATATTATCATCAGAATTTGTGGCTCTTCTAACCAAGGATCTGATGCGAGCGAATAATTCTTCAAAGGAAAAGGGCTTGACCATATAATCGTCAGCACCACTATCAAGACCAATAATTTTGTCATCAATTTGGCCTTTGGCGGTCAGAATTAAAACCGGAGTGGAAATTTTTTCAGCTCTAAGATTGGTGCAAATCTGTAAACCAGTATACCCAGGAAGCATGAGATCTAAAATAATTAGGTCATATTTTTCTCCGATGGCCAGATCGAGTCCGAGTCGGCCGTCATTGGCTACATCGACAGTATATTTTTGAAACTCTAGAGCTCTCTTAACGGCATTGGCTAATTTAATCTCATCTTCCACTAAAAGTATTCTCATGGTGGATAGTATATAACGGATTTCTTAAGTTTGGCTTAATTATTTCTGATAAACAAGCCGATTGGAAACGGAAGCGGATAAATTTTGATGAGTGCGAAAATATTCTTCGAGGGCAATTTGAGCGGAGGTGGTGATGACTTTACTGGGACCAGATTTCAAAAGATTTTCTTCGGAAATATTTAAATAAGCCTGACAATTTTTGTAATGATAACCTTGGATGGAAAGCGTATATAATTTGTGTTCAATAACTTCTTTTTCTTTAAAACGCAGGCTAATTAGGTTTTTGCTTTTTTCATCGAAAATAGCTGAAATATTGGCATTGACCTGATAACATTCGCCTTCTCCGTCTCTATTTTGAGGACGCATAATATGAGAAAAAATATTTTTTAAGTCAAGTCCTGTAACAGTAAATTTGGTCAGACTATCATCATAGGGGAAACAAGCCATGAAATCTTTTAGAGTGACTAGTGGACCTAAACTTTTGGAGCGAATAGAGCCACTACCAACCAAAACAACGTCTGATTGGCAAATATTGGCAAAAGAATCGGCAAACAGATTACCAAGATCGGTTTCTATAACACGCTCTGAATGTGTGTGGACTTTGGCGAATTTGGTCAAAAGAGTGTTGTATTTCCGATCAACTTGGGTTTTGAAAGAATTGATAAATTTTTCTAATTGCTTATCTGGAGGCGCAATTTGGTTATTAATGGGAATTAGGCTCCACTTATAATCAACAACACTATTGGTGTCATCGTCAACGGTGATATCGAAACGGCCGATTTGATTGGTGCCAACGCCGGCCTGGGCAATTAGGATATTGTTAACATGGCTGGGTTTATCTAGAACAGTGTGAGAATGACCGCCAATAATCATATCTACACCCCAGGCAGGATCCAAAAGAGAGGCTAATTTCAGATCGGATTCATAGCCAATATGAGTCAAGAGAATAGTCAAATCAATATCGTCGTTTTTGTAGGCAGAGCAAATTTTGCCGACTTCCTGGCTGGCTTCTTCGATTGATATAAAGCTACCGATAAGAGCGTCGGTCTTAAGAGAGTCGATGACTTTTTCGGTCAAAATACCGGTGAAAAGAATGTCAAAACCGGCTTTTTTGATAATAAGGTGGGGGTTCATCAGCCTTTTGTTGTATTTTTTGATATAAAGATTGGCGTTGACTATGGGAAAATTGGCCATTTTTTCCAAGAAAAGAAGATGGGGTAGACCATAATCGACTTCGTGATTACCCAGAGCGACTACGTCGGGAGCCAGATAATTCATGATTTCGATAGTGGAAATGCCTTTAAATTCGGAGTCAATGAGAGAACCCTGGAGCATATCACCGGAAATTACATAAAGAACGTTTTCTTCCTCGGCTCTGACTTTATTGATATAGCCTGATAACAGGGATAAACCACCAACTAATTCTTTTTTACCGGTGGCAATTTCGGCTAAAAAATCACCGTGCATATCGTTGCTGTGAAGAATAGTGAATTTTTTTGAATTCATAAGCCTATTATACTTTGAATAAGAGTAGTTTGGGTTAGGGTATAATTTGTTTATGGAAAAAACAAAAACAGAAAAAGATTTTGAAATAGACGGTCAAAAAGTCCAAGATCTGGTTTCCGAAAGCAAAAAAAGAAAGTTGGTATTTTTGGATAAAAAGGGAGAAACAATAATGTCCGTGGTGTTGCTTTGGGCGATAATAATATCTGTAATTTTTTGGCCTTTGGTGTTGGTGGGGGCTGTAGTAGTATTGGTAAGTGGGGGAAGTGTTAGAATTGGAAAATGAGCGTAGATTTGCACTATAAAGCAGATAAATTGAGGGAATTGGAGAAGTTTGATGAGGCGTTGAAGGTTTATGACGGGGTAATTGAAAAATATCTAGAAAATAAGAATTATGCAGGAGTGGCGGAGGCACTACAGGGAAAAGTGCTGACTTATAAACATATATATGCAAGAAAAAGAAATGATGAATATTTAAAACTGGCGACTGGATGTGCAAAATCCAGCTTGGAAATAATCAATAAATATAAAATAGAAAATATGTATGCTTCGGGCTATTTTAGAATGGGAGAAGTATATAGATTGGCTAATAAATATAAAGGAGCAACAAAAAATTTTGAAAAAGCTTCTAAGCTGGTAGGTAAAGATGTGGAAAGAGGAGATTATCTGTATCACTTGGGTGAAGCACTTTATAAAAGTGGAAAAAAGATCTTGGGTAAAAGAAAAATAATTGAGGGGACGAAATTGATCAAAAAGGATAAAAGCAGATTGGATAACTTTATTTACAATGTTTGGTTATCGGGAGCGAATTTGAGATTAGGACAAGTATTTATTGAAGAAAAAAATGAAAAAGAGGCTAATAAATATATAAATAGGGCTAAAAAGATAATTGATGGAGACAAGAGATTAGTAATTAGAAAAAAACAACTAGAAGAAATAAGATCGGGAAAATATTATTGGTAAGGTAAAATAAGAAGTGGATTTATCCGGGGATCAAAAATTGGCATTGAAAAGTTTACTTAACTGGTATGGAAGTAAAGCAGGTCAATATATAACACTAGGGGGATACGCTGGGACTGGTAAGACAACATTGATTGCGATTTTGAGGCAAAAACTAAAGAGTGTAGATAAGAAAATTAAAGTGGCGTTTGTAAGCTATACGGGAAAAGCGGCCAGAGTACTAAAAAATAAACTTGAAGAACAAAAAGTAGTTGATGAAAGTGATTTTGTGGGAACAATACACTCTTTAATATACTCGCCTATTGTTAATGATAAAAAGGAAATAACGGGCTGGAAGAAGAAGGAAGTGGTAGAACAAGATTTGATAATAATAGATGAAGCATCGATGGTATCGGAAGTTATTTGGCAGGATTTGTTGAGCTTTAATAGACTAGTGATTGCGGTTGGCGACCATGGCCAATTACCACCGATTGAAGGCAAGTTTAATCTAATGGAAAGGCCACTACTAAAACTAACTGAAATACATAGACAGGCAAGAGATAATCCAATAATTCAATTATCAATATGGGCTAGAGAAAAAGGAATGATACCAGCCGGAGTGTATGGTAAGGGAATTAAAAAGTTTAACAAAAGAGATTCTTGGGTAGCCCAAGAAGTTGAAGAAGAATTAAAAAATTATCAGCAAGATACGATGGTATTGTGTGGCTACAACAGAACCAGAGTAGAACTAAACAAATTTATAAGAAACAATTTGGGATTTGAGACAAGTGACCCAAGAAATGGTGATAAGGTAATTTGCCTAAGAAACAATCATAGTTTGGGTATATTTAACGGAATGACGGGAATAATAAGTGTGATTGATAGCAAGAATGATGATTGGTGGGAAGCTGAAATTGAAATGGATGATGGAGTCTACTACTCGGGCATGGTTGCCAAAGACCAATTTGGAAAAACAGAGGGAATTAACTTTACTCAAAAAAGAGGCAGATACCTTAAGGGAGATTTGTTCGATTTTGGCTATGCACTGACAGTACATAAAGCCCAGGGATCACAAGCGAGAAAAGTAATCTTGTTTGAGGAAAGATTTTCAAAGATGAATGAAGATGAGTGGAGACGGTGGCTGTATACAGGAATAACGAGGGCTGAAGAGGAACTGTGTATAATAGGCTAGTGATAAGAAATATAATAGATGAAATAAGACAGGAACTGGTTGGAAAAATTGACGAAGAGTACAAAATAGGAGCTAAGAGGTATTTTAAAGAAGAGGTGGAAATAATGGGGATAAGAACACCTGATGTCAGAAAAATTGCCAGAATGTATTATGCAGTGGTAATAGATTTGTCTAAAGAAGAACTATTTGAATTGTGTGAAAAATTACTAAAAAGTAAATTTTTTGAAGAGAAAACGGTGGGAATTGACTGGATATTTAGACTTAGGGATAAATATAAAAAAAGTGATTTTGTCAGATTTAAGGCTTGGATTGTGAAATATGTAGATAATTGGGCACATTGTGATGATTTTTGTACTCACATAATGGGTGCTTTTTTAAATAAATATCCAAGTAAAATTGAGGTTGTGGTTAATAGATGGTCTAAGGCCAAAAACAGGTGGCTAAGAAGAGCGTCGGCGGTAAGTCTGATTTATGTGATTGCCAGGGGTGGAGAAGAGCTTAAATATGCCTTTCAGGTGTCAGATCTATTAATGATGGATAAGGATGATCTGGTGCAAAAAGGTTATGGATGGCTTCTTAAGGAAGTGGCTGACAGATACCCATCTGAGGTTTATAAATATGTAGTTAAGAACCAGGATGTAATGCCCAGAACGGCACTAAGATATGCAATTGAAAAAATGCCAAAAGAGTGGAGAAAGCCACTTTTGAGAGGTAGCGAGGTATAATTTTTTGATGAAGAAGAAATCTGTTTTATGGCTGGTTTTGGGAACAGTGATAAGTTTGATTGTTTATTGGATTTATAGACAACATTTTTTACATATTAGTTTTGTAGACGAGGAAGATTATTTTTTAATAGGAAAATATTTAATTAACGGAACTAAACTATATTCAAAATATTTTAGCCATCATCAACCCGGAGCGTATGTAATTAGTGGAATTATTCAAAAAATAAGCGAACCTAACACCATTTATCTATTAGTAAAAAGACATAGGCAATTTATGGCTTTGTGGGCGATGGGGTGGTGTTTATTTTTGGTATATAAATATAAATTTAGAGGATTGTTGGCAGTTTTGGCGATAGAAATAATTAGTGTGACATATTTTAAAAATATGTTTTTGCCTGAGTCTTTGGTAATTTATCCATTAGTATTTGGGGTTAGTCAAATCTTTGACGATAATTTTGATAATTTTTGGTGGGCTGTATGTGTATCATTTGTATCTAGTTTACTAGCTCCTTTGTGGCCAATAGTATTGGCTTTATTTTTAATTAAATTGTGGATAAAAAGGAAAAATAAAAGAGAGGTCTTAAAAATTATATTAGGCGGACTTATTCCTTGGTTGATATTGCTACCAATATTAAACGTTAAAAATTATATAAATGATGCGATATTGGTTAATTTAAGATATTATGTTCCACAAGTGGATAATGGAAGTTGGTGGTCGTCTGCGACAAGACTGATAAGTTTAATTTTTGCAAAAAGTGTGGATATCCAAGTGGTAACGATAAAAGCATTTTTGGTGATTTTGTGGATAGGGGTTATAAGTCAATATAAGCCGAATAAAACAAAAGTAATTTTGATGTTGCTTTTGATAATTTTGACAGATACGAGAAGACAAGAAATAACAAAAACTGGTTTTGATGGTTTTCATGGCTTACCTTGGATAGCCATGATTATTTGGACATCGATTAAAATTTTGCCAAAAAAACTTGCGTTTTTACCATTTTTATTGATTTTGTATATGACATTTGGGTTTAGAAATAATAATTTTATTAAAAGAGACTTGGATACTGATTATTATGTGCATTATTCCCAACAGCTTGATATTGCGGAACCTATTAAAATAATGAAAAATGAGGACAGTAAGGCATTTGTAGTGCCTGATAAACCTTTGATATATTGGCATTCGGACACTACTCCACCAAATAGGTTTGTTTTTTTCTATAAATGGATGAATAATATAGATTTTATGAAACAAGAGGTTGCGGAAAGTCTTAATAACGAAAATTTTGATTTTTGGGTATATCCAGACAAAAATGCTGACCTACCTGGTTTTGAGAATTATCTAGTAGATAACTACACCCGACTGAAAAGAAAAGGTGAATATGTTAATTTATATGTAAAACAAGGTATAATAGACGGCCTTAGTGAGGAACAAAGAGCGAAGCTAAGTTTTTATAATTATGAATACTAAAAGAAAAATTAAATATACATGTGTAAATTGTGGATATAGGGTGTTTTCTGATTTGTTTAATTTTGAAATTTGCCCGGTGTGTGGTTGGGAGGATGATCCCCTACAAATAAGATTTCCACTAGAGATTGGGGCTAATAAGGTGTGTTTGGTGGAAGCACAGGTTAATTTTGCCAAAACAGGAGTGCTTTATAAAGGATTTTTAAACTTTGCCGACGGGAAAAAGTATAAGAAAGACCCCAGTTGGAGAATGTTTGAAAAAAAAGATAAGATTGAATTAAGGGAAGATGGAGTAAATGAAATAGAATACCCCACAAATATGACTAAATTGTATTACTGGAGCGAGGGGTATTGGCTACTTAAATAAGTTATTTCCAAGTCTCGAAGCTGATTTGGTGAAAGTTTTGGGTATTAAAGTGAGATAAGTTTTTAGATGACAGAAAATCGGTGTGATTGAAGCCAAAAATATCAAAGCCGTAAGGAACTACGATTAGTTCTTTGGTACTATAGTTCTCTAGTTTTATGGTGCGGATGTCGGAAATTTTAATATCGGAGCGGTAGTAGTTTAAAGGATCTGCAAAGGAAGGAATCATATAGATGGTGGCGTCTTGAGGTAAAGAATTGGCAAGAGACTGCCAGTCTTCCCGGTGAAAGGTGGGATTAAAAAGATAAACAAGAGAAAGAAATACGAAGCCAGAAAGAATGATAGGTTTTGATTTTGAAACAGAAAGAAGAATGGAAAATACTGGCAATAAATAGAGATAGCGGAAATATTGAAGCATAGGAATTTTGAAGGAAATAAGGAAAGCGAGGAAAAGAGGAAAGAAAAGGAGAAATTGTAGGGAACGCATATATGCGTTCCGTACTGAATAAGAAATAAATATTTTAAAAAAGATAAAAACAGACCAGAAACCAGAGAGAAGATAATAAATAGATTTGGGGTAAAAGGAAATACGGCCGAAGGTAAATTTTAATGGAATTAAAAGTAAATTTTTTAAATTTGATTTGCCTAAAACCAAAGACCAATAGGCAACATCGGCAAGTAATGTTTTACTTAAAAAGATCTGACGGTAAAGTAAGGGAGAAAGCAATAGAAGGCTTAGAATAAACCCGGGTAAAAGTTTTGATAATAGCTTATATTTTTTTTGGGTAAAGAGAAGGAAATAAAGGCTAAAAATGTAAAAAATGGAACCGTAAAAAGTGAAGAAAGAGAGAAAGATAAAGAGATTAAAAAACAAAATAGATTTAAGATTTATGACTTTAGATTTAAGAATAGCCACAAAATAGTATGTGGAGATAGAAAGAAAGAGGGTGGCGAGAGAATACATACGAAGCTCTTGAGAATAATAGACGAATAAGGGATTAAATAGAAATAAAGCTGCAGACCAGAGGGCAGTTTTAGAACCGAAAAGCAATTTGGCGGTTTTGTAGACGAAAAGACCAGCTAAAACAGAAGCAGTGACTGAAAAAAGACGAAGACCGACAACTGAAGTTCCAAAAACTAGAGACCAAAGTTTGAGAAGTAAATAAAAAAGAGGCGGATGGAAATCCTGGGGAGAAAAAACAGTAATGATATTTAAGAAAGAGTAATTTCTGATAACGTTGGCTGAAATGGCTTCGTCGAGCCAGAAGGACTGATTGAGGGAAATTAAACGTAATAAGTAACTAGTAATGAGTAAAAAAAACATATGATATTTTTTCAAATTCTAAATCCTAATTTCTAAACTCTTCCGCCAGAGGCGGATCAGCCTATGGCTGAAAACTCTATTACTAAAAATTTAAAACTCAAAACCTAGCGGAGGAGGACTCCCCTGTTTTGATTTCTTTGGTTAATGGAGTTGGTAACTCTAACAAATTGGGCGTTTTTGTGAAGCTCTTCTATGTTTCTGGCGCCACTATAACTGAGGCCGGAGCGGAGAGCGGTACTTAACTGATTGAGAGTATTGCTAACTGGGCCGGTTGCCGGCACCAGACTTTCGATGCCTTCTATATTTTGAGTGTAGGTGGGGCATTTATCGACTGGGTTTAGCTTAGCTTGTTTGAGCTTCTCGGTTTTGCTGGTACTACCGTTATAAGTCTTGTATTTTTTACCTTTGTAAATAACAGTTTTACCAGGGGCTTCGGTACATCCGGCTAAAAGATAGCCGAGAGTGACAGCATCGGCACCGGCGCCCAGGGCTTTAACAACATCTCCACTATTTTTCATACCACCATTAGCTATAACATATCCACCAAATTGACGGGCGGCTTTGCTGACTTCCCAAATGGCAGTAATTTGAGGCATACCATGACCGGTAACTACTCTAGTAGTACAAACGGCTCCGGGACCAACTCCAACCTGAACAGCTTTAACGCCAAGAGAAAAAAGATCGAAAGCGGCTTGATAAGTGGCGACAACACCGGCAATAATTTCTAAACTTTTATATTGCTTTTTTAAATATTTAACAAAATCCAAACAAGACTCCAGGTGGGCATGAGCAACGTCGATAGAAATAGTATTGATACCAATATCTACTAAAGCTTTGACCCTATCTTTTTCGGTAGGTTTGATACCAACTGAAGGTATGACGTGCTGCTTTTGTTTAAGAATAGAACTAATAGCTGAAACTTGATTTTTTATGGTTTGAAAACGGGGGTAAAAAGAGATGGAACCGTAGTGGCTTAGTGCTAAAGACATGTCAACCCCGGTAACACAGTCCATATTGGTACTGGTTATAGGAAAGTCGAGTTTGATTGAGGGTGTGATTTGAGTAGAAAGAGAGACATCATTTCGCGATTTTAGGGGAGATTGCTGAGGTACCAGGAGAACATCGTCAAAATCGAGAGCAAGCTGAAACTGGCTAAACTTCATAAAAAAGTTTAGCAATATTTAGAATAAAAAGATATTATTCGACTAAAAAAACAGGAGTGTTTGGCTTGGTGGGGTTGGTAAGTTTAAGACCAACTTCATCACCCGATTTGGCCATTTCGACAGGCTGGTGATCGACTTGCATGGATTCAACTGTTTGGGAAAAGGTACCTTCCAGATTATCTTCCCCTACTTGAATTTGATCACCAAGCTTGACTTGCCCGTCTTCGACTGATAAAACTGCCACACTGATTTTGTCGAAATAGTGAGTAATGCGACCAATTTTTTGCATGGCTAGCTAAATATTAACTAAATGATTTTAACATGTTTTGGGAAGGGAATTAAGCTCTTTCCTGACCCTCCCCTAAAACCCACCCCCCCCTACCCCCTCCCTTGACAAAGAGGGGGGGTGAAGTTTGAAAAGTTATCCCGACGAAACTATCGTTTATCGGAGTCGTGTCTTTAGAAAAATATGTATTATAATGAGTTATTAAAAATTTGAATTAATTATGAAGAAAGGATTGTTGGTAGTAATAGGAATAGTAGTACTAGCAGGATTGTGGTTGATGGGTGTTTATAACGGACTAGTAGGAATGGATCAAGAAGTTAAAACACAATGGGCAAAAGTGGAAACACAGTATCAAAGAAGATTTGACCTTATCCCCAACTTAGTAGAGTCGAGTAAGGCAGTATTGAAGCAGGAACAAGCAATAATTGACAGTGTGACTGAAGCAAGAACAAAATATTCGGGAGCAACAACTGTGGATGAAAAAGCTAAAGCAGCAGGAGAGGTGGAAACGGCACTAGGAAGACTATTGGTGGTGATGGAAAATTATCCAGAGCTAAAATCTGATGAAACAGTCCAAAGATTGATGGATGAATTAGCAGGAACTGAAAATAGGATTGCCGTGGAGCGAGGCAGATACAACGATTTGGTGGGTGGCTTTAATGTGAGAGTAAAAACTTTTCCAAATAATGTAATTGCGGGAATGTTGGGATTTTCAGAAAAAGCTTTCTTTGAATCAGTGGAAGCGGCTTCTAGTGCCCCAGCGGTCAATTTTGACTAAACAGATTTCAACTCTTGCTTAATTCTATCTGAAAGATAAATTTTTAAGAGTGATTGGTAAGGAACATCGTTTTTGTGGGCAATTTTTTTGAGATTGTGTAAGAGTGACTCTGGAAGCCTGACAGTAATGGGCTTAGTTGATGGTTTTAGTTGGGAAAAATCAATATTGGCTGGCTTGAGCTGATCTAAGAATTCTGTTAAGTCATGCTTGTCCCAGAATTGCCTTTCTTGATCTTCGTTTTTAAAGACGGGTATTTGTTTTTTAGTTTTCATATATTTTTCTTTCATTTCTGCTTTGATCCCGAGCAGAGATTATTCTAATTTTTTTATTTCTAACTGTATATATTATGGTTAGATATCGATTTTTATCTGTTTTACCTAAAGAATAAAACCTTAATTCTTTTTGGCTATGTTTAATATCAATAAAATTTTTTAAAGGATGGTTAAAAAAAACTTGTTCAGCTTCCTGATGGTCAACCTTATGCTTGATTTTGTTTTTGTCTTTGTTTGCCTTATCCCAATCGAAACAAATTGGTTGATGTTTTTTTACCACTGTACATGAATATACAATACATTACTAACAAATGTCAAGAAGTAATATAAAATAAATCATGAAAAGATTTTTTGTATATTTGTTAGTGGTGTTGGTTTTAGTGGTGAAACCGATTTGGGCGTTTGAGGTACCTGAAATTGACGGCAGGGTGACGGATAAGGCAGGACTATATGGCCAAGAATTTAAAAGCCAATTGGAGGAAAAACTGGCTAAAATTGATAGTGAAACCAGAGCAGAGGTGGCGGTATTGACAATAAATAAACTGCCTGATGCTTATATTGAAGAATATGCGGTTGAAGTGTTTGAAAAATGGGGAATTGGAAAAGCTGGGGAAGACAACGGAGTATTGCTGGTGATAGCCAAAGATGACCGAGAGGTAAGAATTGAGGTGGGATATGGGCTTGAAGGAGCGATAACGGACGGAAGGGCAGGAGAAATAATAAGAAGTGAAATAGTGCCTCAATTTAAACTGGACAATTATGAACTGGGAACTATGGCCGGGGTGGAAAAAATTGAAAAATATATAAAGGGCGAAGCAGAAACAACAAATTTGATATCGAACACAACTAATCAAGTGGCTAGTTTTGTGGATAATTTTAAAATTTTAACTTTGGGATTTTTGTTTTTGACTTATATGGCATCTTTTTTTGCCAAAACCAAAGAATTTGTGGCCGGAGGGATAGTGGGCTTTTTATTGGGAATAATATTTGGAAATTTGGTGGTAGGAGTAATACTGGCAGTAATTGGCTTAATATTTGATTTAATACTGTCCAGAAGAGGAATAGGAACAGATGGATTCAGAAATGTAAGTAGTCCACCCTTGTGGAAAAATAATAGCTGGAAAAATAGTGGAGGGAAATCGGGGGGGGGCTCTGGTTTTGGCGGATTTGGGGGAGGAAGATCAGGCGGGGGTGGAGCTAGCGGAAAGTGGTAAATCAGAACAGGATTTTATCTAATTTGGGAGCCAGATCTTTGTAGGACTTGAAGTGGATAGTGTTTATGCCCAATTTTTGGGCAGCAGAAAGATTTGATTTTTGATTGTCGATAAATAAGACCTGAGCAGGTTTCCAATTACCAATTTTGAAAATTTGTTTAAAAATTTTTTGATTTGGTTTTTTGTAACCAACAATACTACTGGCAACTTTAAAATCAAAGTTGCAAAAAAGACCGGCTTTGGTAAAAAGATCGATAAGAAAATTTTCAGAATTAGTAAGACAGCCAATGGTAAAACCATTTGTCTGAAGAAGCCTAATAAGAGGCAACGCCTTAGGATAAAAATTTGGCTGATAATGAGCCTTAAAAACTTTTTGGAGATTAAAATTGAAAGTTTCTAGGGTAAGCTTATCAAGCTTAAATTCAGTTTTAAGCCAGTGATTTAGTTCAAGTTTATCTAACTCAAAAAGGCTAACGACTTGATTGTATTTGGAGCGAATGGTTTTGGGATGAAGATTAACTGTTTGAGATAGAAGTTGGAAAAAGGCTTGATTGAAGGGGCGGCGCTTCCAAATAACACCATTTAGATCGAAGACAGTTGTTTTTATCATAGTGATATTTTATCAATAATTGGGGAATTGATAAAATAAAGGCGTGACTGATGAAGAAATTGTTAAAAAAGTATTAGTTGATAAGCGTGAATTCGGACAAATTATTGATAAATATGAAGACAAATTAAGAAGATACATTAAGAGAATTAGCTATTGTGTGGATGACGATGTAGATGACTTGGTACAAGAGGTGTTTATAAGTTGCTTTGAAAAACTGAATAGCTATAGTGATGAGTATAGTTTTTCCAGTTGGATATATAGGATTGCTCACAACAAAACAATAGATTTTATTAAAAAGAAAAAAATTAAACTAACCAACGTAGATAATGAAGAATTGTTTGAGGATAGTAAAAACGAACTTTTAGAAGATTTAGCAATGGCAGAAGATGAAAAAAAGAGAGTCAGACAAGCTTTAAAAAAAATGGATGTAAAATACAGAAATATAATAAACTTGTTTTATTTTGAAGAAAAATCTTATATTGAAATTAGTGATATTTTAAAAATTTCTAAAAGTAAAGCAGGGGTGCTTTTATATAGAGCTAAAAAAGAATTAAAAAAAATATTAACAGATGAAAACTAAAGACAAGATATTCGAAAAAATAGATAAAGGCGAGATAAAAATGAGGCCTAAATGGAAATTTGAAGTGGAAAAATACGGGTTGGTATTTGGAGTATCGGCAATATCAGTGTTGACAGGACTAACAATGCTGGTATCAATTTGGTTAATACAAATGGGGGTAAATCTGGAAATATTGGAGTTTGGAGTAACAGGAAAACAGATGCTTGTGGGTGATATTCCTTGGAGTTGGCTAGCGGCTTTTGGGGTGAGTACGGGAATAGGGATAGTTTTGTTTTCAAAAATTGGGGTGGAATATAGAAAAACCGGTTGGATGAGATTAATTAGATTAATGCTTTTAATTTTGGCAGTTTTAATAACATTAGTGCTGTTGAAGGACTGGTTTGAGCTGGAACTACTGGTAAGGTTAGTTTAGCTGTTCGTCCAATAGGCTGAACTCAGAGTCTAGATCGATATCATCTAAGTCTTCCAGTATCTCTAAAAGCTCCTGATCGGCAGTATCGGGATCGATAGGTAAAGCAGTCGGTGAGATATCAGAAGGCAAAGGAGAAACCTCGACTGTTTGAGTATTGGTATCAAGAGGGGAAGAAGTGATGGTGGCGGCTTTTTCAGAGGAAAGAGAACAGGCCGAAAGAGAAGTAATAACGACGGCGAGGAGTAGTACCTTTTTTAGATTTAGCATAGACCAATAATGACAGATTTAGTTGGTTTTGCCAAGGTTAACTAAAAGCCTAATGGCGTTTCTAAGAGTTTGGTTATACTTGTTTAGTTCTTGTTTGGCAAGTCTGGCTTGATTGTTTAGTTCATTTCTAAACTTAACTGGTTCTTGAGACTGGTTCATCTGATTGACTACATCGTCAAAACCGGCTAAAAACTTTTGGTAAGCCTCTTTTATAGGACTAGTTTTGGCAACTTCNNACTTGAGAAAGCCTTTGAAATTGATTTTCTAGTCTTTGTCTAATACGGTTTTGAATGGTTTGAACAAGTTTTAATTTCAACTGATTCATAAAGCTGGGTCTGTCTTGAGTGGGGGTAGCTGAGTTAACCTGAACTTGCTCTTGGGTTTGTTGCCTGTATTGGAGAGGAGTAACGGTAGAATCTGGCTGATTTGACTCTCCTTGAGTCTGATTTTGGTACTGATTTTGGTTTTGGTTTTGGGAAGGTGAACCAGAAACAGCCAAAGCGGATAGAGGTGAAACAGCAGATAATAATAAGGAGGCAGATAAGACTATAGTTTGATAGATTTTCATGTATTTTGAAACTAATAATAGTGTCTACTTATTGATACGATATTATAGGAATAATATTACAAAATAGCAAAAAAATACCCCCACGTCGAAGGTGGGGGTATTTGATCTCAAAAAAATTAGGGTTGGAAGGGAGGAGGATCCTGAACTTGGACTTGGCTGACAGTGCCTTGGCCATTTTCTCCTCTGACTTGATCGCCACCGGCCAAAACGTTACCAGCAATTAATAAAGAGAATGAAAGCGCAATAATGAGCGCTAAAACTATTGAAAAAGATTTCATATATGTCTATTAAAAGATTAAACGTACAATAGTTGATACGAGCAAAAACAAAATTTATTACAAAAAAGTTGCTTTAATTGAGATTTTTTGGTTATAAATAGAATATGATTAGAGTCAAAAAGTATTTCTATATGTTTATTCATTTAAATTTTATTAGTGGGCTTTTGTACGCCTTTTTTAATTTCTTGGAAACTCCTAAAACAATAATGGAGATAAGAAGATTGTGGGCTTATGAAAGCTGGATAATTGGATCTTTTTATTTGCTATTTGTGTATTTGATTGTAAAAGATCAGGAGAAAAAAATTGGCAATAAAGAAAGAATGACTTGGTTTAAGGAAGTGGTTTTAATTAATTTAATATTGCTGGTATTTCCATGGGGTTTGTTTTTGCTGATTGGCCCTGGTGATTTAATGAAAATGCTTGGAATAGACTCTATATATTTTAGAATATTGGGAGGAATGAGCTTGGTGGGGGCAGTGGTGTATTATTTGCCTTATGAATATTATAAGAAAAAGCTGAGTTACTATATTTTTTTGTTTGGCTTTGTGGATAATTTAGTGGCAGGAGGGATAGTGGCGGTATTGTTTGTACTGAGAAGAGTACCTTTAATTGCTTTTATGTCAACACCACTTTTGTTTTATTTTTCGATATTTTTCCTGTTTGAAGCTAGAAGATGGAAGGCTAGTAGAGAGTAGTATAGAGTATCAGCGAGGAAATTGATGAGGAGGAGGTTTTTGGTGTCTGAATTGTTTTTCTAATTGACGACGCTGCAATTCGCTTATGGGTGTGGCAGTACCGATAAATTCCCCATCTTTTAAAATATATCTTTGTTGATTAGATTGAGTAGGTGTTCGTGGTATACTTCTAACCGTAAATCTGTTTGGACGATTTAAATTTATACTGATAAAAAACTCAGATTCTTGGAGTTGTCTTAGATATTGGCCTATTAGAGCTTCTAAATCAGCCATGATTATTTATAACATTTTATCTGATCTGGGACAAAAGAGCTTTAATTTGCCGTGAAGTGGCAGGTCGACGGCCAGGAAGACTAGTAGGATCAGGTGTTTCGATTTCGGGAACATCTTGACCAGCAAGAGCTGCTTCGATTTGGGATTGAGTAGCCTGTGTAGAGTTTGATTTAAGTGATAATCTAGGAGAAGCATGTTCGGTGGTGACGGGGTTTGAGGGTTGACCAAGCTCTGGAAATAGACGACGATGATTTTCGGGGTGGAGAATCCTGTCTGCATTAGCCTCAAATGAGTCAGCTCTACGGGCTGCTTCTTCTAGAATTCTTCTGTCTCTACATCTTATAAAAAGACTTTAGAAAGTAATTGAAGCTTTGAAAAGATATCAAATTGAAATTGACTTAGTTTGATATTTTTTGACAATGAGGACAGAAAAAGGCGGATCGGCCCTGAAGCTTGAGACGAATGATTTTATACTGACACTTGGTACATGGCTCCCCTGCTCTTTGGTAGACATAAAAATTGTATTGTTGACTACCTTTGGTACCGTCTGGTTTAAGATACATATTGTCTTTGGCGGTAGAGCCACCATATTTTATGCCCTGCCTAATGACTTTTTTGATGTTTTGATAGAGAGATTTGGCCTGAGTAGAGGTAATATTTGAAGCTCTGGTTTGAGGGTGAATATGTGATAAGAAAAGGGCGTCATTGGCATAGATATTGCCAATACCAGCATAAAGAGATTGGTCGTGCAAAAGAGTTTTAATCAAGCGATTGGAGGACCGAAGAGTTTTTTGGAAATAAGATAGGGTGAATTGTCTGGATAAAATATCAGGACCTAAATTTGACTGAAGGCTTCTTAATTGATTAAGTTTAACCAGTTTTATCCAGCCAAATTTACGCTGGTCGTTGAAATAAAGCATACTACCGTCTGAAAAGGTAAAAATAATTCTGGTAGAGGTCCACGGTAAAGGCGTTTTATACAGGGAAGGCGTTGGGTGACCTAAAATTGTTTGAGATTTATCAACAAAAATTAATTGGCCAGTCATTTTGAGATGAATAAGAAAAGAAAGGCTATGGCTAAAATGAATAGAAAGCTGTTTGCCAATTCTATTTAGACTAATAATTGGTTGGTTTAAGATTTTTTTATAATCACCTGAAAGTGATTTGGCATTCAAAACTTGAATAGATTTAATTTTTTTACCAATGATTTTTTGGTTTAAAAATAATCTAACTGTTTCGACTTCGGGAAGCTCTGGCATAGAGTAATTTTATCAGGTGGTGAGGTCATCGTAGTCAACGGTTAGAGATTTGTTATTGTCTAAAAGACGGTGAAGAGCGACTTTAGTATTGGCCATAGAATCTTTGATGGAACTAATATTGTTTAAAAATACTTGGGTGCTGTCCATGTAACCAATAATAAGGATAATATCGGCAATACTTTTTGAACCAATAGCGAATGAATAAACCGAATAAGTCAGAGTAACAACGTAGAAAAAAACAGCAATATTTTGAAGGAGAGACCATTCGATTATGCCCCAGTTAGTAACTTTTTTAAACGAATTACTGGTGAGTGTTTTTTCAAATTTAAATTTTTTAGTAGTTTGAAGTTTAGCAAAGTAACTTTCGATAGTAGAATTATGTTTGTTTTTTAGAACAGTATATTTTTCGGTGGTATAAACATCGGTAAAATAGTAAATAATCATATAAGCTACTTGAAATATAAAGACTTTAAAATCTAAAAATAATAAAATAATTGGGATAGTAATGAAGGAAACAACAGCATCGATACCGGGCTGTTTAAAAATTGATAAAGTGGTGCCGGCAGCATCGGAAAAATTTCTGACGGCCTGAACTGCTTTGTGTTGAGATTTTTTGTCCGGAGCTCTGATATTGCTGACGAGAATATTTTGAATATCCAGCTGAATATCGTTGATGACATGATCCAGTTTACTAGTAGAGACAAGACGGCTAAAATTATCGAGAAGACGGGAGATTAAAACGAAAATTATCAGATGGGATAATACTTTTAGATCGGAGCCGACTTCAAGACCATTAACAACACGAGAAAATAAAAAAATTGTAATAATAGGAAAAAGAGCGGAAATGAAACGAACAAACAACCAAACATAAAAGGGTTTTTTGTTTTGGATAAGCTTTAAAATTAATTTTAGGGTTTTGATAGTATCACTAGACACACTTCAGTATAAAATATTTTTAAAAAAATATTTTGTTCGCTTTATGATAATAAAACTTATTTTTAATATTGATTTCTTGAAAAAGAGTAAAAAGTTTATAAAGTGAAAAGAAATAAAAATATGAAGCGTAGTAAAATAGGAGTATGAAAAATCAAATTTACGATACTGTGATAGTGGGTTCGGGAGCGGCAGGGTTGACGGCGGCAATTTATAACATCAGAGCTGATTTAAAAACAGTGGTAGTGGCGGGAGACCACCCCGGCGGACAACTGACAATTACGACTTTGGTTGAAAATTACCCAGGATTTGCGGATGGAATTGGTGGTCCAAAACTGATGATGGATACAATGCAACAGGTGAAGAATTTGGGAGGAGAAATAATAAATAATCAAGTAAGTAAGATTGTTGATGTAAGAAGCCCTCCTTCGCTAAAGCTTCGGAAGGGTAAATTAGAATACAATTTCGAGGTTGAGATGACAGACGGGAGTAAACTGTTTGCTAAGGCTGTAATAATTGCAACGGGGGCAAGAGCCAGATGGCTCGATGTAGGTGAAAAAGAACTGGTAGGTAAGGGAGTATCGGGGTGTGCGACTTGTGACGGGATGTTTTTTAGAGACAAGACGGTAGCAATAGTAGGTGGCGGAGATGTGGCCTGTACAGAGGCAAATTTTTTAACTAAATTTGCTAAAAAAGTAATTTTAATTCATAGAAGAGACCAATTGAGGGCAATAGAGGCGGAACAGAAAAAAGTTCTTAATAATCCAAAGATTGAGATGTGGTGGAATATGGAAGTGACACAAGTCAATTATCAATTATCAATTATCAATTACGAATCAAACAAACTACAAAATATTAGAGTGAAGAATAATAAAACTGGGGAGGAAAAGACGGTAGAAATTGATGGGCTATTTGTGGCGATTGGGCATGATCCGGCAACAGAGATGGTGGCAGGATTGGTAGACAGAAAAGAGAGTGGACACATAATAGTGCGAGGTGGAGCTAATTTCCATACAATGACTTCAGTTCCTGGAATATTTGCAGCCGGGGATTGTGTGGATGATATATATAGACAGGCAATAATTGCGGCAGGAATGGGGGCAATGGCTGGGTTGGATGCAGAGAAATGGGTAGAAAGCCAGAAGTAAACCCCTCCCTGACCCTCCCCTTGACAAGGGAGGGAATTAATTTGTTTGAGTAAAGACGATTTTCTTTATCTTGGAAGTGAAGACTTGGGGGGAGAATTTTTGGGCTTGGGAGATACAATCTTTGGAATTTATGTTTAATTTTTGAAATTTTTGGATGGCTTTAATGCAAGATTTTGGTGTGAGCTTGTCAAATAAAAGCCCTGTCTTCCCATCAATTACTGTCTCGGCGACTCCCCCACTATTGTATCCAATAACAGGAGTGCCATGAGCCATGGCTTCAACGGTGACTATACCAAAATCTTCATTATCAGAACACATAAAATAAGCTAGGGCGTTGGTAAATAGCTTGGTTTTTTCGGCTTGACTGACTTCACCTAAAAACTCTATAGTGGGGCCGGCTATGGCTTTTAATTCATCCAGGTGACCGGCAAAATCACGGCCAAAAATTTGTAGAGGGAGCTTTAATTTATTACACGCCTTAACGGCAATATCATAGCGTTTGGCGCGGGCTAAACGACCACCGGCTAAAAAATATCCATTTTTTACAATTTTCAATTTACAATTTTCAATTTTCAAACCTTTTGGAAGATCTACAGGTGGATTGATGACGATAGCATCTTTTTTGTAAAACTTTTTGACTCTGAGGCGAGTGGTTTGGGAATTGCAAATAAATTGATCGACATTTTGGGCGTATTTGAAATCAAGTAGGCGCAAGAAATGAAAAACTGTTTGAGCAAAAAAGTTTAGAATTGGTCTAGATTTTAGGTCTCTAGCTGTGGCAAGACCGTAAAGATAGCGAGGTGGAGTGTGACAATAACAGATTAGTTTGGCTTGACCTTTGTTTAGGGCATTGGGAAAATAGGCACCGGTAGCTGAAGTGATAATGATATCGTATTTAGAAAAATCAAAAGATTTGAAAGCCAGGGGTGATATAAATCTAAAAAGACTGATTAATTTAGCCTTAAAAGGTAGGTATTGTAAAAAAGAAGTGTGAACTCTTCCTTGCCATTTTTTTTCTAGGCGTCTTTGGTGGGGGCCAAAAAATTTAGGAAGATAAACAGAGGTAAAAATATCGGCTTGAGGGTAGATGTCAGATAAAGTTTCTAAAACAGATTCGGCACCACCATATTCTTTGAGATAGTCGTGAACTAAGGCTATGCGATAGTTTGTAAAGTTCATAATGTTTGTAAAGTTGAAAGTTTTTTAAAAGAGGACTTGAGTTTTTTATCAAAGGTGGCGATGGAGTTTACTTGATAACTTTTAGCACAAACAAGATGGTAACAATCCTCAAGACTGATTGAACCATTGGTAAATAAGTTTAGAGATTCTAACAATAGGCCTTTGTTGTCGATGGTAATAAAGTTTAGATGAAGTAATTGTGTCATCATAGTTTTAAGAGTTTGGTGGGGAATCTGATAGAAAGATTTAGCTGTCCAATAAACTTCAAAAAAAACTAAGCTTGAACTATATAAGCAAACTTTGTCTTGTAGGGCTTGTTTGAATAATTTGTTTACAATTAACTGCTGGTCAGAATTTCTGTCTAAAAAATAAGACAGGAAATAATTGGTGTCAACAAAATAAACTACACACGGCTTAAAAGCCGTGGTATTTTGTTTCGCTTTAGGAATTTGCTTTATCTCCGTCATAAATGCCGGATTTTTCTGTATCTTGATATATGTCATTTTTGAGAAGAAAAATGAATTTGCTTAGCTAATTCGATAGCTTTATCGATAGGGACATTTTTTAATTTGTTTGGTATAGAAACAGACCCGGCTAATCGATTGATAAAGTCTACCGGAGTTTCAATGAAAACTTTATTATCTTCAATATTAAAAATAAGTTTTTGGCCTTTTTTAAGATTTTTGGCTTTTATAATTTTTGCCGGTATAGTAATTTGGCCTTTACTGGTGAGAGTAGCTGTGTAAGTCATAAGTAAGGAAAGTATATATAATGTAAGGAGTGTTTGTCAAGTGTAAGGAATTTAATTATTGACGTTTTTTGACATTTGTACGACCATGGCCTCCAGTATGGTGGCGTTTGCGACAACTAGTGTCTGTAGCAGGGTTTGAGGGCTCAGTACAATAAGCTGGACGAAGATGACAAGGAATTTGACAAATGTCTGTTGGTGAAGGCTGAACGGGAACGGTTGTTTCTGTTTTAGGAAAACCTTCAACTCTAAAAATTGATGTCATATGTCAAGTTAACATTTGGGATATAGATTAGAAAAGGGTTTGTTTATACTAAGAGTATGAAAAAAAATAAGAGGAAAATAATAATTATTTTGATTTTGTGTATTCTGTCTATTTTTTTTAGTATTTATAGAGTTGATGACAGATATCGTTTTGACTGGGATCAAGAAGATGATGCTATCAAAGTAATGGGGATGATAGAGAATAAAAAACCTTTATTAATTGGACAAAGAGTGAGTCATGAAAACAGTTTTTTTGCAGGACCTTACCACTTTTATTATCTGCTTCCCTTTTATGGATTGATGGACGGAGATCCAAGGGCGGGTATAGTTGCAATGACGTTTACTAATTTAGTAACGGTGATAAGTATTTATATAGTGGCAAGTAGACTGTATGGTAGTAGGGCTGGATTGATAGCAAGTGGACTTATGCTGATCAACCAAAACGAAACAAGCTGGAGTGTAATGCATTTAGCTTTTTTTGGAGTTTGGATGTGGTGGGGGGTAAATAAAATAACAGAATCTAGAAAAAATATTTTATGGGTCTTGCCTGTTTGGAGTTTTGCAAGTGTAACTCATCTGATACCTACTTCATTGGGAGTACCAATTTTAGTGGCTTGGTTTGTAAGTAAAGATAAAAAAGTAGACAAGAAAGACCTGATTAAAGCAATTTTTGGGGTGGTAATATTTGCTATACCTTTAGTGGTCTTTGATTTGAGACACGATTTTCTAAATACACGGAAGTTTTTTGAAATGCTTAAGGGGGAAACGAAAATAGCAAGAGAAATTTGGTTACCAGTAAAAGTATATTTTAGAAGTTTAAATCTAATTGGAATAGCCAGGTTTGGACAAGTTTGGGAACAAGCGGAAAGAATTATAGTGGTTTTAATAAGTTTTTTAGCATTGTTAGGCAAAAAAAGAGATAAAAATATAGTGATTTTGGTTTGGTTATTAACACCTTTGATAACTATGTTTTTATACAAAGGTGGAGTATCTGAATATTATTATAGACTCGCCGGGGTGTTACTTGTTTTGCTAATTTCTAAATTTATATCGAATTTTGGGAAAGTTAGTTGGTTAATTATGGGTTTGTTGTTAATAAATAACTTTATGAGATTAAATACTGAAAAAACTAATATTGGTCTACGAAACAAAAAAGAAATAGTTGAATATTTGGTTAATCAAAAAAGAGATGAAGTGTTTAATGTGTCTTACGAACTACCATTGGGTTGGGATAACGGATTTAAATATTTATTTAAATACTTAGGAAAACAACCACAAAATATCGATGAAGGTCATCTATATACAGTAATGCTTGACCAAGATGATTATAAAAGTGGAGAAACGGTCAAGAGATCGGGGGTATTGATACTGAAACGAAGATGATTAGAAAAGGGTTTGTTGATTTTTGTCTATAGTGACTTTGGGAGTTAGCTGGTATTTTTTGGTAAAACGGGAAATAAGAGATTTAAAATTGTAGGTCTTTAGAACCTCGACGAGCTGGTCAATTGATTGGGAAGTAATTTTGGCGTCTTTTAGAGAAAAATTAATAGGCACAGAGGTTTCCAATTGGGCTAATTTTTGGGATAGATAGGCATTGTCGCGATCTTTTTCTAATTTTTCCCTAATAGATAGTTTGATTTTGTCCAGATTTTTATAAATATTGTCTAAAGATTTGTATTCTTCTAATAAATCGACAGCTGTTTTGGGACCGATACCAGCAACTCCGGGGTAATTATCTGAAGAGTCCCCCATTAAAGCTTTGAGATCAACCACCTGAGAGGGGGCAATACCAAGACGGGTTTTAACGGCCTTGGAATCATAAATTTGGATTTGAGAAAGACCTTTGACTGGCATAAAAAGCTTGACCCTGGGGTTGACCAACTGCATCAGATCTTTGTCTCCGGTAATAATATAAGTGGTCAGACCTTTTTTGGAAGAAACTTTTTGAGAAAGAGTGGCCAGGAGATCGTCAGCTTCGTAGCCACCTAAGGAAAAATGGGTTAAATTAGATTGTTTGAGACTGTCGATAATTAGGGGAAATTGGTGCTTGAGATCGGGATCGGCGGGTTTTCTTTGAGTGCGGTAGGCAATATATTCTTTGTCTCTAAAAGTGGGACCGGGGGCGTCGAGACAAAAGGCTAAATATTTGGGATTTAATTGGTCTAAGGCAGAATAGAGCATGGAATAAAAACCATACATGGCGTTAATGGGTCTACCTTGGTAGGTTAAGGTCTTGGGAATACTGTGAAAGGCGCGGTGAATGACAGCGTGGGAATCAATAAGTAAAAGCTTGGACATGTCGATTAATTTACAATTATCAATTTACAATTATTAAACAATTTGAAATTTACAAAATATTTAAATTTTTAAACTAATTGCATTTTACCAAGCTTAGAATCTAGAAACAAAAACCCCTCCCTAATCCTCCCCTTGACAAGGGAGGGATAATTAAAAATAGGATAATATAAAGTATGGTAAAAAAAATATTTGTAGGAATTTTGATTATTACCCTTAGTTTTATTGGAGTATCTAAAGTCGAGGCGAAAAGTTATTCGATAGATAAGGTAAAAATTGATATGGAGATGGATAGAAATGGGATGGTAAATGTGGTTGAAAGCAGGACTTACAATTTTGATGGATCTTATACTTTTGCTTATGTGGAAATTGATAAGAGAGGAGAAAGGAGCCAAGCATATATACTTAATAATTTTTCACTGTGTGACGAAACAAGCTGTTATAGAGAACTAGCTGATGGTGAAATAAATGCGGCTGATACAAACAGACCAGCAGGGACTTTTTATGTTCAGAACAGAGGAAGCTCTTATTATATTAAGTGGTTTTATAGGGCAAATAACACTAACAGGGTGTTTAATTTGGGATATGTAATTGAAAATGGATTAACAAAACAGGGTGAGGTGGTTGAATTTTATTGGAAGTTGGTGGGAGATAGATGGGAAATAAGCCAAAAAAATATTGAAGCTAATATAAAACTACCAGAGGGAATCGATGGAGAGAAAATAAAGGCTTGGGCACACGGGCCACTAACGGGCAGAGTATCGATACCGAGTGCCAGTGAAGTGAAATATGAATTAGATCGAATAAACGGCGGAGAATTTTTTGAAGCTAGGGTGATAGTACCAGCAGACGGGTTTGATGTGAGCGTGGTGGGAAATATGACAAAAGAACAAATAGAGACAGAGGAATTGGGATTTATAAAAGAAACAGAGAGAAAATCAGCGGTTAATAAAATAAGCAGAACGGGACTAGAAGTATTGATATTGGTTATAAGCGGTGGGTCAATATGGGTGTTTGTAAAACAAATTAAAAATTTTTGGAAATACGGAAAAGATGAGAAATTACCTGAGGTGACGCTATCGGGACGGATATGGGAACCACCAAGTGATATAGAACCGGCACAGGTGGAACAACTGATTCATATGAATGAAACACTGACAAGTAAGGCGTTTACGGCGACGGTATTGAGACTAGTACAGGATAGGTATTACCAAATAGTCAGAAGTGAAACAAAAGAGGGTTTTATATTTAAAGACTATAAATATTATTTGAAATGGTTGGGTAAAAGTGATATGGGAATAACAAGAATTGAGCAAGAAATGATTGGTTTTTTGATGAGAATACCTACCAAAACTAAGACTTTGACAAGTAGAGAGGAAGAAGTGTTGGCACTAGATGATATTGCCAGCTGGTGCAGGGTCAACAGAACAACGAGCTACAGCTTCATCAAAAGATTGGGGAAATTAGCATTAGCGCAAAACCTGGAAGATGGATATTTGGATATGGAAGCTCACAAAAAGAAAAGTAGTTATGGATTAACAATGGGAATTGGAATTTTGCAGATGTTTTTAAGTGTATTTCTGGCACCGTTTTTAGCAATGACGGCAAGCCTGGCAGTGGTGTTGACACCGATATTGGGTGTCGGAGGATTTTTGATGATGATGTCCGGAGCCTTGATGATGAGCAAAGGTGATAAAAGAACGGAAAAGGGCAGACAAGAGACAGCTTCCTGGATAGCTTTTCAAAAGCACATGGAGGAATATGCCAAAACAAAAAATTATCCGATAGATTCGATTGTATTGTGGGAAAAATATTTGGTATACGGAACAGTGTTGGGGGTATCGCAAAAAGCATTGAGTCAACTACCGGTTAAATTTGGAGAAGAGGATCAGAGAATGGTGATGACATATTGGGCAGGGTCTAGTAGTGGTGATTTTTCATCGGCTGTATCTTCGATAAACTCGGCAATATCTAGCATTTCGACAGCAGCAAGCAGTAGTTATGGAGCCAGCGGAGTGGGAAGTAGTGGTGGGTCATCCGGAGGTGGAGGTGGTGGTGGAGGCGGTGGCGGCGGAGGAGCGGGGTAAAATAATCAATCTTCAATCTTCAATTGGTCAATTACGAATTGAGTGTGAAATTTCTGTTTGACAGAGAGCCAATAAGGAGATTGGCGGCAGAGATTTTTTTGATCTAATTTGTTTTCGACAAGGCCTTTGACCAGTTCTTCTAAGTAGATAGTATTTTGAGAACCCTTGACAAGAATAACTTCACCACCTTTGATTTGATTTTTGAGAAAATCTAAAGCCTGCCACCAATACAAAAAGGTTTGTACTTTGGCTGATTTCTTGAAATATTTTTGAGTGTAGGGACCAACTCCAATAATAAGATCGGAAGAGTTGAGGGCATGTTTATAAAGTCTGCGGTGACTGATTTTGGTTTGGGGGCCAAGCTCTCGCATATCACCCAAAACAGCTATTTTTTGACCTGGAAAAGATGAAAGGATGTCTAACATTTCGGAAGCGGCTTGGGGCGAAGAATTGTAGGAACTATCGATAATGGTGGTGTTTTTGATTCCCAATAAGAGAGAAGAACGGCTGGGCTCATTTTGGAAATTAGCTTGAAGTGAAGTAATGATTTTATCTAAATCTAAGCCTAGGTGGTTAGCAATAAGAAGAGAGGAAGCAAGAGAAGTGGCAAAACTAGTTGGTTGAATTTGATTTTTAAGAATGACAATATATTTTTTATTATTTAGTATAAAATCGGCTGAGAAACCCTGTTCGTTGTTAGCTGTGGAGACAATTTGAATGTCTGTATCTTTGCTACCAATAGTAAGAAGTTGATTGGAGACATTAATAGAGTTTTTAACAAAAGGATCGTCAAAATTTACAATGGATAATTTATTGGGTTTATAAGAATTTGTTAATTTTGATTTTTCTTTAGCAATAGCAGAAAGGGCTGATTTTAAAGAAGGTTTTTTAAAATTTTGAGCATGGACTGGATTGACATTTAAAAAAACTGCAATATCAGGATTAAGAATGGACAGCAAAAAGTCCATATTTTTCGGCCAAAATGGAGCATCGATGCCAAACTCTGTTAAATAAATTTGATAGGATTTCCAGTTAAGAAATAGAAATTTGATGGGTGCTAAGGTTAAAATTCTAAACCAATCAATTAGGGAATAATTTATGGTATTAATGTCTAGAATATTTAGAGATAGGCCGGTTTCTGAAGATTTGGTGTTTAATTTAATTTTATAAAAAGGAGAAAGAGCGGCGTAGATAGTTTTGACAGTGGTAGTTTTACCGGCCGAAGCAGTGACACCAACAGTGATTAACTTGTCCCCTTTTAGTTTTTGGAGAAAAGAAATCTTTTTGAGTTGTAATCGAGCAAAAAAGCGGAGATAGTAAAGAAAGGATAAAACTAATAAATTCTTCATGGATTAGTTTAACAGTTTTTGGCTTCAGAAGAGAAATTCTTGGAAAATGTTTTTGGAAAAATCGCTGTAGTGGACTAATTTGGGAATGATTCTAATAAAGCGAGTATTTGGAGAAAAATAATCTTTCCAATCCGAATGTTTCTTGGTGATAAGGTCAGAAGCCAGTTTGGCTTGACCACCGGTTAGAATACGGGCAAGACCATTAATTTGGGCGGAGGGATCACCATTTAAACCGCCAATAACAACAGCCACTTTTTTGTTGTCTTCGAGGTTGTAGTATTTTCGAGTAGTTTTGCCGGTAAATAGGTATAAATTAAAATCGTCTCCAGTAACCAGACACATGACGGCGGATTGGGGTTTGTTTTTGAGGTTACAAGTAGACAGAACACATAAATCTTTTGATTGGAAATATTTTAAAAGCGATTTTTTAGTCATAGCTCTATAAATATCTAATGAAAGAATTATATACCATGACCCAAATAAAAGGCGAAGAAGATGTATACTAGAGCTTAGAAAGTTAAAAGTTTAGAAAGTTTATAAAGTTGATGAATAACTGGGGGCCGTTGGCGGATAGAATTAGACCGAAAAATTTGGATGAGTTTGTGGGGCAGAAGCATTTGGTGGGAGAAAATAAACCATTGAGGCTTTTGATTGAAAACAAGCAAATATTTTCAATGATTTTTTGGGGACCACCGGGAGTAGGAAAAACGACATTGGCCAGAATTATTGCAACGGAAATGAAGGCTGAATTTTGGGATTTGTCGGCAGTATCGGCAGGAAAAGATGATATTAGAAAAATAGTAGGACAGAGTAAAAATTTAAATTTGATTAAAAAAATATTGTTTCTGGATGAAATTCATAGGTTTAATAAAGCGCAACAGGATTTTTTACTGCCTTACGTGGAATCGGGTCAACTGATTCTAATAGGAGCGACGACTGAAAACCCGAGTTTTGAGGTAATTTCTCCCCTACTATCCCGATGCCGAGTGTTTGTGTTGAAGGAATTAACAGAAAGTGAAATCGGAAAAATAATAGACAGATGTTTAAAGGTAATTGAGAGGAAGATGGATAAAAAAGCCAGAGAGTGGCTGACCAATATGGCTAACGGAGATGCCAGGGCGGCAATTACCATGATTGATAACGCCAATAGCTTGTATGGAAATTTAAAAATAGAATCTCTTAAAAATGCTTTGCAAAACTCATATTTGAGATTTGATAAAAAAGGAGAGGAACATTACAACACGATTTCGGCATTTATTAAGTCGATGAGGGCAAGTGACCCGGATGCGGCTTTGTATTATCTAGCCCGGATGGTAGAAGCAGGAGAAGATCCAAAGTTTATAGCCAGGCGAATGGTAATATTTGCATCTGAAGATATAGGTATGGCTAACCCCAATGCCCTACTTTTGGCAAATCAAGTGTTTAGAGCAGTAGAAATAATTGGATATCCGGAGTGTGCCATAAATTTAGCTCACGGGGTGGTGTATTTGGCAAAATCTAAGAAAGACAGATCGTGCTATGATGGTTTGAGAGCAGCACAGGAAGACGTAAAGACTCTAGGAAATTTACCAATACCAATGAATTTGAGAAACGCGCCAACAAAACTGATGGAAGATTTTGGGTATGGGGAGGGGTATGAGAAATATCCAAAGAATCAAAGCTTATTGCCAGAGAAGTTACTAGGAAAGAAGTATATAAAATAGAAAATAAAGTCTGTGGCATTATAATATATACAGTTTATGAATCCAGAAGTATTTAATGTTATACAAATAGAAGGTTTGGGAGATGAAACGGAAGAATATCGAAACTTAACTGGAAATATTGTTAATGGTGCCTGTGAAATTATAGAAAGGCATTCAATTTCTTACGATTTTGGCCGCTTAGAAAACAGAATTGCGTCTCTGAAAATTGTTAGAAGAGATGGTGTAGGACACGAGTGGTCGCCAGATGAGAATACTCTTTATGTAAGTAAATGCAATCAAGACGGTAGGCTGTATAGTGATGAAGAAATGATTATATTTGCGACACATGAATTAATGCATTTTGTATCCGAGCCTGACGGCCATGACGAGTTTGGTGATAAATACTTTGGTTTTAATGAGTTTTTTACAGAGTATTTAAGTTTCTTGGTTGTTTCAAAAATCGGAGGAATAAACTTAGAAAGTTATTATAAACATAACAGTAAGGGTTATTTTGGTGACGGAAGAGATTTTGATTTTATGAAGAAATTAACTGACAGGATAAGTATAGGACAATTGTTAGATGTTTATCTTGGTAGAAAGATAGATGAAGTTGAAAGTGTGGTGGGGGCTGATGCACTGGAAGCAATGAATAGCTATTATGACTATAACTATCGGTTATATGAAGCAATGGGTGTGCCATTAAAACGATTTAATGAAATTATGGCAAATCCACTTTTTGCGCCACAAAGACAGATTGTAGATAGTTATATTAATACTATTAATAGCAGCATTTAGGTACTATCAGCTAATTATTAAAGTTATTGAGATCATCGGATGTGGATGTGACGCTTTATTGTTAGACTTGAACAGAAGAAGACAAAGAAGATCCAAAGTTAATCGCCAGAGAAGTTGAAGGGGAAGAAGTATATAAAATGATTGTTTACTTCGGGTTTTATTTGGGTTATAAATAGATATGGCACCAAAAAATCAAATAGTAATATACAAATCTGGAAACAGAAAAGTTGAAATTAATGTAGATATAAATCGAGACACAGTATGGCTGACTCAGAAACAAATGTCACAATTATTCGATAAAACAGTACCTACTATCAATGAACACATTAAAAATGTATACAAAGAAAAGGAACTTAACCTTAAGTCAACTATTAGGAAATTCCGAACAGTTGAAAAAGAAGGAAATAGGCAAGTTGCTAGAGAAATTGATCACTATAACTTAGATGTGGTGATTTCTGTTGGATATAGGGTTAAGTCGATTAGAGGTACCCAGTTTAGGATTTGGGCGACAAAAACTCTAAAACAATACTTAGTAAAGGGCTATGTACTAAACAAAAAAAGACTTACCGAACAGCAAAAATATCTGAAAAACTTGTCTGATAGCGTGGAAATAATAAGATCAAAAATCAAATCCCCTATGCTTGCCGGCCAAGAAGAAGAACTTTTGGGAATAGTTAAAAAATACATAGATTCGATAAAACTATTAAAACGCTATGACGATAGAGACCTGGAAACAAAAAACCTATCACTGAAAACAGGTTTTGAGTTGGAATACGAGAAAGTGATTGAAAACGTTTTACTGTTTAGGCAAGAACTACTAAAGCAAAAGCTAGCATCAGACTTGTTTGGAGCAGAAAACAGTACTAAATTGCAGGGATTAATCGGGGCTATCAATCAGACATTTGACGGAAAGTATTTATACCCTAGTATTGAGGAAAAAGCGGCTAATTTACTTTATTTTGTAATTAAAGATCATCCTTTTGTGGATGGGAATAAAAGAATCGGATCGACTTTGTTTATATATTTTCTTAATAAAAATAGATATTTGTTTAAGAAAAACGGTGAAGTAAAAATTAACGACAGGGCGTTGGTAGCTTTAGCACTATTGGTGGCTGTGTCTGACCCAAAAGAAAAAGAGACAATTGTTAAACTTGTAATTAACTTGATTAAAGATTAGAGATACATGAAATTGAAAGGTAAAAATATATTAAAATTAATCAAATGAAGAAAAATGATGTAAAAGAATTACATTTGCTAGCCAGCAAGGGAAGGAAACATTCTGATATATTGTTTGATTTGGTATGGACACATTGCTTAATTGTAAACGATATTTGTAGGTCAATATACAAGAAACTACCTAAAGATAAGCAGAATAAAATTGACCTTAATTTAGTTGAAATAGGAGCTTTAATACACGACATGGGTGTGTATTTTTGCTTTATTGACGATTTAAATCCTGAAAAGAAAGCTCCGGCATATTTTTATCATGGAATAATGGGTGAAAAATTTTTAATCGGTCAAGGAATTACGGATCCAATAATAGTCAGATTTACAACCGTACATGTAGGGGTGGGAATAACTAAACAGAATATAATCGATGAGAAATTAAAACTACCGCTAAGGGATTATGTACCAATTTCTTTAGAGGAAAAACTAGTGACGTACGCTGATAAGTTTCATTCCAAAACACCCAGATTTGTAAGTTTTGACGAAGCCAGAAATAAACTAGTAAAGTACGGAGAAGAAAAAGGTGAAAAATTAGATATATTAAAACAAGAATTTGGATTATTTAAAATAGAAGAAATTGAAGCAAAATATTGTGATTGGCATAAAAATTTTAAAAAAAAGTGGGAAGTCGTTAACTTTAAGTAGATTTATTGTTGACTGTCGTCTGGTTGGTCGATTGGTGTTTCTGAAGAAACTTCTGAAACAGGATTGTCTAAAGATGGCTCAAGAACTTGAGGAGGATATTCTGGCTGGGGCTCGGAGGCGGGCGGAGTAACTGGTTCTGGGGGCTCTGGAGACGGTGTTGGTTGGGGAGGTAGCACGGGCTCGGTTGGAACTTCAGGTAAAGGCTGTGGCTGGGGAGGTGTATAAACAGGGGTCTCGGGTGTTTCTTGTGGAGCGGGCTCTGGGGTTTCTACTGCTGGTGGAGTGGGAGTGTAAGGAGTTGGCTCGGGTGGAGCTGGAGGAGAAGGAGGGGTCGGGGTAACCGGATCGGTATTTGTATAAGGGTTTTGAGTTGGATCGTTTATATCGTTCATAAGTCAGGTTAACATAAAAAAACTATTGGGGTCAAATTTTTGTTGAGACACGGGTGGGTCTCCTTCACTAAAGTTACGGCGGACTAAAGAGTTGTCCCAGTGGATATTGGTTTTTAAATTTTGTTTGGCTTTTTGAGACCCGGGTGGGAGTTGAACCCACCTAAAAGGTTTTGCAGACCTCTGCATAACCGCTTTGCTACCGGGTCAAAAGATTGGTTAGTATGGAATTTTAATGCATTTCTTGTTTCAAATCCAGATTTAAAGTAAATAGTTCGATGTCTACAAACTGATAATTTAGTGTATAAGATTACTTAAAATAAGGTAAAATTAGGGATGGAACAACACCCTATTCCACAACAGATATCGTCATACCAGTTTAAATTGGTAGGTGATATGACATTGGGGCAGTTTGGAAAAGCAGCCGGAGGGATATTGCTGGCTGTATTGGTAAATACATGGAAATCGACAGGAATTGCTACATTACTAATAAAATATCCATTAATGGCAATATTGGGAGGAGGTGGGTTGGCATTGGCGTTTGTGCCATTTGAAGACAGACCTTTGGAAACTTGGCTATTGGCATTTGTAAAATCAATATACTCTCCGACAATATATACATGGAAAAAGGCGATACCAGCAAATTGGCTGGACGTAGACAGAAATAAAGTGTTAACAAAAGAAGAAGATGAAGTAATTGAAGTACCCAAGAAAGACGAGGGGAAAATAAGGGAGTTTATACAATCGTTACCGTCTTTTAAG
>DBRI01000009.1:0-42087 GCA_002306295.1 Patescibacteria group bacterium UBA1372 | reverse complement strand
AGAGGTAAAAAAAGAAGAAAGTAAGGTTGTCAAGGAAGAAGATGGTGGTGACGTGGGTAACCTGGATTTAAGAAGAGAAAAATTAAAAGCAACTGGAGTGGCTGAGTTTGGGGGAATACCAATGCCAGTAACTCCGACAGAACCAAACGTATTATCAGGAATGGTGATCGGACCAAATAATGAAATTATTGAAGAGGCAATAGTTGAGGTAAGAGATAAAAGTGATAATCCAGTCAGAGTGTTTAAGACGAATGCATTGGGACAATTTAGAACAGCAACTCCTCTACTTAGTGGCAATTATCTGGTGGTAACTGAAAAAGCAGGTTTTGTATTTGATAGGGTAAATGTGGCAATGGAGGGGAAAATATTGGAACCGATTAAAATTAGAGCTAAGGAAAAGAAGGAAGTAACCAAAAGCTAATGGTAGTAATAGCAACAAACAAAAAGTTATCATAGAATATAGTTATGCCAAGTGACCCATTAAAAAACGCAATTAGAGGCAGTACACAGGACCATTTGCCGGTGGAAGATGTGGTAGATGGAGTAGTGGTGCTTAGTAACGGAGATTGTGCTTTGATAATGCAACTATCTAGTGTCAATTTTGATCTGTTGTCTGAAAGNNNAGGTCGGAATCTAAAGATGTGAGTAATTATGTAAGAAGACTGAACGAAGTAGAACAAACGGAAACCAATAAGCTACTCAAAGAGAGAATTGTTTCTTATAAAAGATTCATAGAAGAAACGGTTAAAAAACATGACGTATTGTCGAAATCTTTTTATGTAGTGGTACCTTTTTCGATAATGGAGCTGGGGGTAAAAAGCGCTGATAAAACAATGTTGGGTTTTTTGCCTAAGATTGGTAATAAACCGACAAGATTACCTTACAGTAAGGAATATATTGTAGAAAAAGCTAAGGCAAAATTGATACCAAAAAGGGATCATATCATGAGATTGTTTTCCAGATTGGGGCTAGAAATTGTGCAACTAAACACCAAAGAAATAATACAGCTTTTATATAAAACTTATAATGAAGAAACGGCGTCAAACCAAAAAGTTACTAACTTAAACTACGGGTCACCGACAGTAACGACAAAAACAACAGAAGGAGGAAACGTAAATGGTTAATTTTTTTAAGAAAAAAGACAAGGAAAAAGCCGTTGAAATGAAACCAACTGCTACCAATGAATCAAAGAATAACGAGGTAAGAGCTTTTACTGAAGGCTTGGTATCGACAAAAGATATTATTGCACCATCAGCAATTGAGGTTGATTTTAACCATATAAGAATTGATAATAAGTATTATAGGACTTTGTTTGTAGCTGGATATCCCCGATTTGTAGGCATAAATTGGTTATCGGGCTTGATTAACTTTGATGCATCTTTATCGGTGTCGATGTACGTCTATCCAACGGATGGTAAAGAAGTGTTGGATGACTTGAGAAGAAAAATTGCCGAAATGGAGGCAGAACTAACAACAGATATTCAGCGAGGCAGAATAGTTAACCCATCAACACAGGCAAAACTTGAAGATGCACTTAATTTACAAGCTGACCTGGTAAAAGGAGAGGAAAGATTTTTTCAGTTTGGACTTTATGTAACGATTTCGGCTACTGATAAAGAGGAACTGGACAAAATAAATAAAAATTTGGAATCTTCCTTGGGGTCTTTGATGATAATTTCTAAAAAGACAACATTACAAATGGAAGAAGGGTTTGTAACAACTTTGCCGGTATGCTACGACAAATTGAAAGTGACCAGAAACATGGACACAACATCACTGGCAACGACTTTCCCATTTGTATCCTCTGATTTGTCTGATGATAAGGGAATAATGTATGGAATAAATGAACATAACGGATCTTTGGTGATTTTTGATAGATTTTCAATGCCTAACTATAATTCGGTGGTATTTGCAACGTCGGGTGCGGGTAAATCTTATATGGTGAAACTGGAAATAATGAGATCTCTGATGTTTGGAACGGAAATAATTGTGATAGATCCGGAAAATGAATATAAGGATTTGTGTGACGCGGTGGGAGGGCAATATATTGCCTTTGGATACAATGAAGATTCAAAAATAAATCCGTTTGATTTGAGTTTGATGCTTAAAAATGATGAGGATAAAGAAAATGCTCTGAACAACAAGATACTATCTATCCATAATCTATTTAAAATAATGATTGGACAAATGGATCCACTGGACGAATCGATATTGGATAAGGCAGTAATGGCGGCATATAAAGCTAAAGGAATAAGTCCGGATCCGGAGACACAGACAAGAGAAGCACCCTTGATTGAAGATTTGTATAAAGCGCTGATTGGGATGGAGGAAGAAAAGGCAAAACTGTTGGCGGCCAGACTGGAGAAATATATTAAGGGGTCTTTTGCGGGGGTGTTTAATCAAAAAACAACAGTCAATCTAAAAAATAAGTTTGTGGTGTTTGGAATAAAGAACTTGGAAGACAGCTTAAGACCGGTGGCAATGCATATAATACTGGACTATATATGGACAATAGTTAAAGCCCAGCTAAAAAGAAGAATATTGGTGGTGGATGAAGCTTGGTATTTGATGCAATTTGACGATTCAGCAGCATTTTTGAGAGGAATAATAAAAAGAGGCAGAAAATATTATTTGGGAACAACAACAATAACCCAAGATGTAGATGATTTCTTGAAAACTACCTACGGAAAAGAAATCGTGACTAATTCGTCGATTCAAATATTATTGAAGCAACATTCGGCGGCAATAGATAACGTGGGTAATGTTTTTTACTTGTCTGAAGGAGAAAAACAATTATTGCTGTCTGCTGATAAAGGGGAGGGAATATTTTTTGCCGGGCAAAACCATGTGGCTATAAGAGTAATTGCATCGGAAAGTGAACATAAACTGATTACATCTGACCCAGAAGAACTACTAAGAATGAAGCAAAATGCAGTAACTTTGGAGAGTAAACCGGAAGACAAGGCAACTGAATTACCTATGCCGGCGGCGGAGGAAGAAGAGGAACAAAACCCCTCTTCGGTTCCCCCCTTGACAGGGGAGACAAAAACAGAGGATGAAATTAAACCTATTCCTAGTTCTACCCCGAGACAAGGAGGGAGTTTAACCGTGACAACTAAAGAACAGGATCAAGGAGCAGTGGTGGTGGAGGTGGGAAGAAAACATACAGATGAAGAAGATAAACCCCTCCCTAACCCTCCCCTTGACAAGGGAGAGAATGAGGTTGAAGGGTTGGAAAAAAGAATTGCGGAGATGGAAGAAGTAGAGAAAAAAAGACTGGAAGAATATCAAAAACAGTCAGATGAAGAGACAAAACAAAAAACCGAGGCAGATAAAGGTAAGACATTGTTTGGCGGAGGAGGATTACCAAAATATCAAGATTTGTTTAAAGCACAAACACCAGTTAATCAAAACCCCTCTTCGGTTCTCCCCTTGACTGGGGAGAAAGGTTCTAACAAAGGGTCAGGGATTGGGAGTGGGGTGTTGCCGCCACTGACTCAAACTCCAGTCAAACAAAACCTCTCTTCGGTTCTCCCCTTGACTGGGGAGAAAGCTGGTCAGGGACAGGGTCTTAATAAAACAAATGATAAGATTAATCCGTTTGGGCCAAAACCAGTACCACAACCAGATTTGACGAAAGTAAAACCATTAACTCCTACAAATCAAACACCAGCACCAATTAAGCCAGTAGAAGATAAAATTGAAAGAGGACCGGTAAAAGTAGAAGTAGAAGAACCTGAACAAGATGTAAGAAGTAAGATTGAAGATTCAAGAATAGCTACAAAAATTACAGATAAACAACAGAATACAGGTATGGCTACAAGTAAACAGGATGATACTGCCGGTAAACCTCCAAGCTATGACGATTTGTTTGGAAATTAGATATAATTTGGTGTGGCAGATACAGCAGGAATAAAAACAAGACAAACAACAACCGAAATAATTGAAACTAAGGCAGAGATTTCACAGAAACTGAATTTTGGAGAATATAAAAAAGTTAGGGAGGTGTTTGAGGCGTTAGCTCAATTGGTATATGAAAAATTACCGATTGCAGGAAACGGTAGCCTGGTTAAATCTTTGGAAATAGTTTTTAAAAGCCGAGGAATAGGGTTTAATTTTGATTTTAATAAAGGAATTGAGGAAACAAGAAGAGTTTTGGAAGCATTAACAAATGCAATTAACAATATCGGTGAGGAGTCTCAGACTTTTTTAGAAACTGAACTGGTAAGTTTAGAAAAAGTAGGAACTTTTGAATCTAAAGCCCTAAACAAAACTGATCTCGAGGTTTTGGTAGAAGCTTTGGAAAAAGGTGAAGTTAAAGAGGATGGTTTAGTTGGTTATTTAGAAAAAAAGAGAGGAAAATCGTTTAGCCGAGATGAGATTGATAGAGTGGTAAAACATTGGCAAGAATTGGCGGACAAATACGACAAAACCGCTAGTCTAAAAATCGGTAAAGATGCACCAAAAGAATTAATAAGAGAAGTGGCTGAAGAAATGGCCAGTTGTCAAATACTGACAAGTAAAGGTGTGTTTGAAGGACAAGACAAAAGAATAGCTAAATTTGAAGAAGTAGTAACGGAAACAGTAGAAAAAATTTTAAATGAAAATGTGGTTAACGATGCGGTATTAGGCAGAGTCAGAAAAGGAATTGACAGACAAATAAGAATATTGTCTAAAAAATCACCGGAATTTGCCAAAGAACTGCAATTTAGAAGGGCTCTGATTGTGGGTAATATTGCCAGGATGGAAGTTGAGATTGAAGCTTTGAAAAGAGCAAATGAAATAATTGAAGCAATTGAGGTAACAAGAGTTGGAACGATACCACCAATAGACAGGGTTAAACTTTTGAGAGAAATTGCAGAAAAAATTGTCCAGACAATAGGTAAAGATCCAGTATTGGCCAGACTTGAATTGGAAAAAGGGGTTGAAGAGGCTGTTAAAGGGGTGACTATGACAGATGAAGCTTTGACAGGAGAAGTAAAAGAAAGCATTAGAGTGGAGGCTACTAAAATAGTTAAAGCAACAGGTGCGATGGAAACCAGTAACCCTCATGTGGTGTTTTATGCCAAACAGGAAGAAATGATGAGAGAGGTGATTAGTTGGGCTGAAGCCAAACAAATTGATCAACAAGCTACAGATGATTACTTAAAAATGGTGTCAAGGTTGTTTGGAAGTGATGAAATGGCTAAATTTTATTTACCATTAAAACAAGCAATAGCAGAAAATAGCCAAGAATTGGGAGTAGTAAAAGCAAACAGAGCGGCTGACCAAACAAGATCTTTTGTGGCAATGCTGAGAAGTAAACAAAAAATTGGAGATTTTGTATACAGTTATCAAAAACTTAAAGATCAGTTGGGTGGAGTGGCAGATGTGCCTGTATTGAAGGAACTTGATAACTTGATAGGGGCGATCCAAAAAAGTCCGGAATTAATGAAAATGATGGAAGCTACCCAAAAAGCTTTGGGGGTGTGGGATACAGTTAATAACTTCTCCGGTCAATTGTTAACAAAACTGGGATTTGAGAAAGCAGGTATGGCCATGCTGGAAAAAATTGGCGGACAAGCAATGGCTAATTTTGCCGGCGAAGCAGTTAAGGCATTTGGAAGTACGGAAACAATTGGACAAATGACAAAGCTGGTGGGGAGTTTATTGAAACAACTTTTAACAAAGGGGGCTGTCAGTGGCGGAACTGCGGCGGCTGAAGCAGGAGCAACAGGAGCGGCAACAGTTGGAGGAGGAGGACTAATAGCAGCATTTCAAGCTTTACCAGTAGTGGGACAAGTAATTGCGGTGGTGGCAATAGTAGTGGCGGCCGGAGCTTGGGTTTATAAGAAATTTATTAAACCAATTGTTAGCAAAGTAAAGGGGTGGTTGGCAAAGATCGGCATAGATACGGAAGCATTAAACCTTTTTTCGGGATTAAAACGAGGTATTAAAGAGAATTTTGGTGGATTAATAGGAGGGGTGGCGGGATTTGTATTGAACACAGCTGATTTAATAATAAAGGCAGTAGCACTGGCTGCAACTTTGGTATTTGCGTGGATTTTGAAAGTGATTGCACCTGTAGCTGTGTCGGTAATTGGCGGAATAGCTTTATATCAACTGCTGGTGACTAACCCACTTGGTTCGGCGATGGCACCAGGAAGGGAAAGTATGGGAATGATTGGAAGTGGTTTGGAATATGATTTACCGTATGTTGACGTAGATCCAATATACGGAGAAGAATGTGGGATGACTTTGGCTTGTGTAGCAATGGAAGCGCTACTTCAAAATGGGTTAGTCAGAGTAGTACCTGATAATGTTGGTAGAGCAGTGTCAATTTTAAGAAATCTAATTGGACAATATCCCCAATTTAATGTGGCAAGATTTATTAATGTGATGGAATATAATACGAACCAATTTGGAGCGTTTCAATGTATAGGTTATTCGATTGCGGCTGATCCAGACTTAACTACTAGTCCAAGTTGGCAGTTGTTGTATTCTGGAGAACAATCAGGGTGTGGGAAGGTAGCACCTGAAAACGCAGGAGTAGATGATCATATTGTGTTTCCTCTAAGAAATGGACATTATCATATAGGGGTTTTGGTAACAGTAAGAGAGGATGGGTCAGGTATTATGTATGATGTAAATTACGATGGAAACGGATCTTTACATCACTGGCCAATACGAAATATTGTTGAATTTGTATCAGGTGATAACGACAGAAATCCTGATCAACCACTTACAATTTTAAGATGTCCATATGAAAAATAGGATTGTAATTATTGGAATACTAGCAATAGCAATAGTTGTCTTGATACTTTTAAATCTTAAGAGCGTTATTAGAAGTGAAATTAAGGTAATAGAAATAAGCCCAGTAGAAGGAAGTGAAGTGTTGGCTTCAAATAAAGGGCATAACATAGATGTCAGATTTGATACTGATATTGGAAATATATTTGACTTGATAAAAATTGGCGATAATTTCGGATTGAAGTGGGAAAAACAAATCAAGGACTCTAATTTAATTAATTTTTCAACTAGTTTTGGTAATGAAATAATGTCGGTTGAGGAATTAAAAATAGAGCTATATTATGGAGAAAAACTACTAAAAAGTTGGTTTTATAAGGTACCATTAGACGAAAAAATAACAGGGCCTCCAGTTGAATTAATTTTGGATGAAAAAGCTTCATTTATACCCAGTGCTGAAGATATAACCTATTTTACCCAACAACAAAAAATTGTTAACCAGGAACAACCATTGTGGGAACTGTTACCATTTGAGACAGAAAATTTTAAAATTAGCCATTATATAGATGTTTTAAAGCTGGTGGTGTATTTGAAAGGAGATGCAAAGCAAGAAGTGGTTGAACCAATAGTAAAAGACTGGATCGGAAAAAATGGCGGTAATGTAGAACAACACAAAATTGAGTGGAGGGAGTAAAACCCCTCTTTTTTTCTCCCCTTGACAGGGGAGAATTGTCAAAATGTAAATTAATCCTGTAGTCTTACTGGCATGATGATGTGAGTGAAGGAAGGGTCGGACTCGTCTCTAAAAACAGCCGGAGATAAGGGATCGGAAAGCTCGATAGCAATATTTTCACCCTGGCAGATATTCAGAAAATCAGAGATGAATTTGTAGTTGAAAGCAATTTGGAGATTAGTTAAATCCCCTTCTGTATTAATATCCAAAAAGGTTTTATTTTGACCGACTTGAGGAGCATTGGCGGTTAACTCCAATTTGTTTTTGGAAAAAGAGAATTTAATAACATTGGCTGATTCCCGTGCAAAAACTGAAGCAATTCGCAAACCCTGAGCAAATTCCTGTTTGTCTATAGAAATTCTAAAAGAATAATTTTCGGGAATGATTTTGTTGTAGTCCGGATAATCCCCTTCGACTAAACGACACAAGAGCTCAAGATCGTTTAAAACAAAGACTAGTTGACGTTCGTCTGACGTTAGACTAACTTCGACATTTGAAGCGTTTTTAGACAATCTAGTGAGCTCTACAAGGCCTTTAGTGGGAACAAGGAAGGTGACAGATTCCTGATTGTCAATATTAACAGGGTTGACTAATTTGTTTTGTTTTAAAGAAAGTCTAAAACCATCGGTGGTAACACAGGAATAAGAGTCGGGAGTGAGATGCCAGAGAGTGGAGGTGAGAATAGGACGAGAATCATCGACTGCAGCGGCAAAAGCAACTTGATTGATGGTTTGACAGAGTAACTGATTATCTAAAGTGAAACTGTATTTATTGTTTTTGGTAGATGTGTCAGGAAAATCATCTACAGGCATAGTGGCAAAAGTTGATTGAGTTTTGGGAGAGTTGACCTCTAATAGATTATTTGAATTGAGAGATAGGTCAATTTTGCCGGTGGGTAAATAGGAAACAAATTCAACAATCTCTTTATGAGAAACAGTAATGGAACCCTCAGCTTCGATCTTGGCTCCAACCCATTGGTTTAAGGCTAACTCCAGGTTTGTAGCCGATAATTTGAGACGGCCATTATCGGTTTGAAAAAGAATATTATTGAGAATGGGTAATTGGTTTTTGGTTGAAACAAAGCGAGAAGTGTTGGTGAGTGCTTGGTTTAAGTTTTCTTGAAGAAGGGAGATTTTCATTAAGTAAATATAACAAGTTTAGAAATAAAGAGGAGAGACGGGTTTCAAACCCGTCTGTACTTGTGAGGGGATTATGCAAAGAAAAAAAAGGAATGGTTATAAACCGTTCCGTACAATAAATTGATTGAGTTATTCACAGGAGCTAAGAGCTAAAATATAAAAGAATTTAACAGAATCATTAGTATTAGTAAGGGTGCATAAGTGGAGAAAGAGATTTAAGATGTAAGATTTATGATTTAAGATAGGTAAGAAATGAATTTAGAAGTGATTTCTAAATTGGTAGAAAAGTGAAAAGTGATTGAAAGACAGTAGCATTTTGAGGTTAGAGTCTTATAAGTGTGAATAGGGTTTGGTTTATGTTTGGTTGAAAAGGAGAAGAGAAATGTGGATAAAAATGTGGATAAACAACGAGGTTTGTGGATAAGTATAACTCCCCTATTTAGAACTGGGATTTGATCAGGTTCAGTTCTTTTTGGAATTGTGTATTAGTGGATAAGAGGGTGTGGATTTTGTCCCGAGCATGCATAATGCTGGTGTGATCGCGACCCCCAAGGATATCCCCTACTTTCTCAAGGGGCATATTTAGAAAATCGAGAAGAAGGTAGGCGGTGACATGGCGGGCATGAACTAAATCTTTTTGACGGCTTTTTCCACATAAATCCCCTGTTTTGACTTTGTAGAATTTGGCGCAGGATGAAATTAAATGACGGGAAGTGATGTTTGAATTCGAGGTAGATGGAGAGGTGGGCATAGACAGGAAACTGGATAAAAAATCAGTATCAACCTGATTGATATGATTGGTTTGGGCTAGAATGCTAATTTCACGTAATTTACCTTCAATGTCTCTGATATTTGATTGAATATTTTTGGCTAGATGATCAATAGCCTGAGAAGTTAGAGAAATATTTATTTCGGTGGCTTTTTGTTTAATTATAGCCAAGCGCATTTCATAATCCGGAAGCTGGATATCAACGGTGAGACCACCCATAAAACGGGAAACTAGACGGTCTTCAAGATGATCGATTTCAGAAGGTTTTCTATCTGAAGTGAGAATGATTTGTTTGCCGGATAAATGGAGGGAATTGAAAGTGTGAAAAAATTCTTCCTGAATGTATTCTTTGCCGGCAATAAACTGAACATCATCAACCAGAATACAATCAAGATCGCGATATTTGTTTTTGAATTTGGTCATGTCTTTGGTTTTGAGGGAGGCAATAAGCTCATTACCAAAGGTTTCGGCGGGAAAGTAACGGATGTTTAGTTTGGGATTGTTTTTAATAAGTTCGTGACCGACAGCTTGCATAAGATGAGTTTTGCCTACCCCTACCCCACCCCAGATGAAAAAAGGATTGTAAGACAGACCGGGATTTTTAACGATACCCTGAGCGGCGGCAAAAGCGAAATTGTTGCTGTTGCCGACTATGAGAGTATCGAAAGTATATTTGGGATGGAGATTTGATTTTTGGATATTGGTTGATTGAACATTGGTTTGATTAGTTGAAGCCTGATTGAATAAAGGGGTGGCTTGAATGTGATTATCTAATTTAACTGGCTGTTGATTGAGAAATTTTAGATTTAGGTTGAGTTTGGATTGATTGTCAAGAGATGATTTGAAGAGATGATAATAACGCTTGGTGTTCATGTCTACTAAGTAGTTACTGGGGCAAGCGATGGTGGCGGTGTCATTTTCGAGACTGATGAGTTGGGTGGGCAAAACAAAAGTTTGGTAGACGGCAGGAGCCAAGATGATTTTGAGTTCTTCTTGTGTATTTTTCCAAACTTGTTCGAGGTTCATTTTTTAAGGGAGGGGCGATTCATGAATCGCCCTTACATGGGCAGAAAATAATAAAGTTACCAAAAGGGGGTGTTTGGGTTATCCACATTCATCATATAGTGGTTTTCCACAGTCTGCAAGAAGTAAAAAGTAATTAGTAATAAGTAATGAGTAATAAGATAAATTAATTGGGGTAAAGCTGTGATAAAATAGGCTTATGAAAAAAGGGACATATCAACCAAAAAAGAAAAAAAGGATTAGAAAACACGGTTTTATGAAGCGGATGGCAACGGCTAAAGGCAGAAAAGTATTAAGCAAAAGAAGACTTAAGGGTAGAAAACAGTTGACGATAAAGAAGAAGCTGAAAGCCTAGATTTATTGATGAGATCCTTCGTTTACACTCAGGATGACTTTGGTTGGGTGTTTGATAGAGGTTGGATTGTAATATAATTGGGTATGTTGGCGAAAGAATTTATTATAAAAAGAAGAAAAGATATTGAATTGGTAATGAAGAAAGGATATATGCACCAGACTCCCCTATTTGGAATGCTGGTTTATAATGGAAAAGAAGTTGGTGATAAAAGATTTGGATTTATAATTTCAAAAAAAATATCAAAAAGAGCAGTTGATAGAAACAGAATAAAAAGATTATTAACAGAGGCGGTTAGAAAAAATATTGAAAAATTTGAAGATAAAAAATGGGTGGTATTTTTGGCTAAAAAGAGTTTGCTGGGGTTAAAATATGAAGAAGTTGAGAAAGAAATTTTAAAAATTAAAACCCTCCCCTAACCCCTCCCTTGACAGGGTGGGGAAATTTTTTAGACTAACAATGAAAAAAATAATATTAAAATTGTTAGTTTGGTATAAGAAATATATATCGACAGGTAATCATTGTCGGTTTTACCCTACTTGTAGTCAATATACTTATGAAAAAGTAAAGAAACACGGAGTGGTAAAAGGACTGTGGATGGGATTTTTGAGAATATTGAAATGTAATCCATGGTATTAGAGTTCATAAAGTAAAAAGTTCATAAAGTTTATAAAGTAAAAACCCCTCCTTAATCCTCCCCTTGACAAGGGAGGAGATTACGAAGAAAGGATTATTTGATAGAATAGTTGATGATTTTTACACAAATATTAGTATCGGCTTTAATGGCCTTAAATTTAGTTTTAAATAATTTGGGTTGGACGGTGGTGTTGATGACCGTGATAATAAAATTGCTTTTATTACCACTGATACTACCTTCGATGAAATCGGCTGGTAAAATGAGACAACTTCAACCTAAATTGCAAAAGTTGACAAAGCAATACGGAGGAGACAAGCAGAGATTGGCTAAAGAACAAATGAAGCTTTATACTAGTGCCGGGGTGAATCCAATGTCCGGATGTTTACCACAAATTTTACAAATTGCGGTATTAATCTTGTTTTACAGCTCATTTCAAAAATTAATCAGTTTTTCAACAGGAGGGATAGGAGTAGACGAATTGAATAGATTTTTGTTTGATGGTTTAAAAGTAGAGCCTGGTTTTGCTATGAATACAAATTTTCTTGGTACAGATTTGGCAGTGACTCCATCGGGAGCAATATCTTCTGGATTGTTAGCCAATATGATTTTGCCATTGATGCTATTGGTGGGATCAGGGGCGCTTCAATTTTGGGGAGCAAAGCTGACTATGCCAGATATTAAAGGATCGGATGAAACAGCTTATACTAAAGCTACTCCTGAAAAAGGTGATGATATGCAAGCGGCTTTGAGAAATCAGTCATTGTATATGATGCCATTGATGACAATATTTATTGGATTTAAGTTTAGTGTGGGGATATTGCTGTATTGGTTTATAAACTCGGCGATGGTGGTGGTGCAACAGATGCTAGTGGGGAAAATAAAGAAATAAAACCCTCCCCTAACCTATTTTTTTTGACCTTTGACGTCAAAACCCCTCCCTAACCCTTCCCTTGACAAGGGAGGGAAAAATTCAAAAATTATGCTAAAATAGCGACTATGACGGATAAAAAAATAAGTAAAAAAAGCGAAAAAGTAATCGATAACAAAGAAAGAAATAAAATTATTTTGGAAGTAGCTTGTGATTTATTGGAAACAATAAATCGAGAAGTTGATGATATTTTTGTGGAAGATATTGAGAGTGAGGAAGATGAGGAAATTGAACAAGTACTGGTAGGGGTGACGGTAGCTGATCCGGCATCTTTGATTGGTTATAGAGGTAGGAGTTTGGCTTCGATACAGCAAATAATGAGTTTGATGATAAAAAATAAGCTGGGTTATTTCGTAAGAGTGCTACTTGATGTAAACGAATACAGATCTGAGCAGAAAAACAGACTTAAAGAAATGGTAATAAGTACAGCTAATAGAGTGAAAGAAAGCGGTAAAGCGGCAAGTTTATCGCCAATGAGTTCGTATGAAAGAAGGCTGTGTCATATGGCTATATCTGAAGTTGAGGGAGTGATGACTGAATCGGAAGGAGAGGGGGAAGATAGGCATGTAGTAATTAAACCGAAGGTTTAATTAATCAATTCTTCAATTACGAATTACGAATGAGGGATATGTGAAATTCCAAGCAGAAACGGAATGCATTGTAATGCCTTCCTTACAATGTTTGATAAAATAGGGCGGAATGGTAATTGGACTTATATATTTAATTTTGTTGATTAGTCAACTGGGTAAGCATTTTTGGCCTGGCTGGAGCTTTGTGCAAGGTGTTAAAGTGGATTATTTATCCCCTACCCTATATTTAACAGATGTGGTGTGGGGAATAGCTTTTTTAAAGAGATTTAAGAATAAAAATATAAGAAAGAGGTCCTTCGCTAACGCTCAGGATGACTTTGGTTTGAGAATAACCAAGGGTAAAAAGGACAGCATAGTAATGCTGTCCTTACTATTTTTCTTTAATGTAATACTAGCAAATAGATGGCAGGTGGCGGTGTATGGTTGGCTTAGGTTGGCACAAATTTGGTGGTGGGCGGAATATTTTTCAAAACACAAAAAAGAGGTAATTAGATTTTTAGGTTGGGTAATCCCCTGGTGGATAGGACTGGAAACATTTTTGGCTTTGGGGCAAGTGGTCAGCGGTGGAAGCTTGGAAGGGATTTTTTATTGGCTGGGAGAGAGAAAGTTTGATTATCTGAGCTTAGGAATTGCCAGAATAAGCTGGTTTGGAGATCAGTATGTCAGAGCTTATGGAACCTTTTCGCACCCAAATAGTTTGGCAGGATTTTTGTTGGTAGGAATGGTGATGTGGAACGAAATAGTGACGAACAATGAAGACAAGAATAGGAGGTCCTTCGTCCCGCTTAAAACGGGACTCAGGATGACTTTGACGGGTAAAGTTAAAAGATGGCTTGTTATTTGGTTTGGAGTGTTGGGAATAATTTTAACCGGAAGCAGATTGGTGTGGGGAGTGGGAATGTTGATTTTGTTACTGAGATTTAAGGATGAGGTCCTTCGCTCCGCTCAGGATGACTTTGGCTTGAGAATAACCAAAGGTAATAAAGGAAGGCATAGTAATACTGTCCTTACTATAATTGGAAAATTATGTATAGGATTGGGAGTATTTGTAATGGGAATCAGTGTTTTAATGTCGAATTTTGAAATAGTAGGAGGGTGGAGTGTAAATAGCCTGGATTTAAGATGGAAGCTATTGAAATCGGGATGGGAAATGTGGAGGCAAAATTGGTTATTTGGGGTAGGTTTAAACAACTTTTTGGTAAATTTGCCTGATTTTATGAAGGGATATTGGTGGCTTCAGCCAGTACATAATATATTTGTATTGTTGTTGGCGGAAACTGGATTGGTTGGTTTGATTGGAATGGGAGTGTTTTTAGTAAAAAGAATTGATTTTAGGAGATATGGTTGGGTGTGGGTGGTAATAGTATTGACGGGTATGTTTGACCATTATTGGCTAACTTTACCGCAAAATATGGGATTGATGGGATTGGTGTTGGGATTGAGTAAGAAACCCCTCCCTAACCCTCCCCTTGACAAGGGAGGGGAAAATAATTGATAAACTTATCAGATGATAAAGATTATAAAGAATACGATTTGGCAGGGGTTGGGAAAAATGATTGTGGTAGGAATAGGATTGGTGACGACTTCCCTACTGATTAGAAATCTGGGTGAAAGCCAATATGGTTTGTTTAGTTTGATTGGATCGAGCTTTCTGGTGATAGATGCACTAGCTGATATGGGAACAAAGATAATTGGAGTTAGGGAAATTAGTAAGTCTAAGGACAAGCAAAAAACTTTCAAAAACTTATTCTTTTTAAGGTTTGTGCTGATACTGGTTGGATTGGGACTGGGACTGATATTTGTATTCAATTATCCGACTTTTAGGGGATATGAAAAAGAAGCAATAATGGCTTTGGTGATGTGCTTTTTGACGTTTTTGGCAGGAAACCTGGAAGTGATTTTTCAAACAAATGAGCAAATGGGTAAAAAAAGTACAGTTGATAGCCTCTTTCCCCTACTCTTTTTAGCTCTGTATTTACTGACTCCAATCAAAACAACCATATTTGTGGTTTTTGGATTGTATGTGGTGGCCAGGATATTGAGCTTACTAGTGGGAGTAAAAATGGTTGGAAGGACAGACTGGAAACTAATAGATTTTAAGATTGATTTAGAGCTAGTAAAGAAGTTGTTTTGGTCGAGTGTACCGATGGGATTATTTTTGTTTTTGTTTACGGTTTATGACAGAGCTATAGACAATATAATAATTGATCGATATTTGGGGATTAATGAAGTGGCCTGGTACAGCTTGGCGTATAAAGTATATGGGAATCTAGTAATGCCGGCTTATTTTTTGGTAACTAGTGCCTTTCCTTCTTTTTCCAGAGAAGCCAAGGAAAACGGAAAAAGCACTTATAGAAAAATCATGGCAATTTCGGTGGGATTGTCTTTGGTAATATGGCCAATAGTGTGGTTGGGGGCGCCCTTGGCGATGAAAATATTGTCGGGAAATGAATTTAATTGGCAGGTGTCGACACAGGTATTGAGAATATTGTCCTTGGGATTGGTGTTTAACTTTATTAACCATGTTAAAGGTTTTTATCTAATTTCAAGAGATGGAGAGAAAAGAATGCTAGTTTTGGGGGTGGTATCTTTAGTATTTAATTTGGGAGCAAATTTGGTGTTTGTGCCCATTTATGGGGTAATTGGAGCGGCCTGGGTGACGATGGCAACGGAAGTGTTGATGAGTGGAATTTATTTAGTACTCTAGTGCTCTGGTGCTCTGGTGGTACTATGGTAAGCAATTAGTGAGATAGTAGAGACGTAGCATCCGTACGAAACCCACCCCTACCCCTCCCTTGACAGGGAGGGGGTTAAAAAACCTTTTTGATGTATTAATAGGTTTTGTGTTCTTACGTTTTTCTCTATATTTTTTTTACAAAAATTGGCCGTTGGGACGAATTTTTTAAAATATTTTTAGAAGAAATTAGGTTTGGATGGAATTATTACGTAATTGGAGTGGAACGCATATATGTGTTCCCTACCAAGTAAGACACATTCTTGTGTTATTACATTTTTTACACGTTCCACCACCCGATTTGATACATGTATATACGGATTGAACGGGTGTCGAACCTAACACACTACCATATAACCGCAGATTAACCGAATTATATCCGCAGAAGTAAATATGAATTAGAATTAGAGTATGAAAAATGGATTACCGGTGGTATTGATATGGGGAAGTGATTTTGTGGCTAAAAAACTAGCCGCTGATTTTGTGGGTGATTCAGTAGTAGTGGTATTAAAAGGAAAAGCCGAAGATTGGCTAAATATTGGAAAAGGGGAAGTGGCTTTTTGTGAAGATGTTTCAAAAATTGATTATAGAATAGATTATGCTTTTGATTTTGGAGAGGATGAGGTAGTTTGGAGTAGAATTGAAGCTGATGAGGGTAGGTTAGTAGTGGTGAGAAGAAATAAAAACGGAGAAGATACATTAAAAAAGTTAAGTTTGAGAAAGGCTGACTGGAGACTGGTGTGTGGATTTGATATTTATGGAGAAGGTATGGAGCTGGGTGAAAACTGGGTGGCTAAAGTAATTGAAACGGCGGTATTGAATAAAGAACTGGAATTACCGAAAGATACAGGATATTTAAGATGTATAGAAGTAGCTGATTTTGTAGAAGCTATTAAAAAAGCTTGTTTTGTACCAGGAGTGTCCGGAGAGAGATTGATGATTTTTGGTAGAAAAGTAAGTGTTGAGACGGTCTGTAAGACAATGGTGGCAAAAGCCAAGATGACCAAGAAAGGGATAGTGGTGAAAGAAGATAGTAGCTTTGAAGTGGAGGATAGTATGGTATTTGAATACTGGGATAAGATTTCCTGGGAGGGAGGAAAGGACTTTAGTGAGGTGTGTACGGAGACAGTTAGATATTTCTTTGAAAGGATGGATCCACTGGTTAGGAGTAAAACAAAAGCGAAACAAAAAGAAGAGATTCAGAATAGAAAAAGATTTATGGAAGTGGAGATTGAAGAGGAAGCTTCAAATGATCAATTTTCAATTTACAATTTACAAAATAATAAAACAGAGAATCAGATTGAGAGAGTGGAAGAAAAAGAATCCAAAGTAGAAAAGGTAGAGGAGGTAAAAAAAATAGAGGAAAATGACCTGCCAACAGCTTCGCAAGTTGGGCAGGCAAGTGAGGATGATACGATAGATTTGACAGAATTTGTGATTAAACCGGCTGTAGACAAGCAAGTAATTAAACCCCTCCCTAACCCTCCCCTTGACAGGGTAGGGAAACCAACAATGACCATAAAAGAACAAGAATTGGGAACAATTAAAAAGAAAAAAAGATTTAATTTTAGTTGGGGATTGAATTGGAAACTAGTGGCGGCACCGTTTATTTTTTTATTAGTGGTTTATGTGGGATTAGTGGTAAGTTTTTTTGGGGGGATATATACAAGTGCTAAGGCAATAGATAAATCAAAAGTATATTTGGAGGAGAAAAAGATTGATGAGTTGGAAAAATTAACCGAGAAGAACTTGGTTAGACTTGAAAGCCTAAAAGGGAGATTGAGAATAATTAGTTTTGAGGGTAAGGCTTTTTCTTATAAAGGCTGGGGAGAGGTATTGCGAGTACTAGAAACAGTTTGGAAAATGGAAAGAGAAATGGCTACCTTTTTAGTTGACTGGTCGGGAATTGGAGAGGGATTGTTTGGAGACAAAGATATTGATTGGGAGGAAGAGATAGAAGAGATAAAAAGTAAGCTGGTTTTTTTGGAGAATAATTTGGGAATGATTGAAGCCAGAACGGAGGGAGATTGGAGCTTTTTACCTGGTAGGTTTAGATCATTTGTGTCTGATCAAGCTAAAGAGGCTTATGAGTGGAAGCAGGTGGTGTCTCAAATAAGCAATTCTTTGGAAGTGTTTTACTATTTGATTGGGGCGGATGGCGGCAGAAAAGACTTTTTGATATTAATGCAAAATGAGATGGAATTGAGACCGAATGGTGGTTTTATAGGCAGTTTTGGAGTGTTGAGTTTTGAAGATGGCAGGTTTTTAAACCTGGAAGTGGGAGATGTATATGATATTGACGGACAGCTGAAGGGTCATGTAGAGCCACCAAAGCCAATTAAAGAAATATTAGGAGAAGCTAGCTGGTATCTGAGAGACGCTAATTGGCAGGCAGATTATTTACAATCAGCCAAAGATATAGAGTGGTTTTTTAAGAAAGAAACAGGCAGAAATATTGATGGAATTATCACTATCAATCTGGCGGCGGCAAAAGAGCTGGTAGAAGCCGTAGGTGAAGTCTGGGTGGCTGATTACAATGAAAAAGTAACGGCAGAAAACCTGTATGAACAAGCCCAATTTCATAGTGAGAAAGGATTTTTTGCTGGGTCGAGACAGAAGAGTATGTTTTTGGGAAAATTGGCTGGTCAACTGGTAGAGGAGGTAAAAGAAGCTCAAGATTTTAAACAGTTGGCTATAGTAAAGGCATTGTTGAAATCTCTGGATAATAATGAAATTCAGATATATGCAAAAGACGCACAGATTAAAATAGATTTGGCCAATATGGGCTGGGATGGGTCAATGTATGTGGGAGGGTGCGCGGTGGAGAATTGCTTGGCAGATTATTTGTATATTGTGGAAGCTAATTTGGGGGTGAATAAAAGCAATTATTTTTTGAAAAGAAGTGTGGATAGACTGGTGGATATAAGCAGTAGATCGGTAAGCAGAGTAATAAAAATATCTTATGAAAATACAGCTAGAAGTACGACTTGGCCGGGAGGGGACTATAAAAATTATATGAGAGTGTATATACCAGTAGAGACAAATATTGCTGAAATAAGTATTTACGATACGGTTGATCCAACTAACAAAAAAATATTAACCAGCAATGAACTTGAGGTAACAACAAGAGGTGATAAGAGGGAGTTGGCGTTTTTGGTGACGGTGCCGATAACTAAAAAAAGAACAGTAGAAATCAGATATTCAAGTTCGGTTGACCTAAATTTGTATAACGAGTATTCGTATCTGAGCTATATTCAGAAACAGTCGGGCTTTGGAGAGACACCAATAGTGTCTTTGGTGTCGTACCCCTCCGACTGGCAACCGGTACAGGTGGAACCGGCGGCAACAACTGTGAACAGTAAACTACTATTTGATCAGGTGTTGGAAAAAGATTTAGTGAGCGGGGTGGTGATGGGAAAATAGCGATGAGTAATGAGTAAATAGCTTGGGAGGATAAACAAAGGAGGTCCTTCTCCGCCAGTTGGCGGATCAGGATGACTTTGGCTGTGGTGTTTACTACGATAAGGGTTATTTGTGGTTAAATAGATTATGAGAAAAGTTTGGTTTATGGCTTTGATATGGTTTTTATTTGGATGGAGCAAGACCACTTGGGCAACTGATTATCCGCAAAGTCACGGAAAACAATTTGATTTTAGAGCCAGAGTCAAAGCAGATGGAAAATTGGTAGACTTACCATCGCCTTTATATATGACTGATTTTTACCCAGGTGCGTGGACTGATTTGGAAAGCAAAAATGTGGATGATATTTTTTGGTACAAACCTAATCAGGTAAGTGGAGAGTATTTTGTTGGAGATTATAGCCAGACAAATTTTGGGAAAAGTGAAGTAATAAGGAAAAGATTAAAAATTATTAAAGATTTAGGTATGTATCCGGCGATTAATATCATGAATAGACATGTAATCAGAAAAAATACATCTGGTGGATATTATCTGGCTGATTGGCCTGCTTACGGAGTAAAAGTAAATGGAGAATATGTTGGTGACTGGAGAGTTTATAAAGAAGTATATTTACCTATTCTTAAAGAATTAAAGTTACCCCACACAGTGATACTTGATATGTGGGGATTTTTGGAATGGGTACCTGATGACATACCGAAAAGCGAATATAGGCGATTGTTTTGGGAAGAATTGGAGCAAATGTATATGGGAACAGTGGCTGATCCGGAGGGGAACGATTATAGAATTTGGGCAAAAAGATATATTGATAGCCCAGATGCGTGGGTACCAATGGTGGCAATATACTTAAATCTGAATAAACATACTCAACAAACAACTTGTGATAGTACAGCTGTGATAGAGGGATTTTTTAGAGCAGCAGGAGGACCGGAGGGGACAGGAACTAATCCAGTTAATGGCCACTGGCTTAATTTGCATGGTAATTTTTGGCTTAGCTGGGAACTATTTACACCAGTCTTTAGAAAGTGTTTAGAAAGTAACCAAGGTTTGTGGAATATTGCTAATATTTCTCAATCAGGATCGATTGCAGAAGCTGATTATGCCGCTAATATCGCTGAATCCTATGATAATGCTGGGCCACGATTTTTTTATGGTTTTATTCACAGGTTACATGATAATAAAACATCGGAAACAAGCAGAGATACAGTATTACCAGATGGTGATTGGAATACGTTTTTGGCTGATAGAGCAGTAAAAAAAGGGTTGATGTGGACAAGTGTTTGGAATGAATATGCCGAATCGATTGTGATGGAACCAGCAAATTTAACAAGTGGTACTCCTGCGGATAGAATAAACCCTTGGGTGGATGGTAAACCTTATTTTGTTGAAAAATTAAAACAATATAAAAAGCTTCAAGTAATGCCAATTGAGTTAGAGGTGACAGATGTTTGTGCTGGAGCTAGTGGAAATATTAGCGAACTGATAAGCTGGTATGGGGTTTATAAGAACAATCAATATCTAGCTAGTGTTGATTATAATTGTGATAATAAAATTGATATTGGAGATCTGGTGAGTTGGTATGGGGTGTATAGAAAGTAAGGAGTAACGAGAAATGAGAAATACGGAGATAAAACGGGAATAATGCGGAGAATATGTTAGTTTATAAAGTTTGTAAAGTTCATAAAGTAAAAAGTTTGGGATAGACAGGACAAGCAGGATGACTTTGGCTGGAAAAGTTTAAACCCTTCCTTAATCCTCCCCTTGACAGGGGAGGAAATATGAAAAGAAAGAAAGTTTTTAGATGGTATAATTGAACCTATGAAGTTTGATTGGAAAAAGTTTTTGGGAATAAAAAAGAAATCAAAGAGAGGTCCTTCGTCCCACCGAGGTGGGCTTCCACCAGAGGCGGACAGGCAGAATGGCAAGTCGGGGGCTAAAGAGAAAATCAAAAATAACACGATACCTAAGGAAATATTGGATAAATTGCCACCAGGGGCGAGTGTTAAACAGGTGGTAATCGGACCACAGCAAATAGTAAAAGGGACACTATATCTTTTGATTGGTTTTTGGTTTTTGTCATCCTTGGTATCCTTTTTGTCTCCGGAAGACATGAATATTGGTATATCTGATGCAGTACAGGCAATAAAAGAAGAAAGAGTGGAGAAGGTGATAGTAATGGGAAATCAAATATTTTTGACGATGAAAGAAGATGGAAGTATATTGATTGCTTCAAAAGAGGGTAATGCGTCGATGGTAGAAATATTACAAAGGGAAGGGGTTGACTTAACCAGAACAGAGGTGGTAATTGAAAACAGAGAAGGAATGAAATTGTTTGGAGATATAGTCAGTATTTTATTAACAGTAATATTACCAGTAGTGTTGTTCTTTTGGTTGTTTAAGAAAATGAGTGGTGGGGGAATGGGGGGAGACGGAGGAGTGTTTGGATTTGGGAAATCGAAGGCTAAACTATTTATTAAGGGTAAGCAGAATATCAAATTTGATGATGTGGCTGGAGTGGAAGAGGCTAAAAATGATTTAATGGAAATAGTGGATTTCTTGAAAAATCCAAAAAAATATCAAAAAATGGGAGCCAGAGCACCAAAAGGCGTACTTTTGGTGGGACCGGCTGGGGTGGGAAAGACACTTTTAGCAAGAGCAGTAGCAGGTGAAGCAGAAGTACCATTTTTCTCGATGGCAGGCTCAGAATTTATGGAAATGTTGGTGGGAGTGGGAGCTAGTAGAGTCCGGGATTTGTTTGCAACAGCTAAGAAAGCCGGTAAGGCAATAATATTTATAGATGAAATTGATGCAATCGGAAGAGCTAGGGGCGGATTGGGAAATCCCTCACATGGAGAAAGAGAACAAACCTTAAACCAAATATTGGTAGAAATGGATGGATTCGAGGCTAATACAACGGTAGTGGTACTGGCGGCAACCAACAGAGGAGATTTACTGGATCCGGCCTTACTCAGACCGGGAAGATTTGACAGAAGAGTGGTATTGGAAATGCCAGATATTGCCGATAGAAAAGGTATATTGGCAATACATGCCAAAGGCAAACCGTTTAGTAAAGAAGTGAATTGGGATAGGGTAGCTGAAGCAACAGTAGGATTTTCGGGGGCTGATCTTGAAAACATGCTAAATGAAGCGGCTATAAAAGCGGCCAGGGAAAACAAAACAGAAATAGATAAAAGTGATATTGATGAAGCATCTCTGAAAGTAAAGTTAGGATCAGAAAAGAGAAGGGTGCAGACTGATGATGATAAAAAGATGACGGCATATCATGAAGCGGGACATGCGATTGTGAATTTTGTAGAAAAATTGGATCCGGTAAGTAGAATATCGATAGTGTCTCGGGGAATGGCACTAGGCTTTACTTTGGTACCACCAAAAAAAGACAGAATACATGAGACTAAAGCCAGATTGATTTCGCAAATGGCAATGGCAATGGGAGGAAGAGCAGCAGAAAAGACAGTCTTTAATGATATGACGACAGGAGCATCGTCGGATATAAGGTATGCGACGAATATTGCCAGAAGTATGGTGACTGAATGGGGAATGAGTGATTTGGGGCCAATTAATTTGGGAATGCAATATGGAGGAAATGATGTGGATTGGATGAGTGTGTACCAAGATCAAGGGCAAGTAAGTGATGGAATGAAGCAGAAAGTAGACGAGGAGATAAAGAAGTTTGTTGATTTGGCTTATAAAAAAGCATTGGAAGTGTTGAAGAAAAACAGAAAGAAAATGGATGAGGTAGCTAAGGTATTGGTAGAAAAAGAGACGTTGAATGAGGAAGAGTTTAGCCTGTTAATGAAATAAGAGAAAACGGACACCTTACTAGAGACTAAGTATAGAAAATAACCATAGGAAGAACGGACAGCAAAAAGACAGCATAGTAATGCTGTCACTACTATGATAATTAAGTATGACGAATAACCATAGGATAGACGGACAGCACTGTAGTGCTATCCTTACTATAATTAATTAATTAATGAAGTTAAGTAAAAGAAAAAGTAATAGATGTAAAAATTGGGATTATTCTAGTAATGGTTATTACTTTATAACATTACTAATTGATAAAAGGTTTTGTTTCGGAAAAATCATAAATAATAGAGTTGTTTTGAACGAGTTAGGAATTATTACTAAAAGATGTTGGCTAGATATACCGAAATTTTGTAAAAACATAGAACTTGATGAATTTGTAGTTATGCCTGATCATTTTCATGGAATAGTAAAATTGTTTGATTTAACTGATGAGGTTAAAAATGACAGAACAAAAATGTATTTGTCTAGAATGGTTCGTAGTTTTAAAGTATCGGTGGCGAAAAATACCAGACAGAAAATATGGAAAAGGTCTTTTTTTGATAAAGTAATTAGAGATGAAAGACATCTTGAAGATGTTAGAAACTATATAGCAAATAATCCAGAGAATTTTAAGAATTCTCTTCAAGACTAATTATTCTTTGAAGTATGGCCCTCCTTCGCTAAAGCTTCGGAAGGGTAAACTAGTTGGAAGATTCTTCCAAAGTAATTATGCGTTGGAGAATAGCAAGAGAACTTAAATAGACCCTCCTTCGCTTACGCTTCGGAAGGGCGAGACGAGGTGAGAACTAAGTTCTGTTTTCCTCTAAATTGATTATTCTTTGAAGTATGGCAAGGGAACTTAAATAGACAGGTTCGATGCCGGCCAGACTTAGACCGAGATGACCGAGGTTTTTGGTTTGGGCAAAGGGGGTGTCACTGGTATAGTTAATAATGCCGATGTCCATGGGAGCATTGTTTAGATCAACTATGGTGCCTTTAGGGACAGGGCTATCGAAGGTGGCTTCAGTAACAACACCCAGAAAAGGCCCAGATTCCATTTCAACAACAGTTAAATCATTTTGAGAATATTTATCAATTAGGGCTTGGTTTTGAAGAAAAGTACCCAGAACAGACACAGCTTTTTGTTCAGTAAGAATAGAAGCGTTGAGACTGGTGAAAGGGAAAAATTTGTTGAAACAGTTGGTAAACATATAGCTGTTTTGAGTATGTTCGTCAAAAACAACCCGGGGAATCTGAATATCACCAATTTGACTGTTGAGGGTGGCGGCTTTGCCGGTAATGTAAATACCTTTAACGTCTTTGACGTTACTTAGAACTTCTTTTAAGAGGTTGTAAGCGGCGAAACCAAGAGGATAATCGACATTAAAAATTAAGGCCTGGCTTTGAGAAAGTTTTTTTGGTTTTTTAATTTTTAGGCGGGAATCGAGATGTTTTGATTTGGTCAGGTTTTTAACCTGAAAGAGCTGGGTATTGGTGTCGAGATAATGGGAAGTGGGAATGTTTAGAAAAGAGTTGTTTAGCTCGAATTTGGATTTAGCTAATAAAAAATCTGGGTTGGTAAGAAACTGGGAAGAGTAGTAAAGGAAATCATTTGGATGAATGAGAGATTCGCCTGATTGGATTTTTTGCCAGGTTAGATATAGATCGGGAAGATTTGATTTGAGATGAGACAGGATTTGAGATTGAGACTTAAGAGGGAAACCGTTGATAAGATTACTTAAACTGTGGGTGTTTGAACTAACAAAATAAATGGTCTGACGAGACATGTGGAGACGGTTTTTAGGGGAAATGTGGGGTGATTGATCTGTAAACTTGGCAATATTTTTCCACCATTTTTGGGTAGTTTTGATGTAATCAATCCAGGAACCGGCCAGAAGACGAAATTTGAAATTTTTCTTGAGGGAATAGATTTTTAGTAATCTTTTTTTCCAAGTATTACCAAAAGCTTGCTGAAGTTTTAAACAGTCTGATTTGGTGAGGTTTAATGACTGGCATAACAATTCTAAATTATCTAATTTAGAGGAAAACGATGGCTTGGTTTTGAAAGTCTCTTTGAGCTTGGAGTGGATTTTGTTCCATTCGATTTGGAAAGAGATGAGAATGTTTATCAAATCGTCGATATCAGAAATAGAAGTGATAAAGGCAGCTAAAGTATGGGTGTTTTTATTGAAGTGGAGAGTACGGCGACGGGCTTTGGTTTTGGTCTGGGGCCAGGAGGTGATATTGGGAAAGAGGGCATTTTCAAATACTTCCGGGGTTTGGCCAGCAATTACAAGACGGGTGGAATCAATTTCTAAAGGTAACCTTAATAAACAGTAAATAAGGGCGGAAATGTCGATTTGGGAATCTGAGGCGTGGAGATGGAGGGTTGGCTCCATAAGCTGGTAAGAATTGACAAGAGAATTGATAGAAATTTCACGGGTACTTTTGAGAGCGGAGCGGTAGGTACGGATATGGAGGTCGATGGAGTCGATAGTGGACATTGTTCAATTTTACAATTTTCAATCTACAATTTACAGTTTAGAAAGTTAAACCCCTCCTTAATCCTTTCCTAAGTAATTTATCAATTAATCAAATTAAACCCCTCCTTAATCCTCCCCTTGACAGGGGAGGAAATAGTTTTCTTAATTAAGCAATGAAGAAAAAGATGACTTTTAAGAGTTTGTTGGCCAAGGGGATACCGGCGGTATTGATACCGGGAATAATATTTGCCAGTATTTATGGGGTAAAGAATTTGGATAAATTAGAAAAATATCAGAATGATAAAAGGATATTTCCTGTGTCAGGAATAGTAGAAGAAGTTGAGGATGGAGATACTTTTAGCCTTGGAAGTGGGCATATAGTAAGAATGACAGGAATAAATGCACCGGACAGAGGCGAGGAAGGATATAGTGAAGCAGGGGAATATCTAAAAAAAAAGCTAGAAGGCGAGAAAGTATATCTAGAGTACGACAGGTATCAAGATGATAAATACGGGCGGATTTTGGCTTGGGTGTGGATAAATTGCGAAAGCGATAAACCTAAATTTAGCGATTGGGATTATATGAGGGTGAACAGAAGCGAATCGAAGCCATATATCACCGAAAAGCCAGAAGGGTGTAAGGAGGGAGAGTTGGTGAATAAGAGCTTGGTGGAAGAAAAAATGGCGGTGCCGTTAAACTATGAAAGTAGGGGGAGGTTGAAGTATGAGCTTTAGTTTATAAAGTGAAAAAGTCAGAGGTTAAACATAGGAGGTCCTTCGCTACGCTCAGGATGACTTTGGCTGAGTTTTTTTAAGAGTTATTTAAAAATTAATGTATTATAGGTTTCTACTTGATGAAAAGTGGGGTTGGGGTTGGTATAATTGGGGTATATGGTAGAAATGTTGACAGATATAGGTGCTAGAGCAGTGATTAAGGAAGTGAGAGGGCCTAAAGCCGATACGTTGAGTGTAATTTCTGACAGTGTATTGGATTTAAGTTTGGATATAAGAGATTTGGGTGGTGATCGTGTAGGTGATACAGGGGCAGCGGAGGATTTTGTGGTAGCAAGTGAGGCTATTGCTGATAGATTTAGGGCTGTTGGTGTGGGTAGCTATAAAGAACTAAGAGAGGCTGAAACTAGAACGCCTGATCAGCAACAATTGTTTGATGAAGTGACTGATGCTGTAGCGATGAGCGTTTATATGGATTATGGAGCGAGTGATGAATTTCGAGACTTCTTAAAGAAAGGCAAAAAGTCAGGTGATTATAGTGAACTTAGAAATAGATTTTTTAACATACCAGAATTGGATGGAGTAGAAGGCTTAGTGGATGATTATGTACCGGCTAATAAAATATTGAGAAGTATGATGGCGAATTTATCAAGTTTAGCCAATTCTGGAGGATTAAATATTGAAACAATTAGAATAGCGATAGGTGAAATATTAAAAACAGATGTAAAAAGATACGATGAGGGTGCTAAGATTATGTTAGTAGGGTATTTGGGGGAAATGGTGGCAGGAGTTGGAGTAGAAAATCAGTCAGTACAGGAGAGTAGAAATAGACCGATTAGAGCAGGGGCATATGCTAGATCCCCTTTTGCTGATACTAGAAGTCCTTTTGGTAATGTAGCACCTGATTTAAGTGAAGCAGAAGACTATGAAGGGGGAAGAGAAGTTTTAAAAGATAAAGATTCATTTAAATGTTGGATTAGAATGAATGTAATTGATAAAGCAAGAGACCCGTTATTTTTTGCCCAATGGTGGCAAGATAGGGGTTTATCGTATTTAGCAAAAGATGTAAGGCGAATGTGTAAGGAGGAAGGTTTGAGTTTGGAGTTAACGGCAGAGTACGAATTAGAAGTATATAGGATTGGTACGTTGTGTGGATTAGAAAAAATATATCGAAATGCAGATCAATCCCCCGGAGCTTTAAAGCAGTTTTATACACCTCCAGAAATGGTAGGAGCTATGCATTGGAGTGACGAATACAGAGAATCATTAGAAGGTGATAGTTATGTAGGGGTGGCTATTGCTGAAATATTTAACATGGCTTTTGAAAAAAGGTCTTATTATTCAGGAATGGGTTGGAAAATTGTTGAAGCCGTATCATCTAGAAAAGATGAGTTGAGTTGGGATATGTTTTCTACAGAGATGGCAGATCTGATATTAAGTGACAAGAAATATTGTTTACAGCAAGGAATTGATCCTAGTAAACCTGAGAGTGTTAGGAGTATGCAAACTGCGTGTAGGGTTGGTTTGTCGTTATTTGTTGTTGATTATATGCATGAGTGGATTAGGTGGGCTCATTTAAATAAAGCGGCTGATCCGAGCGTTTTACCTTGGCTGAAATGGACACCAGGAGAAGATGGTGTAGTGGCGTGGAGGACACAAGTAGAAGCAGAGAATGAGGGGAGAAAGATTAAGATGGAATGGGGTCATCCAATGGTACCCAGATATTTTGATTTGTTTGTGATCAAGGATGTTTATACGCCCGAAATTAGAAGAGCTTTTAGAGATGCTATGGCGCCATTTTTATATGGATTTGAGGGTGCTGGATTGTTAAAAGATGAAAAAGTGGAGGGACTTTTATATGAATGGGTAGAAAGAGAAGATAAAAAAGGGAATGAGTTGAGATTGAAACCAATGAGTCGGGTTGATAGAAGTGAGAAGGTATTAAATAGAATTAATGAATTACTTAATGGTTTAAGCGGTGGTTCACAAGCTCTTGAAATTGATAGCTTCGATCCAAAAATATTGAGTGAAGCTATGGCAACTGCTGCAAATTTGTATAAAGGACCTAGAAACCTGGAAGCTTGGTTCGCGAGAAAAGAAGACGAAAGGTTACCTAAAGTGGTTGATGCATTGAGAAAAGTTGGTGTTAAGCGAAAGAACAGATTTGGACAGTTGGTGGGTTTAGGTAGAAATCCAAGTCGAGAAGATGTTGTTTTGATGCTCAATAAAGCTGAAACTAGTTTGGATGCTGTAGAGGAGGAATTGGGAGTGTTAACCGCATCAAGACTTTTAGCAAATATTGTTGGCGTCAAAGGTGAGGCATTGTTTTCAGGAAATTATCAGTCTGAAAGAGCACATATTCTTTCGGGCTTGTTCCAATTGGATAGATTTTCAACACAAGGAGAACGTGATAAGGTGTTAGGAGAATTAAGAGGGGGTGATTTAAGAGGAAATTCAGGTGTATTCAGGGATTGGGATAGAACTTTCCACGTTGATGTGACTGGATATATGGGGTATAGGAATACCATAGTAAGAATGATGATGGGTGAAGCTGATGTGGTTAAAGCTTGGCAAGGAATTGAGCAGGCTAAAGCAATTTTCTTTTATAAGATTGCTCAAGCCGCGATGAGTGGAAGTGGTGGTAAGAGGAGATAAACTAGCTGAATTAGTAGTGTTGATTTACTGGTTTGAGATTTCTGGTCTACCTTTGTTTCCGGGTGTTTTGGGAGCAGAATAGGTGAGAGATGTTTTAGTGATTTTATTTTTGATATCCATTATGGTCTACCTCCTCTCCCTGGTGATGTAGGAGCACTTGGTGTAGTACCTTCGTCTGTGGGAGTACCTTGCACTTGGGTACTTCTGTTTGCCCCGATGCGATCTGCAACATCAGGGTGTGAAGTTAAATATCTATTACCGCCAAATATAAGACCTAGTGATTGACCTAGAGAATTTCCACTTCTTAAACTACCAACAAAACTACCGTAATTGTAAATCATTTCTCCTGTAGCTTGTGCTCTGGAGGGTATAGATTTAGCAAAGTTTCCTATTGATTGCATATTTTGACCTATAGCAGATTCAAGTCCACTAGGTTTAATTGCAAAGAAGACTTGAGGGATCATAGCGGGAAGTTTACCCATCATGAGAACGGTGACAAATCCAACAGCAATAGGTACAAGACCACCACTTGTTCCTGTAACAAGACTGGTTAAGGTTCCTGGGAGATTGTATTTGACCATGGTTGGAGCCCAGAGTCCTGATGTTCCTGAAGTTTTTTCGATAATAATATTTGCGATAACTAAAAATATTAAACATATTGGGAAAATTAAAAGATTGGCAAAAAGGTTGTTTGACCAAGAACTAAAGCCAATCTTCATGCCTGGGATAGCTCCAAGACCAATTTCTAATGGAGCAAGCACGATTTTGAAGATGATGTTTACATAGGCTTTTATTAATCCAAAAAAGAACCCTAGTAATGAAACTATGATAATAATGGTCAGTATTATCATAAAAATGAGTGGTCCAGTTACAGCACCAACACCTGCTCCAATAGGACCTCCAAGTAGTCCAATAACACCACCAATAAGAGCACCTAAAATTGTTCCGAGGATGAAAATTAATTTACCAGGAAGAGCTAAGGCTGTTAACCTAAAGATATCACCTAATGCGGCATCAGAAAGGTTTTTAAAATTAAATTGTTTAAGTATTGTTGGAAGACCCGTAAATTCACTGAAAAGATTTTGATTAAGGGTTTTACCCTGAACTTGAAAGAGTAGAATTAAAACAACGTTTTGAATGAAATAGGTTAGATCTATCAGAAGCCCAGCAATAGCATAAGAGAAGGTAACTAATAAGAGAGTAGTAATGACTTGAGGAACGGCATTTTGGACAGTTAAAACGGTTTGGGGGTTAATTTTTAATCTGAACATAACCATAATGCCAAGAACAACAAAAAAAACTGTTGAAAGCAAGTAAACTATATTTCGAAAACCTCGCCAGATGGGCAGAAGTGGTTCGAGTCCGACAAAACCAACACCTTGAGCGTAGGCAGGCTTGACTCCAAGTAAATTGTCTTTGAGCTGAGCTAGATATTGAACACCAGAAGCTGGTTGAGTATAGGTTTGAGCGATAAGATTGTTGGTGGCACCAAGCATACCACCTGGGATATAAGCGCCGTTATCGGTAATAGATTGTTGTATATCAGAAGTTGTCGGAATGGTTCCTATTTGAGATTCGAGGACATCAGTGAGTGTGTTTTCAAACATAGCCTTACCCCACGATTGAGCAGAAATATTGCTACGAGCCTCTTGTTGGCTGCTGGCAAAATCGTCCCAAACAGAGGTATCGACGGTATCTTCGGGAGGTGGGGTATCTTGGGCAAAGATAGGGATGATTTTAAGAGTAACTGAAATTAAAATAAAAATGGCAACTAAAGATTTGGCGAGTTTGAGATAGTTGGTTTTGGGTTTACTAGGATTGATGTGGTTGAGACGAGATAAAAGGCTAGATAGCATGGATTATTTTAACATAAGAGAGTTTGTAAAGTTTATAAAGTTTGTAAAGTAAAAAGTCAGAAGATAAACAGAGGAGATCCTTCGCTACGCTCAGGATGACTTTGGCTATACAGTAATAAAACTTGGGAAAATAATTAAAATCATAAGATGGACAGCACTAAAGTGCTGTCCTTACTATTAAGGCGAGCAGGCGGTGGGGTTGTTGGCTTGGACGGCGAGAACTAGGTCGGCATATTTGTATTCGTAATTCATAGGACCGTAATGCTTTAGGCCTTCTCTAATTTTCTCCTGGGGAGTATTTTTATCTCTACTCCAATAATTGATCATACCTGACAAAAGCCGGATACCATAATTGATATTAAAAGCAGGATCAAAGAGCTGGGCGGAAGTAGGCCTGTTAATAAAACAACTATGACCATCGCAGTCAAAATAAAGGGGATTGCCGTCTCTATCGACAGGGTCGCTGGGCATTACTTGCATTAGGCCAATGGCTCCTTGGCTTGAGCGGGCATTAGGGTCACCTCCACTTTCAACAGAAATAATGGCAGCAATAAGAGAGGGGGTGATGAGACTGTTGGTATTGGAGGTGATGGATTGAGTGATAAATTGGCACCAGTCGGTGTTGGGGGTGCGGTCGGTATTGGGTAAATCTCCCTCGATGGGACGATTGCTGTCGTAGAGAGAAGAGGCACTGGTTTGAGAATTAATTTCTTTTTGCCAGGAATAGGGCATAAGAGAATAATCTCTGATTTTAGAATCGACTGTGGTGTTTTTGGTGGTAGTGACAGTTTTAGCATTTTGGTCGAAAGAGTGATCGGCAGACATATCTTGATTTTTGTCAAACATATTTTTGGCACTATCTTTGCCGCCATAAATATAGTTTCCGGTGTGATAACCGAGGATGAGATTGGTTTTGAGATCATTCGATGTGTTGTCGGTAGCTTTGTTTATGGCTTGTTTGATGTCTTGTTGAGTTTTGTAAGGAAGAATGGAATTGTTGTGAAGCTGGGTGGCGTTGACAAAAGCGAAAGCTTCAGAAGGAATATAGATAGTAGTAGTTAGGGCTGATCTTTTATCATTATCACAAGTGTTTTGAGGGATAGAAACGCCATTTTCATCGGTGACATATGTTATTTGACAAGGCGAACCAAATAATAAGGTTCGGACAAATATGGCAAATCTTTCAGCAAAACTACCTCTTTGGTAATCGTATTTTTGATCTTTGTTATCTATGCCGAGTGGAGTCTTGTAGTCGGGGGTGAAAACACCGGTTTTGCTAACTGTATCTTTGGAATAGGAAATAGTTTGAGGAGATTGGTCGATTGTTGAGTGATATTTGTAAGAAGTAGTATAACGACCAACAAAATTGGCGGTTTGGTTGGCTTTGGTTAGGTTGGTAAGAAAGAAAATGTCAACTTTACAAGTGTAACAAGTGGCTGCAATAACTTTAAAGAATTCACCTCCGTATTCGTCAAGTATCTGGGTGCGTTTGGATTGAGAGATACCATCAAAGTCACTGCCAAAAACTTTTTCGCCTTGGCAGTTGATCGGATCCATTTCTTGACATCTTTCGATAAAAGCTTTGCTGGAGGCATTTTGGGAAAGAACAGTAGCGTGTTGGCGGAGACGGGGATAAAAAGTTCTAAAAATAGCACCTTCTAAACCCAAACTAGAAACAGCATTTAATAGCCAATCGGGAGCGGCATCCCGACAAACATCGGAGCTAATAGAGCCGTAACCCATAGAGGAGCATTTGGCTAAAAAGGAGGGGAGGTTTTCGTTGATGCAAAAAATAGTACTAATTTTGATAGGAACAGGACCATCGCTTAGTCTGGTGTGAGTTCGATCAGGCATAGCAACAGTTTGTTTGCCACCACCAACCGGAAGTAAATCAACATAATCACTTTCTTTGTTGGGGGTAAGATAGCCTAAAACTTCGTCAAAAAGACGGTTTTTAGGGTTTTGGATAAAAGCAGGATTAGAGGGGTCTCTTGAGGCAGCTAATTGGCAGAGGACTTTGTCGACGGCCTCATCTGAAATGAGACTATAAGATTGAACTCGGGATGAAATACCGCTTTTTAAATAATAAAAATCTTTCCTAGCTTGCTGAGCACTGTTTTCTTCAAAGAAGTCGTAATGTTCGGATTCTGTACTAAACATAAAACCAGGGCCGAACCTAGCAATGGCTTCTATATATTCTTTTGAGGTATAGTTTTCGATTTTATTGGCATGATTAACGGTTACTTGTTTGGAAGTACTTCCCTGACTAATGGTGGCGATTTGGTCGAGAACTTCGGTGGTAGGCTGGATGATTTTAGTCATTTTGGCATCCATTTGACCGGATTGAGTAAAAGGATCTTCAACATATTGTTCGTTTCTGTAGTTAAAAGGATATCTTTGACCACCTTCGCGGCTGAGAAGGCCATTTAACCAAGTAATAAATCTAACAATAAGATTTTGGCTTCGACTGTAATAGTTTGGACCAGAGTTGACTCCGCGAGCGGGAAGTGGGGCAACATCCTGAGGTTTGGGGTTGTTTTTGATTTTGTTAACAAGATCTTCAATAGTTTTGTTGGAATCACCTTTGCAGTGAAATTCTGACATATTGGCCGAACATTGATTTTTTAGGGCTTTGACGACGTCGGCGGTTTTAAGTTCCCAGTAACCGTCGTAATTTCCGGGGGAAAAGGTAAAAAGAAAATAAGCAAGAAGATTGGGTATTTGCAAAACTTTATTGATAAAGCCTTCATCACAGAAAGATTGGATAAAAGTACAGTCGTCATACTTGGGACCGCCTCTATCGACGCCGATTTCGGTAAAAATAAGAGGTTTACCGGCGGCAGCTTGAATACAGCTATCAATAGTATCAAGCCTATAGGGCATACAGGCGATAACAGAATAATTGGGAACAAAAGCGGCACTAGTGGTAGGAAAATCGACAGATTGAGGTTCGAGAGCTGGGGAGGTGATTGTGATACCAGGCGGAAGGCAGGCACTAAGATGATTGGTAAATCTGAGGGCTCTGGAGATGGCAGTGTTTAGATCAAGAGTACCAGAAGGACTGACTCGAGCGTAATCGTGTTCGAGCTCGTTGAAGGGTTGGACATAGTAGTTTTGACTTCTACCTTTTAGATTGGATAAAGCCGAACACCAGTCGTTGGCAGCTTCAAGTTGTTCTTCGTTGGTGCCTAACATTTTTTGACCTGTTTTAGTCCATTCTGAATGTAGGCGGATAACAATACTGTTGGCGGTGGGAGTCCAGGCATTAAGTTCGTCGGGGGAGCCTGGGGTATAGAGAAGCCAAGTGAAGGTATCTTGGTTGGGGACATAAAATTGGGTACCAGGTTGGTTGATTAAATTTAAACCGGGTTCGGCGGCAGCATAGACGCTAGATGTAAGATGTAAGAAATAAGGTGTAAGAATAAGAAAAGAGAATAGTTTAGCGACAAATTTTGGCACAAGTTATTTTACCTTAGTTTATGAAGATCATAAAGCCCAGGAGGGGCGATTCATGAATCGCCCGTACAAAAAAATTAATTGCCGCCGGGGATTTCAAAAACTGTGACATTAACACCGAATATATTTTGAATGAACGATAGAACTAGCCAGGAAATAATGACACCGGCTAAACCAATGACAGCCAAAGTAATAGAGGAGTTGATTTGAGCTAGTTGTTTTTGATCGGAACCACTAAAGATATACTTAAAACCATTGACGATAAACATAAAGAAAAAGCTAATACCAGCTATATAAGTGACAACAGTTAAGACATTGGCAAAAAGACATTCAAGACCTTGGATTGTGGCAACTTCAACATCACCGACTGTTTTAGTACATCGGCCGTTGTCCCAACTGGAAGTATCCTGGGCATAAACAAGACTTGGACTTAAGATGTAAGATGTAAGATTTATGAATAAAGCGAGAAACAAAATAATTTTAGACATGAGGTATTATACAATTTAAATTCTAAATCCTAAACTCTAAATTCTAGACAAATATTAAATACAAAAACTCAAATATTTAAACAACTTTATTTAAGAGATAAAATAAAAAGATTTTTATATCTAAAGAATTACCCCGATGTTCACTACGTTCGTTCGGGGTTGTATCTTTAGACAAAATTTGGTGTCTTCGTCTTCAAATTTTAGCTAAAGATACGAAAAACCCCGGCAGGCAGCCGGGGTTGAATTTAGCTTAAATTAAGATTAGAGAAAAGTAGGAATGGAGAGATTGAAGATACTGACACCAAATAGTGTTTCAATCAATTTCATAATAGCCCAAGCGGCAAAGATGATAGCCAAACCAATTAAAGCATTAGTAATTTGATTTCTGGCATTTTCGACATTACCTTTGTCTCCCTGAGACATAATCCAGCGAACACCACCCCAAACAAGCATAAAGAAGAAAACTAGGGCGGCTAGTACCAGAACCAGATTAATGGCGCCTGATACGATGCCTGGTATAGTAATATTGGGTAAAGAGTCAAAATCTGTTCCCTTTGGTTCTAATTTTATTTGGGCTAAAGCTGGTTTGACGAGATTCATTTTTAGTGTAATTTAACTTTTAATTTAATTAATGGATTATTTTATCAAAAATTATTGGAGATGGGAAGAGGTTGGTATTTGGTTAAACTCTTGGTCCATAATCTACTTGAGGAGTGGAGCCTCCGAGGCTTGGCCAGGTAAGCTGTAAATTTTCTAGGCCTTCGATACCAAAGATAAATCCAATAAGTTTGAGTAGAGCAAAAACGGCAAAGATAACGAAGACACCAATGAAAGCATAAGTAAGATGTTCATTGACTTCCTGGGCTTTGTTTTTGTCTCCTTTGGAAAGAATATATTTATGACCAGCTTGGAAAATGTTAACTACAAAGTAGATAACAGTAATAACTAGAAAGAGAGTAAATAGTGTGCTGATGAAATTGCTTATAAAAGTTTCAGGGTTGGAAAGCCAGGTGTCACCTTGAGGTACAATAGGATTTTCGATAGCGTAAATTGGATTCATTTAAGGGTTGCTAATTAAACTGTTAAATAAGGTTGGTAAATCCATAATATTACCTAAACCAAGAATTCGACCAATAAAGGCAACCAGAAAGATGGCAAAAACGGCAATAGCTAAACCTAAAAGATTGTTGGTAATACTACGGCCAGCTTCTTCGATTTTACCTTTGTCACCATGAGAAGAAAGATATTTGTAACCGGCAAAAATGGTTTGAATGGTAAACCAAAGAATGGCAAGAATAGAAAGAAAACCAATTAAGGTACTTAAAATTTGATCGAGATTTTCAATTGGGTTGTTTGGATTGGGAATAATGCCTGGTCCTTCTAATGAGGGCATTTGTACTTGAGCGATTAGTTTATTGGTTTGGTCCATAGATAATGGGATTGGTGATATCAATTTTTAATAATTTACCAACTACAGCGGCGACGGTAAAGGCAGCGGCAACGACTAGTAAACCTAAAAGACTTTGCCAGATCATAGCCCAGGCTTGTTCGTTTTTTTTGGGATCACCAGCGGCACTAATATAAGTATAGCCAGCTATAATGATTTGAAATAAAGCATAAATACCAGCAATAAATCCTAAAAGCTTGAGAATGTTGTTGAGAAAAATGAAAACTATGCCACCTTGTGAACCACCGGAAAATTGACTTATTCCGGGAGGAGGTTTGATATTTCCAAAAAGTTGAAGCATATTTATGAATTTGGATTTAAAATTTGTAAACCGGTAATGGTTTCAATTAATTGAATGATAGCATAGGAAAGAAAAACTACCACAAAACCAATTAGAGCGGCAGTGATAGTTTGACTGGCTTGTTGGGTTTTTTTGGGATCGTTGCCGCCGGCGGCCATAATAAAGCTAAAACCGCCAAAAATAAGGAGAATGACAAAGATAATACCGGCAACAGTAATGGAATTTTTAACGAAGAGGGAAATAAGGGTACCAAAGTCTGTGTAGGTTGAGGCTACAGAAACACCGTCTCTAATCTGGACTTTTTCACCGATATCAACTTTGGCTAAGAGATTTAGCATACTATATTATAAACAAAAGAGTGTTGAGAATCCAGATAGGATTATTTGAGAGTTTTGCCGATTTGTGCGGGACAAAAAATATTAGGGTTTATGATAGAATACGGCTATGAAACTAAGAATTTGGGGAGTGGTGTGTTTGGTAGGGTTGGCTATATGGTTGGTGGGATTTGGATATAAAGAAAGTTTGGCACAAGAAGTGACTGGTGTTGGCGAGACTGAGATTGAGGTGGTGTTACCAATAAGTGAAGTGATGATAGAAATGCCATCTGAAGATAAAAGTAATATTACAGAACCAAAGGATGTGGGGACACAATCTAGATTGGTAGAAGTGTTGAATAAACAAGAAGTGGGGAGCTGGAATGGGATAAATACTTTTAGAAAAATGATTAGGTGGGCAATTGAAAGAGGGGTGCCGGCAAGCACGATGGTATTGGTATTTCTTTTGCCATTGATTGCGACAATTGTGTCGATATTGCATTATATTTTTGGATTAACAGGCTATGGGATTTTTACACCAACAATGATGGCAGTTACCTTTTTGAATACGGGGATTGCCGGAGGTTTACTTTTATTTGTGGCGATTTTAGCGATGTCGCTTTTGGGAAGAATGCTGACATCGAGATTGAAATTGCACTATTGGCCAAGTAGATCGATTAATTTAACCTTCGTAAGCTTGGTGGCGGCATTATTGATGTTTGTGACTTCAAATTTAAAATTTATTGATATTTCCCAGATTTCAATATTTCCAATTATGTTTATGGTGATGTTGGCAGAAGATTTTGTGAGGACACAACTGGCTAAAAGCAAAAAAGAAGCAAAGAAGTTAACAATCGGAACATTGCTTTTATCTATTTTTGGAGCGGTAATAATGAATGTGTCCTTTGTGCAGGAAAAAGTATTGTTGTTTCCGGAAGTGACTATACTGTTAGTGTTAATAGTAAACATGTGGGTGGGAAGTTATCAGGGGATTAGGTTTAGTGAATTTAAAAGATTTGCAAAAGCAATACGGAATTAAATTCTAAGCACTAAACTCTAAACTCTAAACAATATCAAATGTTCAAAACCCAAAATTCAAAACTTAAAAAACATGATTAGATTAAAGGATTATAAGCAATTTTTGACAAAAAATGAGAGAAATAAGACCTATCTTAAGAAGAATAGTCCGAAAGCCAGAACGATTGCCGATAGTAAGTGGCTGACAAAAAATAAGCTAAGAAAGGCAGGGGTAAGTGTGCCTGAATTGATCGCCAGATTTAGAAGCGAAGAGGAAGTAGAAAATTTTGATTGGCTAAAGCTGGAAGGAAATTTTGTAGTTAAACCAGTGTCGGGATACGGAGGTGAGGGAGTAATTATGGTGAGAAAAAGAGCAAAGCTAGCCGGAGAGTGGAGAAAAATGGATGGAGAGATGGTGAGTGAATCTGACCTTAAACTACACTCAAAGGAAATATTGTCAGGAGTTTATAGTTTATATGGGATGAAAGACGGAGTAATAGTAGAAGAAAGAATTAAAATTCATCCAAAGTTCTTGAGTTTGACCAGATCGGGGACACCAGATGTAAGAGTGGTGGTTTATAACAAAGTACCATTGATGGCAATGCTAAGGGTGCCGACGGAAAAATCAGGAGGTAAATCGAACTTACAACAAGGGGCAATAGGCTTGGGACTTGATTTGGCAACCGGGATAAGTACTTATGCAGTATCGGGAAAAAGTGAAGTGATAAGCAAAATATATGATTTTAATAAAAAGAAACAGATTAAAGCTAATGGAATAAAAATTCCTTATTGGAGGGAAATATTGGAAACGGCGGTTAAGTGTCAGGAAGCAGTGCCGGGATTGGGTTTTATGGGAGTGGACGTGGTACTAGATAAAGAAAAGGGACCAGTGGTACTGGAATTGAATGCCAGACCCGGATTGTCAATACAAATATGCAATAAAGCAGGACTAAAAGGTAGAATAAGGAGAGTGGAGGGAATCAAAGTAAAAGGGGTAGACCATGGTGTGAATTTGGCAAAATATTTGTTTGCAGAAGATTTTTGGGAGAAAGTGGAAGCTAAAAGCAATGGACAAGGATTGGTAGTAAACCCACTGGAAACGATTAAGGTCAATTTGGGTAAAAGTAAAACAGTGGGAATTAAAAATAAAAAGAAGAGAGCGGTTGAGGTGAGAGCAAAGATAGATACAGGAGCTTTTAGGAGTTCAATAGATGAGGATTTGGCAAAAGAATTGGGGCTTCTTGAAGAAGGCAATGTATTGTACTATAGACACTATAGGTCGGCTTTGGGAAAGAGCAAGGAGAGACCGGTGGTGAGCTTAACTTTTTGGCTTAAAGGAAAAAGAATTGAGACGGCTGTGAGTGTGGCTAGTAGAAAAAAATTAAGAACTAAAGTATTAATAGGTAGAAAAGATCTGAAAGGATTTTTGATATCGGCTGTGGATACAGCTAAAGTAGGTAAGAAAATAGTCCCTTCGATAAAACTCAGGGTAAATAAAAAGTTAAAAAAGAAATGACCCACGCCGTGGCGGGGTAGTCAGTTATTAGAAATTGAATTAAAAGTAAAGATGACTAAAAAAATAGGAATATTTTTTGGAGGAAAAGTAAGTAAACACTTAAGTATGATTAGAAGGGCAGGGACTAAGCTGGGAGTGGATGTAGAACTGGTGTCGTACAATAGAGTTTTTTTTGATACGAATAACTACCAAGTGAAAATTAGAAATGAGAATTTGGAAAATAGAGGGACAGATCAAGACCTGTCCGTACTATTTGATGTTTGTTTTTTTAGAACAACGGGTAAGCACTGGGAAGAGGTGGGTTTGATATTAGATGCGGTTGATAAAAATAAAACAGTAGTAGTAGATCCGTTGGTGTGGAAGGGGAAACCATCTTTGGCTTTGAAGGCCTGGCAAATGTTAAGGCTTAAAAAAGAAGGAATTGATGTACCCAGAAGCATTTATGGCAGTTTGCAGTTTTTGAGGCAAGAAGCTGGTGATTATTTTAAATTTCCTTTTATTATTAAGGGAAGCGGTGGTGACAGAGGAACGAGAGTATATAAAGTAGACAACCAGATGGAACTGGATAGTTTGGTAGCCAGTTTGAGACCGGTAGAAATTAGTGAGGGAAGAAGATTTATGGCTCAGGAATATATAGAAAATGATGGAGACTATAGAGTATTGGTGTTGGGTGAGAAAGTACTGGGGGTAATGAAGAGAAGTAGTCAAAGTAAGGGAGAATTTAGAAACAATTATTCGGCAGGGGGGAAGGTAGAAGTGGCAGAATTAAGTGAAGAGGTGAAAAAGATAGCGGTAAGGGCGGCACATAAATGTGGACTGATGGTGGCTGGTGTGGATGTGGCGTTTAGAAATTTTGATAAAAATAGACCAGTAGTGTGGGAGGTGAACAAAGGACCTCAATTTGCAGGATTTATGAAAGCAACCGGAATAGATGTGCCAATGGAAATTGTAAAGTTTTTGGAAGGTTTAGAAATTAGTAAATATAAGAAAAATTGGGGAGAATGGATGTGAAAAAAATAATTGTGTTTACTTTATCGGCAGCTCAGAGTAAGTATGAAGTGGGTAGAATGAAGAAAGAAGCCGAAAAAGCGGGGGTGGAAGTGGGACATTATTTGTATAACGAGATGGGTTTTGAATTTGGCAGTCAGGGAGGAAAAGTGTTTTTGAGAGGAGAAGAGGTAAATTTTGAGGACGTAAGTGGAATTTGGTTTAGAGTAGCGGGAACAAAAAGCGGGAAATATATATCTGCCAGAAATACCTTGATTGAAATTTGTAAAAGTAAGGGTGTATTTTGTGTAAACTGGGAGAGCTATTTGAAGTGGGAAAGGATGGATAAAATATTACAGCACGGAGTGTTTGGGTTGAATGAGATACCGGTAGTGGAGACAAGAGTGTTTTATAAAAAAGAAGATGTGCTGAATTATAATTTTGAGTATCCGGTAATTTGTAAGCATGCGTTTGGATTTCAAGGAAAAAGTGTAGTTAAGATTGATAACCGAGAGAATTTGGAAGCTTATATATATAGTATGGAAGAGAAAAACCTGGGAATGTATTTGTGGCAGAAATTTTTACCAGTTGGTTGGGATTTGAGAGTGGTAGTGGTGGGAGGAAGAGCAATTGGGGGAATGAAGAGGAGTGCTAAGGGAAGTGAATTTAGAAGTAATTTTTCGCTGGGAGGAGAAGTAGAAGGCTGGAAACTAAGTGAAGAAGAAAAAATGTTGGCGGAAAAAACGGCCAGAGTGTGCGAACTTGATTATGGAGGGATAGATATTATGAAAGACAAGCAGGGAAATAATTTTATATTGGAGGTGAACAGGGCTTGCCAGTATAAGGGATTTGAAAAAGCAACGGGGATAAATGTGGCTAAAAGGGTGGTGGAAATGCTAGTGGGGGATTGTAAATAGAAAAAAATATCAATAGAATGGAGTATGAAGAAGTGGTTTGTACTGGTGATTTTGATGATTGGATTGGGGGTGGGTGTGTGGTTAGTTAGACAAGAACAGGATTTGAGGAGAAGTGCTACTGGGGAAAAAGTATATGTTGAGTTTTCTCCGAGTGTTAGTTTGAATAATGTTGGGATAGGAACAACTTTTAGATTGGTATTGACGGGAACGGTTGACGGAGGAAATGGTTTTGGAGCAGTATACCAGAGACTTAGATATGATAGGAATAAACTAGAGTTATTAAAAAAAATTGATGGTTCGTGGGATGTTGATCTAAATACTAAGTTTGGGACAGGAATAAAGATGATTGATAGTGGGACAACGCCTGATTATGGATATGTGGATGTGGTTGGTGCTGTGGGTCAAGAAGAAGATCAGATTACGGGAGTGATGGGGCCAGCTGATCCGTTTATGAGTTTTGGTTTTAGAGTTAAGGCTTTTGGATCGGCTGAGGTAGGATTTATAAGTGGTTTGGATTATGTTGTTTATGGTACAAATACGGAAGGTGTTGATGTTTATTATAGTTTGGAAAAAGTTGGTGGCGGTTTGCCAACAACAATTCTTCAAATTGCTGGAGTTTCACCGACTGCAACGGGAGTTCCAACATTAACAGCGACCGCAACACCAACTGCGACTAAGACTCCTACACCAACTGCGACTAAGACTCCGACGCAAACACCAACCAGAACTCCTACTCCAACCGCAACCAAGACTCCAACTCCGACTATATCATTAAGTTGTGACAGTAGTAATGATTGTACTTGGTGTGGAAGTTTGTGTAAATCGATAAACGAGACCGAATGTACAACGTCTTTACCACCAACTGGCTATGAGTGTATATGTGGAACGAGTGATAATTGTACCGCAAGATTGATAGTAGCAACGAGTACACCTGTAATTACAAGCAGTCCTATGCCAACTAATACACCGAGTTGTGCCAGACCGATTCCAAGCATAAATGAACTGTTTGTTTGGTATAAGGCATATAAATTTGTAAGTTATGATATTAATGTTGATTTTGATTG